>NZ_CP041146.1:612222-918333 GCF_006494775.1 Nocardioides humi | reverse complement strand
GCGCGAGCTCAAGCACTTCAGCGTGGCCGACTCCGACCGGCTGGTCTCCGTCTACGACGCGGGCCGGCAGGGCGGCGCCTTCTACTACGCGATGGAGTTCCTCCCGCTCGGGTCGCTCGAGCAGCCGCAGGTGGAGATCGGGCCCGACCGCCGGGTGGCCGCCGTCCGCGACGCCGCGCTGGCCGCGCACGCCCTCCACGAGCGCGGCATCGCCCACCGCGACATCAAGCCCGCCAACGTGCTGCTCGCCGAGGACGGCGGCCGGCTCGCCGACCTCGGCCTCTCCCAGCTGCTCTCGCCGGGGATGGTGACCACCGGCCTCGGGCAGATCGGTCTGGAGTTCACCGACCCCGCGATCATGCTCGGCGCCCAGGCCTCGCGGGCCAGCGACATCTGGTCGCTCGGGGCCACCCTGCACTTCGCGATCACCGGCTCCGGCGTCTACGGCGAGCTCCGCGGCACCGAGCCGCTGCTCCTGGTGCGCTCGATCCTCGCCTCGCAGCCGACCCTCGCCGAGAGCCTCTCGCCCGCGGCGCGCGAGCTCGTCGCCGCCTGCCTCGACACCGACGTCGCCGCCCGTCCGCGCACGGCCGCCGAGGTCGCCGACCGGATCGCGGGCATCTCCGCCGAGCTCGGCTCGGCGGTCTGATCCGATGGAGCTGCACGACGCGCTGCGAGATCTCGTCGCCGACCACGGCCCCGGCATCCTCGACGACGCCGCCGGCTTTCGCGGCGTCCTCGACGACGTGCTCTCCGAGGACCAGGCCACCACCGGCGACATCAACCTCCTCGTCGACGCCGTGCGCTTCGGGGTGCTGAACCCGCTCGGCGAGATGATCGACGGCGGGGCCGACCCGGCGCGGGCCGTCGAGGAGGCCGGTCTCCGGCTGGCCCGCGACCGCGGCGGCGACGACCAGGCCGCCTCCAGCTGGGCGTCGGCCGTGCTCGGGTACGCCGTCGGCAAGGTGCCCGCGGCCGTCGTCATGCGCTACCGGTCCAGCCGGCCCGCCACGAGCGGCCAGCTGCCCCCGCCGAGCACGGGGCCCGCGGGCCCGCCGTACCAGTCCCCGCCACCCACCGCCTGGCCGCCCGCTCCCACCCAGGCTCCCGTGCAGTCCCCGAGCCAGCCCCCGGGGCCGTCGTCGCTGCCGCAGGCGCCGGCGCCGTACGCCGCGCCCTCGTCGTACCCCCAGCCCTCGTCGTACCCGCAGCCCTCGGGCGGCTACGCGCCACCCGCCGGCTTCGGTGCCGTGCCGCCGCCGAGGAAGCGCGGCTCGGCGGTCTGGATCGCCGCGGCCGCCGCCGGCGTGGTCCTGGTCGGCGGCGGCGTCGCCGGCGTCATCGCGCTCTCCGGGGGCGACAAGGACCCCGGCCGGAAGTCGGCGAAGTCGAGCGGACCCGAGACGCCCGCGGTCGACGTCGACCCCGCGGCGATCGACGAGCGCTACAGCTCGCTGTCGAGCAAGATGACCAACGGGGCCTCCGACTGCGAGGCCGGCAAGCCGGGCGCGGGGGAGACCGAGGTCGTCCAGTGCACGGTCAGCACCGGCACCCTCCGGCTGGTCACCTACGAGGACGAGGGCGCCCTCACCGCCGCCCGCGGCGCCCGCCTCGACTACCGCGCGGGCACGATGACCGCCGACAACGACACGACGGCGCTCTACGAGTACGACCCCGAGCGCGGCGGCACCTCCGACCCGGCGATCGTCTACTGGGACAGCAAGGGCGCCCAGCAGTCCGCGGTGCTCGAGGGCGAGGGCACCGCCACCATCGACGCGGTCGTCGACAGCTTCACCAGCACCTCGCCCCGGGTGGCCGAGCCGACCGCGCCGGCCCATCCGAAGCTGCGCGAGTTCATCGACATCAACATGGACGTCTCGACCTGCACCCGCCAGCGCACGTTCTTCACCGGCGAGACCGAGGAGAGCAGCTGCCAGTCCGGCACCGACGGCGTCGTGGTCAACGTCGGGCGCTACTCCACCCGCAAGCAGATGAAGGCCGACCGCAAGTACTACAAGGGCAAGTACGACCAGGCGACGACCCAGGGCGGCGGCGGCACCTGGCGCTTCGGCGAGGGCGAGGCCGAGGGCGGCTACTTCGCCTATCTCGACAGCGCCGGCGACACCGCGACGCTCTACTGGGACTGGAACGCCGACGACTGCTTCTGCTACGGCGTCGCGTGGAGCTTCGAGGGCGACCTCGAGAAGCTCGAGGGGTGGTGGCCCTCGGACGGCTGAGCGGGACGTGGGAGCCCTTCCGCGCGGCGGGCGGGAAAAAACTTCCGAGTCGATGTCGAGAACGCCGGCACCCCGACGACGTAGGGGCCAGGAAGCATCCCCCACCCGTCACAGGAGTCCGACATGACCACCATCGCCGTCCCCGCCGGCACCCGGACCAGCAGGTCCGTCGTCGCCGGCCGCGTCATCACCGCCCTCACCACGCTGTTCCTCGCCTTCGACGCGGCCACCCACCTCGTCCGCGAGCGGCACGCGGTCGCGTTCAACGACGAGATCGGGGCGCCGGACTGGTTCCCCGTCCTCTGCGGCGCCGTCATGGCCGTCCTGCTCGTCGCCTACCACGTCCGTCGTACGGCGGTCCTCGGCGCGATCCTGCTGACCGCCTACCTCGGCGGCGCCACTGCCGTGAACATCGCCACCGGCCAGCCGTGGGGGAACGTCGCGTTCTCCGTGGCGACCGGCGTCGCGGTCTGGGCGGGCCTGTGGCCCCGCGACGAGCGTGCCCGCACGATCCTCTGAGAACGAGAAGGAGTACTACCGTGAAATTCATGATGCTGGTCCACGAGACCACCCGTCCCGGCGACCCGCCGATGGAGCTGTTCGCCGCGATCGGGGCGCTCGGCGCCCGGGAGAGCGAGGCCGGCACGCTGGTGGAGGTCGGCGGGCTGCTGCCGATCGAGGCCGGCTCCGTCGTCACCCTCGCCGCCGGTGCGATCGCCACCACCGACGGCCCGTTCGTCGAGGCCCGCGAGCTCGTCGGGGGCTACTCCGTCTACGACGTGGCCGACCTCGCCGAGGCGAACGCGAAGGCGCAGGCCTTCCTCCAGGCCCACCTCGACACCTGGCCGGGGTGGGAGGGCTGGGTGGAGGTCCGCCCGGTCATGGAGCAGCCGGCGCAGCCGTGACCGACGCCGCGGCGGCCGTCGAGGAGGTGTGGCGCACCGAGTCGTCACGCCTCCTCGGCGCGCTGCTGCGCATCACCCGCGATGTCGGCCGGGCCGAGGATCTGGCGCAGGAGGCGCTCGCCCAGGCGCTCGCGCAGTGGCCGTCGACCGGCGTACCGGACAACCCCGCGGCGTGGCTGATGACGACCGCGAAGCGCCGCGCCATCGACCAGTTCCGGGCCGGTGAGCGCCGGCTGAGGGCGTACGCCGAGGTCGCCGCCGGCGCGGCCGCGGCCTACGAGGAGGCGTTCGAGGTGGACCATCTCGAGGACGACGTCCTCCGGCTGATGTTCGTCTGCTGCCACCCCTCGCTCACCGACGACACCCGCACCGTCCTCACCCTGCGGATGGTCGCCGGCCTCACCAGCCGCGAGATCGCGCGGGCCTATCTCACGTCCGAGGCGACCGTCGCGACCCGCATCTCGCGCGCCAAGAGGACCCTCGCCACCGCCCGCGCGGCGCTGGAGGAGCCGACCGGCGCCGAGCGGGCCGCACGACTGGGCTCGGTGATGGCCGTCCTCTACCTCCTCTTCAACGAGGGGTACGCCGCCACGGCGGGCGTCGACTGGACGCGCCCGGCCCTGTGCCGAGAGGCGGTGCGGCTCGCCACCCTGCTGAGCACCGTCGCGCCCCGTGAGCCCGAGGCGCACGGCCTGCTGGCGCTGCTCGAGCTGCAGTCGTCGCGCCTGGACGCCCGGCTCGACGCCGCGGGCGACGCCGTCCTGCTGGCCGACCAGGACCGGACCCGGTGGGACCGGGCGGCGATCGAGCGCGGCCTCACCGCTCTCGGGGCCGCGCTGGAGCTCGGCGGCGACGGCCCCCACGTGCTCCAGGCGGCGATCGCCGCCGAGCATGCCCGCGCGGCGTCGGTCGAGGACACCGACTGGCCGCGGGTCGCCGCGCTCTACGAGCGGCTCGCGCACGCGACCGGCTCGGCGGTCGTCGAGCTCAATCGCGCCGTCGCGCTGGGGATGGCTCGGGGACCCGAGATCGGCCTCCAGCTCCTCGACCAGGTCGCGCCCCTGCTTCCCGACCACCACCTGGTGCCGTCGGTCCGCGGCGACCTGCTGGCGCGGCTCGGCCGCGCCGACGAGGCCGTGGCGAGCTTCCGCACTGCTGCCGCGCTGGCGACGAACGACCGCGAGCGCGCGCTCCTGGAGCGGCGCGCCCGCGATCTCGAGGCGTCGCGATCGGGAGGGGGACCTGACGGGCGGTCCCGTCACTCCGGCACGGGCACCGTGTCCGCGAGGTCGGGACGCACGATCCCGGCGACGTCGTTGCGCACCAGCAGCGCCATCGTCGTGTCGTCGCCCCCGATGAGCGCCGGCTCCGCCAGCCACTCGGGCAGCTGCTCGCGCACCCAGCCCAGGCCGTGGGTGCGGGCGAACCCCAGCAGCTGCTCGCCGGTCTGGCGCCACCACCCGTCGGCGTCGACCCGGGAGCGGCCGAAGCCGTCGGTGCACAGGAACACCAGCGCGACCTGGTCGGCGTCGGCGTCCACCACGGCGACCCGCAGGGCGTCGAGGGGGCGCGGCTGGCACAGCGAGCTGGTGTGCAGCCCGTCGAGGTCCGGGTCCTCCGGCAGGGGCCGGGCGGCGGTGCCGTCGGAGGCCACGAGGACGGAGTCGCCGTCGCCGATCTGCAGGAACGCCATCACGTCCCCGGCCGCGGCGGCCGCGAGGATGGTCGAGCCGTAGGCGCGCAGCGGGTCGGCGGACGCGCCGAGCTCGTCCTCGGCGGGGGAGTAGGGGTTGGCCGTCAGGTGGTGCTCGACCTTCGCGGTCCAGGTCTCCACGATCGCCGCCCCCGCACGCGCCACCCGCTCGCGGGCCGCCTCGTCGGCGGCGCGCAGGTCGGGGAGGATCCGGCGCAGCTCCTCCACGGCGCTGATGACCGCCAGCGCCGCGCCGGTGTCGCTGCGGAAGTGGAACTTGTGGCCGTGCCCGTCGGCGACCGCCACCACGGCATGTCCCTGGGCCTGGTCGCTCCAGGTCAGGACGGCGTCCTGGATCGGCAGCTCGTCGCGGATGTGGACCGAGCCGATCGTCGTACCCGACAGGGTCGTCCACACCGGATCGGCGTCCGGCCGGTCCGTCATCCCAGGGTGCTCCAGATCGGGTCGCCGATCGGGCTCGGCGGGACCGCGGTCACGCCGGAGCCGGGGCCGACGACGGGCCGCGAGGCGACCTTGCTGGCCGCCTTGGACGCCCAGACGATGTACTCCACGAGCTGCTCGGGGTTGTCCGCCCGCAGCAGCGGCACGTCCTCGTCGCCGATGAACCGGCGCAGCGAGTGCATGTCGGCGTCGCGGCCGACGCCGAGGGCGAGCCGGACGGCGGTCGCTCCCCAGCGGTTGTTGAGCAGCGCCTGCAGGCCCTCGGCGAAGGTGACGCCGCTGCTCTGCGTCGGCCGGCCGTCGGAGACCAGGATGATCGCCGGCGGGAACGCGCTGTTGCTCTCGTCGAGGTGGTCGAGCGCCCCGGACAGGGTCTGCAGCGCGCTGCCGAGCTCGGTGAAGCCGCGCGGCACCGCCTCGAGCCGCTTCCAGTGGATCTGGTCGACCGGCGTCGGCGCCTCGATGATCCACTGCGGCTCGTTGGCGAACGCCAGCACGCGGACCAGCAGCTCGGCGTGCGGGTTGGCCCGGGCCTCGTCCTTGAGGTGGGGGAGGACCTCGGTGATCGCGTTGTTGAGCGCCTGGATCCGGCCGCCACGCATCATCGAGCCCGAGACGTCGAGCACGAAGATGAAGTGCAGCGGCTTGCGGGCCAGTGCGCCACCGAGTCGGTCGCTCATCACGGCCTCCTTCCACCGGTGTTCCAAAGGGTCGGGTTTCAACTATCCCCGATCTGCCGAGGTTATAGCCTGTCACGCAGGTTCGAAGTCGCGATTACGGAGGTCGGGCACACCCATGGTGCTGGCAGAGGGCGTCGAGGTCGACCTCGGGCCGTTGGGGCGCGCCCGGGTGACGTCGCTGCTCGGGCAGGGCGGCCAGGGGTACGTCTTCGAGGTGCGCCGCGACTCCGGCGAGCCGCTGGCGCTGAAGTGGTACAAGCCGGAGAGCGCCACCGCCCAGCAGTACGACGAGATGCAGCAGCTCGTCGAGATCGGCTCCCCGCACCAGCGGTTCCTGTGGCCGCTGAGCATGGCGCGGGTCGGGACCGAGCCGAGCTTCGGCTACGTCATGCACCTGCGCCACCCCCGCTTCCTGGAGCTCAGCTACCTGCTCCTCAACGCCGACCGCGACGGCAAGCCGCTCGACGTGTCGTTCGCCTCGATCATCGAGCTCTGCCGCCAGCTCAGCTACAGCTTCCTGCGGCTGCACGCCCGGGGCCTGTGCTATCGCGACATCTCGTTCGGCAACGTCTTCTTCGACCCCGGCAACGGCGACGTGCTGATCTGCGACAACGACAACGTCGGGATCGACAACGGCACCGGCCGGGTGCTCGGCACGCCGTACTTCATGGCGCCCGAGGTGGTCCGCGACACGACCTACCGCACGCTGCCCAACACCGACACCGACCGGCACTCGCTCGCCGTGCTGCTCTTCTACTCCCTCTTCCTCGGCCACCCCCTCGAGGGGGCGCGCACCGACGCCGGCATGCGCGACGCCCACTGGCTGATGACCCACTTCGGGACCGAGCCGCTGTTCTGCATGCACCCCGGCCGCACCGAGAACCGCCCGGCCCAGATCGTGCAGCAGTACTGGGGCATCTACCCGCAGTTCCTGCGCGACCTGTTCGTCCAGGCGTTCGTCGACGGCCTCGACAACCCGGGCGCCCGGGTCACCGAGGGACAGTGGATCAAGGCGCTCGACCGGCTGCGCGACGGGATGCTCGCCTGCCCGACCTGCGGCACCACCAACTTCTGGAGCACGGGGGACGACAGCGTGACCTGCTGGCAGGACGGCACGCAGGTGCGCCCGCCGTACCTCCTCCAGATCGGGCGGCGCACGGTCGCCGTCGGACCGCAGACCGCGATCCGCTCCGACCACCTGACCTCCGGCGTCGACCACCCGCAGGTGCTCGCCCAGGTCCGGCGGCACCCGGACGCGCCCGATCGCTGGGGCCTCCACAACGCCTCCGACTTCTCGTGGCCGGTCGCCTACCCCGGCGGCCAGAACTTCCTGCTCGAGCCCGACCGGACCATCGAGCTGGTCGCGGGCGCGCAGATCCAGATCCGGAACGCGACCGTGCAGGTACGCCGCCCGGCGCCGAGCGACCATGCTCCGATCGAAGGGGGGTGAGCGCCGTGTCCGCACTCGTGGTCGAGGTCGAGGGCCGGGTCCTGCGCCTCGAGGGCAAGCAGGTCTACCGGATCGGGCGCGCCATCGAGGCCGACGTCGTGCTCACCGCCGGCTCGGTCTCGCGCCAGCACGCCGAGCTCCACGCGACCGAGTACGGCTGGGTGCTCGTCGACAGCGGCAGCCAGTTCGGCACGTACGTCGAGGACGAGCGGGTCACCGAGTACCCCGTCGAGCGGCGGATCACGGTCCGCTGCGGCCCGCCGGCGCCCGGCGCGACCCTCGCGGTCGTCCCCGCCGAGGAGTACGACGTCGTGGCGGCCACGCCCCGCGCCCCGGCCCCACTGCCGGCCGACCTGGTCGAGGAGCCCACCCGGCCGCCGTACCCCGGGACGCCGCCGCCGTCGGTCTCCCCGCCGGTGCCGCCGCCCTCGATGCCGCCCTCGATGCCGCCGCCGTCGACCCCACCGCTGGGCACGCCGATGCCGCCGGCGCCCTCCCCGTGGGCGCCGCCGTCCGTCCCGTCGGCCTCCCCGCCCTCCGTCCCGCCGCCGGCGCCCGCCCGGCCGGCGCGCCCGGCCTGCCGCCGCCGATCTCCGGCAACGACGCCACCCAGATCCTCGCGATGCCCCGGGTGCCTGCCGGTCCGCCCGGTGCCGGGCCGGTGCCGCCGCGCACGGGTCCGGACCTGCTGCTCGTCGCCGAGGGCCGGGAGCACCGGTTCCGGCACCCGATGCAGATCACCGTCGGTCGGCGCAGCGACTGCACGGTCGTCATCGGCGACCCCGCGTGCTCGCGGGTCCACGGCCGGATCGACCCCCTGCCGGGCGGCTGGACCTACACCAACCTCTCCAACGAGGGCTCCTATCTCGACGGCCGCCGGGTGACCACCCGCAAGTTCGACGAGCGGATCGTCCTCCGGCTCGGGCACCCGGTCGCCGGGCCCGAGCTCACCCTGGTGCCCATCCTGTCGGCGGCCGAGGAGGAGCGGCGGATCGCCCGCCGGCGCCTGGGCCGGCGGCTCGCGATCATCGGCGCGATCGCCGCGGCCCTGCTGCTCGTCGCCGGCCTGGTCGGGCTCGCGCTGGTGGTGGGCCGTGACGGCGACGGCGGAGGGGGTGACGACGGCGGCAAGCGCGCCGGGGGCGGCACCGACGTACTGGAGGCCGCGAAGGCCGCCACCGTCAAGATCACCGCCGACAGCCACCTGCTCGACGACCCGTCCCGCACCGGCACCTACCACGGCTCCGGCTCCATCATCCGCGCCGACGGCCTGATCCTCACCAACGCCCACGTCGCGGCGCCCGAGTCGCCCGGCCTGGAGGAGAAGTACGGCTCCGACCTGCGCATCGCCAACCCCGACTACCTGCTGATCTCGCTCACCGACGGCATGACCGACACCAACGCGCCGGCCGCCTACCGGGCCCGCGTGGTCGAGGCCGACGGCGAGCTCGACATCGCCGTGGTCCAGATCTACGCCGACGCCGACGGCAACGACCTCGACGGCGCCCTGGAGCTGCCGACCGTGCCGATCGGCAGCTCCGGCGACCTGCGGGCCGGCGACAGCGTCACCGTCCTCGGCTTCCCGGCGGTCGCCGGCGAGGGCGAGTCGATCACGGTGACCACGGGCGTCGTCTCCACCGTGCTCAACGACCCCGACCTCGGGCCGCGCTCGGAGCTCGACACCGACGCCCGGATCGCACCCGGCAACTCCGGCGGCATGGCCATCAACGCCGACGGCGAGCTGATCGGCATCCCGACCTCGCTGTTCACCGACGAGGGCACCACCGTCACCAGCGGCCGGATCCGCTCGATCGACGTCGTGAAGGACCTGATCGCGAAGGCCGAGGCCGAGACCGGCTGACCGCGGCTGCCGTCCGTGCCCGCGGACAGCGCGGGTGGTGGAGTCCCGACCGCAGGCTGACGCACCCCGGCCCGAGGACGGGTCAGCTGGCCTTCTTCACCGCCGTCTTCTTCGTGGTCTTCTTGGCGGTGCTCTTCTTGGCCGTCTTCTTCGCGGCGGCGGACTTCGCCGCGGTCTTCTTCGCCGCGGCCTTCTTGGCAGGCGCCTTCTCGGCCGCCTTCCTGGCCGTCCTCTTCGCCGGCTTCGCCTCGGTCTCGCCGCGCGACGTCTTCGCCGCCTCGACGGAGCGCTGCAGGGCGGCGAGCAGGTCGACCACCTCGCCGCCGGTCTTCGCCGAGGTCTCGGTGCGCTGCACCTCGCCGCCCTCGATCTTCGCCTTCACGACCGCCTGCACCGCGTCGGCGTAGTCGTCCTCGAACTCCGCCGGGTCGAAGTCGCCCGACAGCGTCTCGACGAGCATGTGCGCCATCTTCACCTCGGCGTCCTTGACCTCGCCGGTCTCGACGCTGAAGTCGGGGGTGCGGATCTCGTCGGGCCACATCATGGTCTGCAGCACGATCACGTCGTCGCGCACGCGCAGCACCGCCGTGGTCACCCGCTGGCGCAGCGCCACGGTCACGACCGCCATCCGGTCGGCGTCCAGCAGCGCCTGCCGCAGCAGCGCGTAGGGCTTGGCGCCGGTGCCCTCCGGCTCGAGGTAGTAGGACTTCTCGAACAGCAGCGGGTCGATCTGGTCGCTCGGCACGAACTTCTCGACCGCGATCTCCCGCGACGACGTCGTCGGCAGGTTGGCCAGGTCCTCGTCGGAGAGGATGACCATCTCGCCGTCCTCGGTCTCGTACCCCTTCGCGATGTCGGAGTACGGCACCTCCTCGCCGTCGATCGCGCAGATCCGCTGGTACTTGATCCGGCCGCCGTCCTTGGCGTGCACCTGACGGAACGAGACGTCGTGGCTCTCGGTCGCGCTGTAGAGCTTGACCGGCACGCTGACGAGGCCGAAGGAGACGGCACCCTTCCAGATCGCACGCATGGGTCGAGCCTACGCGGTCCTGACAGGATGGGGCGCGTGCCCGAACTCCGCCCGATGCTCGCCACACCGGACACCCACGTGCCGCTGGGCGAGGAGTGGTGCCACGAGGTGAAGTGGGACGGCGTCCGGGCCCTCGGCGCGATCGCCGGCCGCACGGTCACCCTGACCAGCCGCAACGGCAACCGGATCACCCCGGCCTGGCCCGACCTGGCGGCCCCGCCCGCCGGAGTCCGGGAGGCGGTCGTCGACGGCGAGATCATCGCGCTCAACGAGCGCGGCGTGCCCGACTTCCGCGTCGTGGCCGAGCGCATGCACGTCCGCAACGCCACCACGGTCGCCCGGCTCGCCGCGCGGATCCCGGTGACGTACATGGTCTTCGACCTGCTCCGCCTCGACGGCGAGGATCTCTGCGGCCTCCCGCTGCACGAGCGCCGCCGCCGGCTCGCCGACGTGGACCTCGCCCCGTCCGGGTGGCAGGTCCCGGTCGAGTACGACGACGGCGCGATGCTGTTCGAGGCGACGCGCGCCCAGGGGCTGGAGGGCATCGTCAGCAAGCGCCGCGACTCGACGTACCGGCCCGGCGAGCGCACCCACCACTGGTTGAAGCTCCCGCACCGGCACCGCGGGTCCTTCGTCGTCGGCGGCTGGCGGCCCCAGGTCGGCACCAGCGACCGCCTGGCCGCGCTGCTGGTGGGGGAGCCGACCGCCGGCGGGCTGGCCTTCCGTGGGCGGGTCGGCAGCGGCATCGGCCCCAAGCAGTCCCGGAGCCTGGCCGAGCTGCTGTCCCCGCTGACCCGGCCGGCCAGCCCGTTCGCCGACGAGGTGCCCCGCGTCGACGCCGACGGCACGACCTGGGTCGAGCCGGTCGTGGTCGTCGACATCGACACCCACGGGCTCGGCTACGAGCGGCTGCGCCAGCCGTCGTACCAGGGCGTGCGGACCGACCTGACCCCGGAGGACCTCTGATGCCGAAGAAGGCCGACCACCCCCAGACCGAGGTCCACGTCGACGTCGAGGGTCGCACCATGCGGCTCACCAACCTGGAGAAGGTGCTCTACCCGAGCACCGGGACGACCAAGGGCGAGGTGCTCGACTACTACGTCCGCGTCGCGCCCGTGCTGCTCCCTCACCTCGCCGGCCGCCCCGTCACCCGGATCCGCTGGCCGCACGGCGTCGGCGACCTGAGCTTCTTCGAGAAGAACGCGCCCGCCGGTACGCCGAGCTGGGTGCGCACCGCCGAGGTGCCCACGACCGGCAGCCGCGGTCCCAGCCGCCACGGCGACACCCTCGTCTTCCCGATCATCGACGACCTCCCGACCCTGGTCTGGGCGGTCAACCTCGCCGCCCTCGAGCTCCACGTCCACCAGTGGACCGTCGACGAGGACGACGAGCCGGTCGGCGCCGACCGCATCGTCATCGACCTCGACCCCGGCGAGCCCGCCGGCCTGCACGAGTGCTGCCAGGTCGCGCTGCGCGTCCAGGAGGCGCTCGCCGAGCGCGACCTCGACGCCCTCGCGGTCACCAGCGGCAACAAGGGACTCCACCTCTACGCCCCGCTGCCCGAGCCGCTGCCGTCGACCGAGACCAGCGAGCTGGCCAAGGAGATCGCCGAGGAGCTCCAGGCCGCCCACCCCGAGCTGGTCACCGCGACCATGACCAAGGCCCGCCGGCGCGGGAAGGTGTTCCTCGACTGGTCCCAGAACGCCGGCTCGAAGACCACCGTCGCGCCGTACTCCCTGCGCGGCACCCCCCGCCCCAGGTCGCCGCGCCCGTCGGCTGGGACGAGGTCGCGGAGGGCGCCGAGGACCCACTCGGCCTCGACCAGCTCACCCCCGCTCAGGTGCTGGAGCGGGTCGACGAGTACGGCGACCTGTTCTGAGTTGTATTTGCGCGAGCGTGTCGCATGTCGTGCTCGCCGCCCGGGCACTCGCTCCGCTCGGCCCGCGGGCTTCGCACGACGCGCTTCGCGCGTGCGCCACGCTGCCGCGCACGCGGTCGAGGTTCGCTGAGCGCGAGGTTGCCTGGCGGTCAGCGATGCGGCTTCGCCGCCGCGCGCCACGCTGCCGCGCTGCCGTCAGCTCACGCGGCGGCGCATGGCGTAGACGTCGAACTCCGTGACCGCCCCGGCCGGGTCGCCGCCCGAGCCGACCGCGTGCGCGACCTCGTCGGGCGAGACGGCGTGGTCGGCCTCGTCGAGCGTGGCGTCGATGAGCATCTGGAACTCCGGGGACGGGTGGTCCACCCGCTGCCCGGTCAGGTCGATCCGCCAGCCCGCGCGGCCGAGCTCGTTGAACAGCCCCATCAGGGTCGTGTTCTTCTCCGCGGCGACGCCCTCGAACCCGTCGGCGGCCTCGATCAGGTAGACCGGGCGGGTGACCGCGAGCGCGCCGGCGTCGTACAGCGGCACCCACAGGCGCGCGTACTCGTACGACCGCTTCGCGCTCATCTGTCCAGTGTAGGGCTTTCAGGCCGAGCGGAGCGGACGTACCGCGGCCGGGTCGACCACGTTGCGGAGGTCCACGCCCGCGCCGAGGGGGATGCCGTTGGCCGCGATCGCCGGCGCGTCGACCACGTCGGCGACGATCGCGGTGACGTTGTCGCGGCTGCCGCCGTCGAGCGCGGCGAGCACCAGTCGGTCGACGGCCATGGTGCGGGAGTCCAGGCCGAGCGTGAGCCGCAGCGCGGCGGGGGAGAGCACGTCGCTGATCCCGTCGCTGCACAGCAGCAGCCGGTCGCCGGGCCGCAGGTCGAGCAGCAGCAGGTCCGGATCCGGGACGTGCTCGGCGTCGACGGCCCGCAGCACCACGTTCCGGTACGGCGACGCGGCGGCCTCCGCGGGCGTGAGCCGCCCGCCGTCGACCAGCTCCTGGACCAGCGTCTGGTCGTGGGAGAGCTGGCTCAGCTCGCCGTCGCGCAGCAGGTAGGCGCGCGAGTCGCCGACCTGCGCGAGCGCGGTGTGGATCCCGTCGGTGAGGACCGCGGTCAGCGTCGTCGCCATCCCGGCCCGGCGCGGGTCGGCCGCGACCCCGGCGGCGAGCTGGGCGTGCGCCTCCCGCGTCGCCGCACCGAGCAGGCGGGCCGGCTCGTGGCCGGGATGGGCCAGGGCACGGGCGCTGACGACGTACGCCGTCGTGGCCGACGCGATCTCGCCGGCCTCCGCGCCCCCGACCCCGTCGGCGACGCAGAGCAGGTAGGGCCCGGCGAACCCGGCGTCCTCGTTGTCGGTGCGCACGCGCCCGGTCTCGCTGCGCGCGGCGAAGCGGAACTGGAGCACGGCGCTCACCTCCAGGGGTCGTACCTGATCAACGCCCGGGAGGACCGTCGGAGTTCCCGGTCAGGAGCGGAAGCCGACCTGGCCGGCGGTGCTGCGGCCGATCTCGACGTAGGCGAGCTTGGCGGCCGGGACGACGGTGACCTTGCCCTTGGTGTCGGTCAGGGTGAGGACGCCGTCGGCGGCGGCGATGGAGTCCGCGACGAGCTTCGCGACGGCCTCGTTGGACTCGTCGGTCTCGATGACGAGCTCACGGGCGGTGTTCTGCACACCGATCTTGACCTCGACGGTCATGGTCACACTCCTCGTTCGTGGGGACGACGCCCAGCCTAGTCAGGCGCCGGTCGGCTCAGTGCTCGTCGGTCTTGGGGTAGCCGCGGATGCCCCGCCACGCCAGCCCGGCCACCAGTCCGGTGGCCTCGTCGCGACTCAGCTCCGCCATGGCGCCGTCGGTCTCGGTGAGCCAGAACCGCGCGCTGACCTGCGCCATTCCCACCAGCGAGACCGCGAGCAGCTGCGACGCCGCCGCGGGCAGCGCGGTGTCGTCCTCGATCACGGCGGCGATCATCGCGGCGCACTCGGTCGTCACCCGGTCGACGTGGCCGCGGACGGCCGGCTCGTTGGTGAGGTCGGACTCGAAGACCAGCCGGAACGCGCCGGTGTCGTGGCCGACGTACGCGTAGAACGCGTCGATCGCGGCGGCGACGCGCTGCTTGTTGTCCTGGGTCGACTCCAGCGCGCGGCGGCAGTTGGCGATGATCGAGTCGCACGCGGCGTCGAGGATCGCGAGATAGAGCTCGAGCTTGCCGGGGAAGTGCTGGTAGAGCACCGGCTTCGACACCCCGGCCCGCTCGGCGATGTCGTCCATCGCGGCCGCGTGGTAGCCCTGGGCCACGAAGACCTCGAGCGCGGCGGCGAGCAGCTGCGCGCGTCGCTCGCGCCGCGGCAGTCGTACGCCGCGCGGCCGGTTCTCGTCGAGGTCGAACTGCTCGGTCACCACACCGGTGAGCCTACTCGTTGGTAGCAGCGGTCCGGATGGCGGGACGTGGTGTCCGCCCCTCGGCGGCGGCGGGGACCATGGCAGGGTCGAGGGAACACCCGGGCCGGCGGCAGCGTTGGACCCGGGACCACCCCATCCGCCCTGCAGTACCCGAGGAGTACGCCGTGAGCTTTCCCGCGCTGGTCGAGCCGGCCGCCGAGCTGACCATCGACGAGGTCCGCCGCTACAGCCGCCACCTGATCATCCCCGACGTCGCGATGGACGGTCAGAAGCGCCTGAAGAACGCCAAGGTCCTCGTCATCGGGGCGGGCGGCCTCGGCAGCCCGGCGCTGCTCTACCTCGCCGCCGCGGGCGTCGGCACCCTCGGCATCGCCGAGTTCGACGAGGTCGACGAGTCCAACCTGCAGCGCCAGGTCATCCACGGCATGTCCGACCTCGGCAAGCCGAAGGGCCTCTCGGCCAAGGAGTCGATCCACGAGATCAACCCGTTGATCGACGTGATCCTCCACGAGGAGCGCCTCGACAACGACAACGTCATGGACGTCTTCCGAGGCTACGACCTGATCGTCGACGGCACCGACAACTTCGCCACCCGCTACATGGTCAACGACGCGGCGTACTTCCTCGGGATCCCCTACGTGTGGGGCTCGATCTACCGCTTCGACGGCCAGGCCTCCGTCTTCGCGCCCACGATGGCCGACGACGCCCCCTGCTACCGCTGCCTCTACCCCGAGCCGCCGCCGCCGGGCATGGTCCCCTCGTGCGCCGAGGGCGGCGTGCTCGGCGTCCTGTGCGCGTCCATCGGCTCGATCCAGGTCAACGAGGCGATCAAGCTCCTCATCGGCGCCGGCGAGCCGGCCATCGGCAAGCTCGTCATCTACGACGCCCTCGAGCTCGAGTGGCGCAAGCTGAAGGTCCGCAAGGACCCCAACTGCGCCCTGTGCGGCGAGAACCCCACCGTCACCGGGCTGATCGACTACGACGCGTTCTGCGGCGCGATCTCCGAGGAGGCCGCCGACGCCGCGGTCGACGCGACCATCACCGTCACCCAGCTCGAGCACATGCTCAAGGAGCGCGCGGAGGGCAGCCGTGACTTCGTCCTCGTCGACGTCCGCGAGCCCGCCGAGGCCGAGATCAACCACATCCCCGGCGCGGTCCTCATCCCCAAGGGCGAGTTCCTCAACGGCAACGCGCTCGGCCAGCTGCCCTCGGTCGACTCCGGCAAGCAGGTCGTGCTGCACTGCAAGAGCGGTGTCCGCTCGGCCGAGTGCCTCGCGGTCCTCAAGGGCGCCGGGTACGACGACGCGGTCCACGTCGGCGGCGGCGTCGTGGCCTGGGTCAACCAGATCGATCCCAGCCAGCCCAGCTACTGAGCGGGACGACGCCGCGACGTAACCGCGACGCGGCGTCGTCGTTGTTCCAGACACGCGGCTCCGCAGCCGTGTCGCACCAATCGGAGGGCGCCCGGCCACGTCGGTCGGGTCGCACCGAGGGAGCACCTGAGAGCCTCGTCCCGCCGGACGGGGCTCTCGGTCTGTCCGGGCCGCACGGCATGATCGCCTCGTGGACGAGGGGTACGTCGAGCGGGTGCTCGACCTGGTCGAGCAGGTCCCGCCGGGCCGGGTGACGACGTACGGCGCCGTGGCGGCCGTCGTCGGCGGTGGACCCCGTCAGGTGGGGTCGGTCATGGCGCGGTACGGCGGCCCGGTGCCGTGGTGGCGGGTCGTGCGCGCCGACGGCACGCTCCCGCCGAGCCACGACGACCGGGCCCGGGCGGAGTACCTCGCCGAGGGCACGCCGCTGCGCGGCGCCAGCGGCGCCCTCGACATGCGCCGGGCCTTCTGGGACCCGGCGACCGGCGACTAGGTCGGCAGCGCGGCGGGAGGCGACCTCCGGGAACTTGCTTTGCTTTCTCGTCGCCGGAGACGCGCTCGACCCAAGCGGACTAGCTCAGCCGAGCGCCGCGACGGCGGCGTCGTAGTCGGGCTCGGTCGCGATCTCGGGGACGAGCTGCGCGTACAGCACGGTGCCGTCGGCGTCGACGACGACGACCGAGCGGGCGAAGAGGCCTTCGAGCTTGCCGTCGGTCATCCGGACGCCGTAGTCGTCGCCGAAGGACGACCGGAAGGCCGAGCCGACCTGGACGTTGTCGATGCCCTCGGCCCCGCAGAACCGGCCCAGCGCGGGCGGCAGGTCCTGCGACACGCAGACGACGGCGGTGTTGTCGAGGCCGGCGGCGAGCTCGTTGAACTTCCGCACGCTCGCGGCGCACACGCCGGTGTCGATGCTCGGGAAGATGTTCAGGACAGCACGCCGGCCCTCCGGGAGGGTGACGGCGCCGAAGTCCGCGCCGACCAGCTCGACGGACGGGGCGGCGGCGCCGACAGCGGGGAGCTCGCCGACGGTGTGGACGGGGTTCCCCCGAGTGCAGTGGTAGCCATGTGCTCTGTCTAGCAGGTCGTGTAGCAGGTCCCCGTGCCGGCCCGGTCACCGGAGCCGGCCGAGGAGCCCGACCGCCCGTCGTACGTCGAGCAGGCGGCGCTCCCAGGTGATGCCGACGACCGTCAGCAGCGCGCCGGCCAGCCCGATCCAGACCCACTTCGGGAACTCGCCGGCGTACGGCCCGAGCTCCCGCAGCACCACCGCCGCGCCCACGCTCGCACCCACGAGCAGCGGGGCGCTCCAGCGCATCGCGGCGCCCGCGATGGTCAGCGCCAGGCAGGCGCCGCCGAGGACGAGCGCCCGCAGCGAGACGGGGTCGTCGAGGACCCAGAGCAGCGAGGGGACGGTCGCGAGCAGCAGGCCGGGCAGCAGCGCCTCCAGCGTGCCGATCGCGGCCGAGCGCTGGAGCCGCCAGAGGCCGAAGGCGAGCAGCGCGGCGGCCAGCGGCAGCGTGTACGGCTCGGGCTCGGTCACGTCGAGGTCGGCCAGCCGCACCCAGCTCGCCAGCAGCAGGAGCACGCCGCCGGCGATGGCGCACACGCGGCGCGACTCGTGCAGCAGCGCGGTCCCCGCGACCAGGAACCCGGCGACGGTGAGCCACAGCGCCGTGTAGCCGCCGACGTCGGCGGTGGTCACCAGCGAGGCCGGGAGTGCGAGCACCGCGACGGTGATCGCGGAGATCTCGATGTCGGGGCGGGGGAGGGTCAGGGCGAGCACGCCGACCGCGAGCAGCACGGGGATCGACACCCATGCGGCGTCGTCGCCGATCACCATGACCGCCGCGGCGGTCACCAGCCCCAGGGCCGCAGGGGCGCTGACACCGGCGACGACCCGCGTGACCGGCTGCCGGCCGAGGACGGCGAGGGTGACCAGGGCGAGCGCCAGCGGGGCGAGGTTCGCCAGGACGAGTCCGTCGCTGGGCAGCGCGCCGATCGCGACGGCCGTCGTCGTGGCCGCGGCGACCCCCGCCCACGCGATCGCCTCCGCGGCGGCCGTACGCAGCGCCAGGGCGACGGCGCCGAGCGCCACGACGGTGAGCACGGCCAGCGGCACGGCCAGCGGCACGTCGTACGACGCGACGGTGGTGGCGGCGCCGACGCCGGCGACGAGACCGGCGAACCGGGCCCAGACGGGCAGCGTGCGCCGGGCACGGTCCCGGTCGATCAGGGCGATGCAGGCGACCACGGCCAGCAGCGACGGCACCAGGAGCAGCGGCTCGGTGACCGGGTCGGGTGCGGTGAGCCGGACCCCGAACGGCCGGTCGAAGGCGTCGCCGAGCCGGCTCCAGCGGTCGAGGGCGTCCGCGGTGGTCTGCAGCGCGATGCCGGCGAGGACCAGGCTGCCGGTGACCGCGGGCGCGATGGCGACGACGCGCACCGCGCGGGGCAGGACGCCGAGGGCGAGGACCCAGCCGGCCGTCGTACCGAGGGCGACGAGGCCGACGATGCGCGCGTCGGTGTCGATGCACGGGAGGGTGAGGACGACGGTGACGAGCATCGCGGCGCCGCTCGCGCCGGCGAGCAGCAGCCCGCGGTTCCGGGCGACCACGCCGGGGACGAGGAGCACGGCGGCGCTGACGAGCAGCGACCAGCCGGTGCCGTCGACCCACAGCTGGTGCAGATCCGGGTCCACGACCGACTCGACGAACGCGCCGCCCGCGGTGCTCAGCCAGGTCAGGCCGGCGGCGCTCGCCGCGCTCCACAGCAGCGCCGGCGCGTCCAGCCGGTGGCCGATGAGGACGGTGCCGATGCCGAGCGCGGTGAGCACGTGACCGGCGACCAGCCAGTGATCGGTCGCGCTGGCCGCGCCGGCGTACCCGACGAGGAGGCCGAGGCCCGTGATCACCTGCGGAGCGACCAGGCGCGGCCGGTCGGTCATCCGGAGCAGGCCGAGGCCGGTGCCGGCCAGGGCGACCACCAGGCCCGTGATGCAGGCCGTCACCCCGTCCGGGCCGTCGCCGAGCCAGCCGGCGGCGCCGGCGCCGATCACGTCGAGCGCCAGCAGTCCCAGCGCCACGACCACGAGGGACTCGCCGGCGATCCGCAGCCCGGCGCGGTGCAGCAGGAGCGCGGAGGCGCCCGCGGCGAGGGTGAGGCCGGCCAGGACGGCGGTACGCCCGCCCACGCCCAGCGACGACCACGACACCGCCAGGAAGATGACCGCGGCCACCAGCAGGCAGAACGCCCCGAGCCCGAGGAGGATCTTCGGGACAGAGGCGAACGAGACCCCGACCGGGCTCGGCGGGACCGGACCCGGAGGCGGGGGCGGCGGCACCGGACGCGGGTACGACGGCAGGCCGGCCGGTGCCCGCTTGGGCTGGACCGGCGCCGCCGGCGGGACGAGCGGCCCACCCAGCGCGACGGTGGCCGGCTGGCCGTGGAACGCGTCGCTCGCCGTACGGAGCTCGTCGAGCAGGCCGTCGGCGCGGCGCAGCGTGCCGAACAGGTCGACCGCCAGCGGGTGGCGGACGAGCAGGTCGCAGGTCGGGCAGACGGGGACGCCGGCGGGAAGGTCCGAGCGGCAGTCCGGGCAGAGGTGCGGGTCGGCGTAGCGCATGGGTCCATTGCGCCACGTGTCGTACCCGTCCGGCAGCAGGTCGCGACTCAGAGCTCCCTGAGCACCGGTACTCAGCCCACCGGTTCTCCACAGGCGTTCCCACGGTCTGGGGACGGTGGGAGCCGTGTTGTGGAGAAAGTGCGTCGAGCTGTGGACGACACGCCGACAATCAGTGGATGAGCGAAAACCCCCGAAAAACCTGGAGAAAACCCCTTGTCACGGGGTGGTGGACGGGCGTAGAACTTCTCCCACGCACTCCTCCGGGAGAGCGGGATCAGCCGGAAGGCGACGATCCAGCCGGCCGGGCGGAGACCTTCGGGTCGAAGCCGAGGCGGCCCCTCACGGGGACGCTGGCCGCGCGAGTCGGGTGACGAGACTCGCGGGATCGCAGCAGCCGGATGATCGACCGGGAGCGTCACCAGTACCGGTCAAACGAAGGGCCCTTGTGACTCATACTCACGAGGGCCCTTCACCTTTTTGCGCCCTCGCCTCCCGCGATGACGGCCCTGGGGGAGCCGGGTGCTGCTACCGGGAGCCTGCGGCGTCGAGCCGCGCGGCGAGAGGCTCGAGGTCGGCGACGAGCCGGTCGAGCTCGCCGGCGTCCAGGGCGGCGTACGCCGGCGCGGCCAGCTCGTCGGTGAGCGCCTCGATCCGCTGCTTGGTCTCCCGGCCGGCGTCGGTGAGCCAGCCGGAGTCGTCGACGAGGCCGCGGTCGCGCATCCCGTCGATCACGGCGGCCAGCGTGCTCGGGCGAAGGTGGTGGACCCGGCCGAACCGCGCCGCCGGCATCCTCTCGGCGAGGGCGTGGAGGACGTGGGCCTCCGTGCCGCCGATGCCGGCGGTGACCAGGGCGGCGACGTGGCCGTCCCCACGGTGCTCCCGGAGCAGCGTGGCGGCGTGCCAGAGCCGCGCCAGGGGCTCCTGGGGCTCTGGGAGCGTGCGGAGGGCGGCGTACATCGGGCGGCCCTCCAGCGGGGCGCTGACGGCGGCCTTCGCGGCCAGGTCCGCGGCGCGTACGACGCCGGCGGTCTCGGCGAGGTCGCCCAGGATCCGCCGCAGCGCCGCGACGCTGCCCTGCTCGCGGGCCGCGAGCGCGGCCTCGGGAGTGGTGAGCTCCCAGACGTGGGGGACGTGGCGGGCGACCTCGCCGTCGGCGAAGCTGTAGAACAGCGCGTGCACGACCTCGGCCGGTACCCGGCCCAGCGCCGCGGCCCGTCCGGCGAAGTAGGCGTCCCAGGCGTTCCGCAGGCCGAGCGCCATCAGGGCCTCGGTCGGCTCGCTGGCCTGGTAGGGGATCACGCCGATCGGCTCCACGAGCCGGAACATGCGACGGGCGGTCGACCGCATCTGGTCCGTGACGGGCCGGCTCATCGGTGCAGGCTGGGCCGGTAGACGAGCTCGTGCGTGTGGCCGTCGAGGGTGCGGCTCTCGATCAGCTCCAGGTCGAGGTCGGGCGCGTCCTCGAAGACGCGGTCCTCGCCGGTCCGGCCACAGATCACCGGGAAGACCGTGACCTGGACCCGGTCGACCAGGCCGGCCGCGAGCAGCGCGCGGTTCAGCGACAGGCTGCCGTGGGAGCGCAGCGGCACGTCGGACTCCTCCTTGAGCCGCGCGACGACCTCGGCTGCGTCGCCCTTCGCCACGGTCGCGTCGGGCCAGTCGAGCGGCTCGGTCAGGGTGCGCGACACCACCGTCGCGGGCAGGTCCCTCATCCGGGTGACCCACGGATCGAGCGACTCGGGCGCGTCGCCGGCCGCCAGCATCGCCGCGTGGGCACGGTAGGTGGTGGCTCCGAAGACCATCCGCAGGTCCTGGCTGTAGGTCGCGAGACGGTGCGCGAGCAACGCGGGGCCCTGCTTTCCCCAGTAGCCGCCCCAGTCGCCGCTGTGGGCGCCGTACCCGTCGAGCGTGGAGAAGACGTCGAAGGTGTAGGTGGCGGTCATGGTGGTCTCCTGGGGTGTGGTGTTCGCTGACAGTGTGGGGACTCGCGAGGTGGACGGGTCTCATCGGCGTGCCAGAGTGGAGGCCATGGACGACCGGCCCGCGCTCGCCGTACAGCTCGACCTGGAGCCACACCCGGAGGGCGGCTGGTACCGGCAGACCTGGGCGTCGCCCGTGAGCGTCACGCTGCCGGACGGGCGGGTTCGGCCGACAGCGACGCTGATCTACTTCCTGCTGCCGGCGGGGGAGTCGTCGGCGTGGCACCGGGTCTCCTCCGACGAGATCTGGCTGGCGCACGAGGGCAGCGTGACCGTGGAGCTGGGCGGTGACGGGGCGGCGCCGGACGAGGCGGCGGCGACGCGGGTCGTCGTGGGGCCGGGGAGCGGGCAGGGCCTGGTGCCGGCGGGTGTCTGGCAGCGCACCCTCGTGGCCGAGTACGACGCGCTGGTGAGCTGCCTGGTCTCGCCGGGCTTCGACTTCGCCGACTTCGAGCTGGCCCGACCCTGACCCGATCCCTTGTCCACAGGCCTGCCGGGGTTGTGTCGGGCGAGGGTGGTTGAGTGGCGCTCGTGGAGAACCCGACCGCCCCGCCGCGCTACCGCTTCGCCCCGGCAGCGACGGTCGCGGCTGCGCCGGTGCTCGACGAGCACCAGCGGCAGGTGGTCGACCACGAGGGCGGCCCGCTGCTGGTGCTGGCCGGCCCCGGGACGGGCAAGACCACGACCCTGGTCGAGGCGATCGTCGACCGGATCGAGCGGCGTGGTGCGCGGCCCGACCAGGTGCTGGCGCTGACGTTCTCCCGCAAGGCCGCCGACCAGCTCCGCGACCGGGTGACCGCCCGCCTGGGCCGCACGACCGGCACCCAGCTGAGCTCGACCTTCCACTCCTTCGCCTATGCGCTGGTCCGCCGCTACGCCCCCGTGGGTCTCTACGAGGCGCCGCTGCGCCTGCTGTCCGCCCCCGAGCAGGACGTCGTCCTCCGCGAGCTGCTCGCCGACCACCCGGAGTCGGTGCGGTGGCCCGACCGGTTCCGGCAGGCGATGGCGACCCGCGGGTTCGCGCGCGAGGTGCACGCCGTGCTCGGCCGCGCCCGCGAGAAGGGCCTCGACGGCGAGGCGCTGCGCCGGCTGGGGGAGGCCGAGGGCATCGACGAGTACGTCGCCGCCGGGCTCTTCCTCGAGCAGTACCTCGACTCCCTCGACTCCCTCGGCGCCACCGACTACGCCGACCTGATCCGGCGGGCGCGGATCGAGGCCGAGGACCATCGCGACGAGCTGCGCGAGCAGTTCCGCCACGTGTTCGTCGACGAGTACCAGGACACCGACCCCGGCCAGGTCGCCCTGCTGCGGGCGATCGCCGGCGACGGCCGCGACCTGGTCGCGGTGGGCGACCCGCACCAGTCGATCTACGGCTTCCGGGGCGCCGACGTGCGGGGGATCCTCGAGTTCCCGACCGAGTTCCCGCAGGCCGACGGGTCGCCGGCCGACGTGGTCGCGCTGCGCACGGTCCGCCGGTTCGGACCCGGCATCCTGGCCCCCGCCCAGCGGGTGGCCGGGCGGGTCGGGCTCCGGGGCACGCTGCCGGCCGAGGCGCGCGAGCGGTTCCTCTCCCCGCAGGCCGAGGCGTCGTCGTACGGCGTGGGGCGGGTGCAGGTCCGCACCTTCGACACCGAGCGGGCCGAGGCCGAGCACCTCGCCGACCTGCTGCGCCGCGCCCACCTCGAGGACGGCGTGCCGTGGGACCAGATGGCCGTGCTGGTCCGGTCCGGGCGGGCCAGCATCGCGCCGCTGCGCCGGGCGCTCGGCGCCGCGGGAGTTCCCGTCGAGGTCGCGCGCGACGAGGTGCCGCTGGTCCGCGATCCCGCCGTGCTGCCGCTGCTCGACGCCCTGCGCGCGGTGGTCAACCTCGACAACGACGACCCCGAGCACGTCGAGTACGTCGACGCGACCCGTGCCGAGGCCCTGCTGACCGGTCCGCTCGGAGGACTCGACGCCGGCGACGTCCGCCGGCTGGCGCGGGTGCTGCGCAACCGGGAGAAGGACCTGTGCCAGGAGACCGGCGGGACGCCGCGGAGCTCGCGCGACCTGGTCCGGCTCGCCGTCCTCGACCCGGCCTACCTGGCGTCCCTCGATGCGCCGGAGGCCGAGCGGGCCCGGGCCCTGGCCGAGCTCCTGGCGCGCGCCCGGGCCGAGCTCGAGTCCGGCGCGAGCGCCGAGGAGCTGCTCTGGACGCTCTGGTCCGGCACCTCCTGGCCGCAGCGGCTGCGGCGCTCGGTCGAGAGCGGCGGCGGCGCGGCCCGCAGGGCGCACCGCGACCTCGACTCGATCTGCGCGCTCTTCGACGTCGCGGTCCGGGCCGGCGAGCGGCGCGAGCACCTCGCGGTGGCGCCCTTCCTCGAGGGCCTGGTCCAGCAGGAGATCCCCGCCGACACGCTCGCCGACCGCGGGGCGCGCGGGGCCGCCGTACGCCTGCTGACCGCGCACCGCAGCAAGGGTCTCGAATGGCAGCTGGTCGTGGTCGCCCACGTGCAGGCCGAGGGCTGGCCCGACCTGCGCCGCCGCTCGACCCTGCTCCAGGCCGACCGGATCGGCCCGTCGAGCGCGGGCGGTCTGCTCGGGTCCGTGGTCCCGCCGGTGACCGCGCGCGAGCTGTTGATGGAGGAGCGGCGGCTGTTCTACGTCGCGTGCACCCGCGCCCGCGAGCGGCTGGTCGTGACGGCGGTGCGGTCGGCCGAGGACGAGGGCGAGCAGCCGTCCCGGTTCCTCGACGAGCTCGGCTCGACCGTCGAGCACGTCGTCGGCCGGCCACCGCGCCCGCTCTCCCTCGACGGCCTGGTGGCCGAGCTGCGCCGGACCCTCGCCGACCCGGCGGCCGAACCCGCCCTGCGGGACGCCGCCGCCCGTCGCCTGGCCCGGCTCGCCCGCGAGCGCGTGGGCCGTCGTCCGGCGGTGCCGGCGGCCGACCCGGCGACATGGTGGGGCACCCGGGCCGTCAGCCGCTCCGCCGCGCCGATCCGCGACGAGGAGCGCCCGGTGCCGGTGTCGGCGAGCATGCTCGAGGCGCTGGCGGTGTGCCCGACCCAGTGGTTCCTGACCCGGGAGGCGGGCGGCGCCGGGCGCGTCCACCAGTCGGCCAACCTCGGCGAGCTGGTGCACGCTCTCGCCGAGCGGGTCGCGGCCGGCGACGCGCCGCCCGACCCCGATGCGCTGATGGCGTACGTCGACGAGGTGTGGGACCGCCTCGACTTCCGCACGCCGTGGTCCAAGCAGCGCGAGCACGACCGGGTCCGTGCGGCGCTGGAGCGCTTCGTCGACTGGCACGAGGCCAATCCGCGGACCCTGGTCGGCCGCGAGGAGCGGTTCTCCACGGTGGTCGAGGTGGAGGGCGAGCAGGTCCAGGTGACCGGGTACGCCGACCGGGTCGAGCTCGACGCCGACGGCCGGGTCGTGGTCGTCGATCTCAAGACCGGTCGCGCCAAGCCGAGCGACACCTCGGTCAGGACCCACGTCCAGCTCGCGCTCTACCAGTACGCCGTCGACCACGGCGCGCTCGACACCGAGCCGGGGGAGGCGCCGTACCGCTCCGGGGGCGCGGAGCTCGTGCAGCTCGGGCTCCTCGACGGCGGCCCGGAGGCCACCGTCCAGCCCCAGCCGGCCCACGACGACGACGGCCCCGAGCGCGACGAGCTGCGGGCCCGGCTGGCCCACGCGGCCACGCTGGTGCGCGAGGAGCACTTCCCGGCGGTGGCCGGCCAGCAGTGCCGGACCTGTACCTTCGTGTCGCTGTGCCCGGCCAGGAGCGCGGGGCGGTGGTGTCCCAGTGAGTGCGCCGATGCCCGCGCCGATCCCGATGGCGCTCGAGACGCCCGCCGACCTGCAGCGCGCGATGCGGGCGGCCTTCCCACCGAGCGAGGAGCAGTGGGCGGCGATCAGCGCTCCGCTGCGCCCGGCCGTCGTCATCGCCGGCGCCGGCTCCGGCAAGACCACGCTGATGGCGGCGCGCGTGGTCTACCTCGTGCTGACCGGGCAGGTGCGGCCCGAGGAGGTCCTCGGCCTGACCTTCACCACGAAGGCCGCCGCCGAGCTCCGGCAGCGGATCCGTACGGCGCTGCGCGACGCGGGCGCCCTCGACCTGAGCGGCGCGTCCGGTGGGCCCGGCGCCGGGGACGACGAGCTCGACGAGGTGCTCGAGCCGACGGTGGCGACCTACAACGCCTACGCCTCCGGACTGCTCGCCGACCACGGCCTGCGGATCGGCCACGAGCCGGACACCCGGGTGATCACCGACGCCGCCCGCTACCAGCTGGGCGCGCGGGCGGTCGACCGGTTCACCGGCGACATCGAGTACCTCACCGACCACCCCGAGACCGCGATCCAGAACCTGCTCGCGCTCGACGCGGCGATGAGCGAGCACCTCGTCGTCCCCGACCGGGTGCGCGAGCACGACGCCGCCGCCCGGCGCGGGTTCGAGCGGGCGCGCGAGGAGGAGCTGGCCGGCAAGGCCCGCAAGACCTACGTCGACGCGATCGACAAGGCGATCTTCGCCATCGACCGGCGCGCCGAGCTGCTGGAGCTGGTGGCGTCGTACCGGCGGCTGAAGCGGGACCTGGGCCTGATGGACTTCTCCGACCAGATCGAGCTCGGCGCCCGGCTCGCGGCGGAGCGGCCCGAGGTGGGGGAGATCGAGCGCGGGCGGTTCAAGGTGGTGCTGCTCGACGAGTACCAGGACACCTCCGTCGCCCAGGCGATCATGCTGTCGCGGCTGTTCTCCGGCCCGGAGACCGGCGCCGGGCTCGGGCACGCCGTCACCGCGGTCGGCGACCCCAACCAGGCGATCTACGGCTGGCGCGGCGCGTCGGTCGCCAACATCCTCAACTTCGCCGACACCTTCCCGGCCGCCGACGGGACGCCCACGACGTACGCCCTCACCGTCAACCGGCGCTCCGACCGGCGGATCCTCGACGTCGCCAGCCACCTCGCCGAGCCGCTGTACGACGCCCTGGAGACCCGCGGCGCCGGCGTCGCCCGGCTGCGGGCGCCCGAGGGGCGGTGGACGGGGAGGTCGAGGCGCGGACCTTCGAGACCCAGCGCGACGAGCTGGCCTGGCTCGCCGAGGCGGTCCGCGGCGCCCACGGCGGAGAGCCCGGCGACTGGGCCCGGATCGGGGTGCTGACCCGCGACAACGCGCACGCGGAGCTGGTCTTCGACGCGCTGACCACGGCCGGCGTCCCCGTCGAGATCGTCGGCCTCTCCGGGCTGCTGCGGCTGCCCGAGATCGCGGAGATCGTGGCGGCGCTGCGACTGCTGCACGACGTGACCGACAACGCCGCGCTGCTCACGCTGCTCGCGGGACCGCGGTGGGCGATCGGGCCGCGCGACCTGCGGCTGCTCGGTCAGCGTGCCGGCGAGCTGGCCGGCCGCCGCGGCCGGTCCGTCGAAGAGGTCTCGGTGGCCGAGCAGCTGGTCGCCATCGCCGACGGCATCGACCCGGCCGAGCTCCCGTGCCTCGACGACGCGCTGGCCGACCCGGGCGAGGGGCCCTACTCCGAGGAGGCGCGGGCGCGGTTCGCGCTGCTGCGCGACGAGCTGCGGCTGCTGCGGTCCGCGGTGGGCGAGCCGCTGCTCGACCTGGTCCGGCGGATCGTCGACGTCACCGGCACCGACGTCGAGCTCGCCTCGGCCGTGAGCCCGGCGGCGGCCGCCCGGCGCGACAACCTGGATCTGTTCGTGAAGGCGGTCGCCGACTTCCAGGCCGTCGACGGCGACGTGACGCTGCCGGCGCTGCTGGCCTACCTCACCGCCGAGGACGACCAGGGCAACGGACTCGACGTCGCGACCCCGACCGAGGCCGACTCGGTCAAGCTGCTGACGGTCCACCGCTCGAAGGGCCTGGAGTGGGACACCGTGTTCTGCGTGGGCGTCTGCGAGTCCCGGTTCCCGTCGTCCCAGGGGCGCACGCTCTGGGTCTCCTCCCCGGCCGTGCTGCCGGCCCCGCTGCGCGGCGACGCCGCCGACCTCCCGCAGCTCGAGGGCTTCGACAAGGCCGCGCTCGACGACTACCGCAGGCGCTCGAAGGCGCACGAGGCCGACGAGGAGCTGCGGCTCGGGTACGTCGCGTTCACCCGCGCCGCCCACCGGCTCGCGGTCACCTCCTACCAGTGGGGCCCGCGGAAGACGCCCTACGGACCGTCGGCCTACCAGGAGTCGGTCCGCGAGGTGCTCGGCTCCTGGGGTCTCGCGCCCGAGCCCTGGCTGACCCGGCCCGAGAAGGGCGCCGCCAACCCGTACGACGCCGAGGACCCCTCGCGCCCCTGGCCGGCCGACGGCGTGGGCGAGGAGGCCCGGCTGCGGCTCGACGCCGCGGCCCGGGTCGCCGAGGCGGATCCGGAGGCCTCCGACCCCGATCTCGACATCGTCACCGCGGCGCGGGTCGCCGAGTGGGACGCCGAGATCGAGCAGCTCCTCGCCGAGGCGCGGCTGGCCGCCGGCACGGGCCAGGAGGTCGTCGTCCCGCTGCCGTCGTCGCTGTCGGCCACCGCGCTCGGGCGGCTGCGCGACGACGCGGAGGCGTTCGCCCGCGACCTGGCCCGCCCGATGCCCCGTCCACCGGCGCCGGCGGCCCGGTTCGGCACCCGGTTCCACGCCTGGGTCGAGGCCCGCTTCGGGCAGCAGGGGCTCTTCGACCCCGACGAGCTCGCGGGCCGCGCTGACGCCGGGATCGACGACGAGGCCGATCTCAAGGAGCTCGTCGCCCGCTTCGAGGAGGGGCCCTTCGGCACCCGCGAGCCCCACGCCGTGGAGGCGCCGTTCGCGCTGGTCCTCGGCGGCGAGGGGCGGCGCCAGGTCGTCCGGGGTCGGATCGACGCGGTGTACGCCGAGCCCGACGGCTCCTTCCTCGTCGTCGACTGGAAGACCAACGCCCGCCAGGACGCCGACCCGCTCCAGCTCGCGCTCTACCGGCTGGCCTGGGCCGAGCTCGAGGGGATCCCGACCGACCGGGTGCGGGCGGGCTTCTTCTACGTGCGGACCGGGGAGCTCGTGGTGCACGACGAGCTCCCGGGCAGGGAGGAGGTCGAACGGATCCTTCGATGACGCGAGACTAGGCTCGGAGCGTGACGTTCCCGCACCTGTCCCTGGTCGCCGATCCGCACGATCGCCTCGGGCTGCTCCGGACGGACGAGGCGTGGCTGCAGGAGCGGTGGGCCGACCGGTCGGGGCGGGTCCTGGTGATCGCCGGCACCCGGGTGCGGCCCGGGCCGGACGGGCTCGAGTGGATCTCGACTGCGGACGCGCCGGACGGCGTACGGGTGCTGCTCGGCGTGCGTGGCGACGTCACCTGGTGGGCCGTGATCGTGCCGGGCGAGGTCGCGAAGGCGGAGCCGGAGCGGTGGCTGCCGCTGCGCGGGCTGCTGCCGTTCCTGGGTGGCGACCAGGTCGGCCAGGCGCCGCTGGTGTTCCACGCCGTCGGGCTCGCCGAGTGGCACTGGGCGCACCGGTTCTGCCCGCGGTGCGGTGGCGCGCTGACGCCGCGCGCGGCCGGTCACGAGCTGGTCTGCGCCGGCTGCGGCAAGCCGCAGTTCCCGCGGTCGGACCCGGCGGTGATCATGCTGATCGCGTCCGGGGAGCCGGGGTCGCCGGACGAGCGCTGCCTGCTCGGGCGCAACCACGCCTGGCCGGCGGGGAGGTTCTCGACGCTGGCGGGCTTCTGCGAGCCGGGGGAGTCGCTCGAGGACGCGGTCCGGCGGGAGGTGCAGGAGGAGACGGGTGTCGTCGTGGGCGAGGTGTCCTACTTCGGCAACCAGCCGTGGCCGCTGCCCTCGAGCCTGATGCTCGGCTTCCACGGGCGCGCGGTCTCCGAGCAGATCCGGCTCGAGGACGACGAGGTCGAGGAGGCCCGGTGGTTCACCCGTGCCGACATGCGCCGGCAGGCCGAGGCCGGCTCGCTGGTGCTGCCGGGCGGGGTCTCGATCAGCCGCTCGCTGGTCGAGGACTGGTACGGCGGTCCGCTGCCGGGCAGCTGGTGAGACTCAGGCGCCGCCGTCGTCCCCGCTGTCATCCGAGCCGCCCCTGTCGTCACCGCTGTCGTCGCTGTTGAAGGCGAGGCCGAAGGCGATCCCCAGCGCCACGCCGATGGCGATGCCGATCGCGACATTGCCCATCGCGACGCCGATCGCCACGCCGCAGGCGATGCCTGCGGCCATGCCCGCGGCGTTGGTGGAGCGCAACCGTCAGGCGCCGAGCTGCTGGAGCTCGTCGAGCTTCGCCTTGACCTGGGCGATGCTCGGGTTGGTCTGGGCGGTGCCGTCGGTGTAGACGAGCGTCGGCACGGTCTGGTTGCCGTTGTTGGCGGACTCCACGATCGCGGCCGCCTCGGGCTGCTGCTCGATGTCGACGATGTCGTAGGCGATGCCCTCGCGGTCGAGCTGGCTCTTGAGCCGGTGGCAGTAGCCGCACCAGGGCGTGGTGTACATCGTGAAGCTCATCGGGGCTCACCCATTTCCGTCGAGGACTGTCCTCCCACTCAACCACGGTGCCGACGGCGATGTTCCGCGGGGCCGCCCGCCCTGCCGGCCGGCGGCCGCTCCGCCTCCCCGGGTTCGTGTCGTGGGCTGCGTCTAGGTTGGGTTCCTCAGCCGAAGCCGGCAGTCCGGCCGACCCCGAAGGAGTGCCCGTCCCCATGTCCGAGTCCATCGAACGGCTCCTCTCCGCGCTCGACCCCGAGCAGCGGCAGGTGGCGGAGACGCTGCGGGGTCCGGTGCGGGTGCTGGCCGGCGCGGGGACGGGCAAGACGCGGGCGATCACCCACCGGATCGCCCACGGCGTGCTGGCCGGGGTCTACGCGCCCACCGAGGTGCTGGCGGTCACCTTCACCACCCGCGCCGCGGGCGAGCTGCGGCAGCGGCTGCGCCAGCTCGGCGCGCCGGGGGTCCAGGCCCGGACCTTCCACAGCGCGGCGCTGCGCCAGCTGCGCTACTTCTGGCCCCACGTCCACGGCACGGAGCTGCCGGTGCTGACCGAGTCCAAGATCCCGATGCTGGCCGCGGCCTGCCGCAACCTCGGGCTGCGGGCCGAGCAGGCACTGCTGCGCGACCTGGCGTCCGAGATCGAGTGGGCGAAGGTCAGCAACGTCGGCGCCGACGACTACCCGCGGATCGCGCCGGCCAGGGGCCGCTCGGTCGCCGACCAGACGCCGGAGACCATCGGCCGGGTGATCGCCGTCTACGAGCAGGTCAAGCGCGACCAGGGGCGGATGGACATGGAGGACGTGCTGCTGCTGACCGCCGGCGTGCTGGCGTCCGACGAGCGGGTGGCCGCGCAGGTGCGGCGGCAGTACAAGTGGTTCGTCGTCGATGAGTTCCAGGACGTCTCGCCGCTGCAGTCGGCGCTGCTCGACCTCTGGCTGGGCGGGCGCGACGAGCTGTGCGTCGTGGGCGACCCGGCGCAGACGATCTACAGCTTCGCCGGTGCCGACGCGGCGTACCTCCGCGACTTCCCGAAGCGCTACCCCGGCACGACCTCGGTCGAGCTGGTCCGCAACTACCGATCGACGCCGCAGGTCGTGGAGACGGCCAACACCCTGCTCTCGGGCACGCCCAGCGCCGGGGTCGAGCTGCGCTCGCAGCACAAGGCCGGGCCGGCGGTCCGGTTCGTGGGAGAGCCGGACGAGGTGGCCGAGGCGCGCAGCGTGGCCGACCGGATCCTGCGCCTGCAGCGGGCCGGGACGGCGTACGGCGAGATGGCGGTGCTGTTCCGGATCAACGCCCAGTCCGAGACCTTCGAGGACGCGCTGACCGACCGGGGCATCCCGTACGTCGTGCGCGGCGCGGCGCGGTTCTTCGAGCGGCGCGAGGTACGCGAGGCGGTCACCCGGCTGCGCGGCGCCGCCCGCTCGGGGGAGGCCGACGACGGCCCCTGGCTGGAGGTCGTCAGGGGAGTCCTCGGCGGCATGGGCTGGGCGGCCGAGCCGCCGACGTCGCGCGGCCAGGTCCGCGACCGGTGGGAGTCCTTCCAGGCGCTGGCCGACCAGGCCGAGGAGTTCGCGACCGAGCGCGGCATCGAGGCGTCGGTCGCGGCGTTCGTGGAGGAGCTGGACCGGCGCGCGACCGAGCAGCACGCGCCGACCGCCGACGGCGTCACGCTGGCCACCTTCCACGCCGCCAAGGGCCTGGAGTGGGATGCGGTGTTCTGCTGCGGCGTCCAGGACGGCACCGTGCCGATCGTGTACGCCGAGCAGGGCGGCGCCCGGCCCGACGCGGTGGAGGAGGAGCGACGCCTGCTCTACGTCGGCGTGACCCGGGCCCGCCGGGACCTGATGGTCTCCTGGGCCGCCGCCCGCAACCCCGGGCAGGCGCCCCGGCGCCAGCCGTCGCGGTTCATCGTGCCGATGCTGCCCGCGGCGCAGCAGCCGCAGCAGGCCATCCGGCGGACCAAGGTGGCCCGCTGCCGCGACTGCCTCCAGCCGCTGTCGACGGCGGCGGAGAAGAAGCGGGGCCGCTGCGCCCACCACCCGGTGCGCTACGACGAGGCGCTCTTCGAGCGGCTCAAGGCCTGGCGCCTGGAGACCGCGCGCGAGGCCGGTGAGGACGGCAAGCCGCTGCCGGCGTACGTCGTCTTCACCGACGCCACGCTCGAGCTCATCGCCGAGCACAAGCCGGCGTCGATGGCCGCGCTGGCGAAGGTCAACGGGGTCGGGCCCAACAAGATCGAGCGGTACGGCGACGCGGTCCTCGCGCTCGTCGCCGAGGGCGCCTGAGCGGGTCCCGGAAGGAGGTTTTTGAAAAACCTCGAAAAACCCCGATAAATGATTTGCGCGGCCTCACGACGGCCTACTACGGTCGTCAGGCAAGTTCCGCTGCGCATCACGGCCCTGGCAAGGTCGGCGCCCGTCAGGCACCGAAGGAGGTGGCACACCATGGAGAACATGACGATGATCCCGGCGATCCCGGTGATGACGTCTGCCCGGCAGCTCTCGCTGTCCGCGGTCCTCGGCTGCGCCACCGCTGCCCTCCCGACCCTCGAGGTCCAGGGCATTGCCGCGCGTCCGGCCACGGCGAATGCCGTTTTCGCGCCGTTCGCGTCCCCGGCCGCCGATGCCGCCAAGCGGGAGCGCACCGCCGGCACGGCGCACCGCGGCAACGCCGCCACTGTCTGGGGTTCACCCGCCTGGAGTCCACCGATCTGACCACGATCAGCTCGGCAGCCTCCAGGCCGCGGAACCCGAACAGACGGGATCCGCGGCCTTCGTGTTTCTCAGGACCTGAGAAGGGCGAGGTCGCAGGTCCCGCGAGGAAATCGACCAACGCGATCAGGTCAACGAAGAGGAGGTGAAAGCAGATGACGACCAGTGTTCTCGAGCCGACGCTGGACGAGCTGCTGCCGTGCCGGCTGAACGACGCGGAGCTGTGGTTCGCCGAGTCCCCGTCGGACGTCGAGGCCGCGAAGGCGCTGTGCCTGGACTGCCCGGTCCAGAGCATGTGCCTCTCGGGCGCCCTGGAGCGGCGTGAGCCGTGGGGCGTCTGGGGCGGCGAGCTGTTCCTGGCCGGCGTGGTGATCCCGCGCAAGCGGCCCCGGGGCCGTCCGCGCAAGGACGCCGCGGCGTAGTCCACCCCCTTCCACGAAGAACCCACCGAACCCTTGGAGCTCGACATGTCCTATCTGATCAACGAAGACCTGGCGCGCGCGCAGATGTCCACGCGCCTGGGAGAGGCGCAGCAGCTGCGCGTGGCCAGCAGGATGGCCCGCGCCCGCCGCTTGAGCCGCAAGGCCGAGCGTGCAGCGCAGCAGGCTCGTCTCGCCCTCGCTCGCGCACTCTGAGCCCGCATCGCGGGCCAGCGAGACCGGAATTCTCCGAGGCCTCCTCGGAGAGCACCTGATCGCGGGTGAGAAGGAAGGGCCGGACCGACCGATCGTCGGGCCGGCCCTTCCGGCATTTTCCGGGGTGCGCCAACCGTCCGAGCAATCCGAACGCACGACACTAGGCTGGACCCGTGAGCGTCACCTGCGACTTCTGCGGCCGTCGGGCCGAGGGCGACCAGCCGCCGCTGACGTGGACCACGTCGGTCGAGCGCGGGCGGGTCCGGCGCTACTGCGACGAGTGCTCCCGGACGCACCTGCGCGCGATGGAGGCCAAGCTCGACAGCGACTGGTGGTGACCGGCCGGCTCGTGCCGGTCACGGCAGGTCGAGGAGATCGTCCCAGGCACAGCCGCAGTCGGGATGGCGTCCCCACCGGGTGAGCACCGGGGCGGCCGCGGGGTCGAGGTCGACGGTGGTCGACCAGGTGCTCGGCTCGTCGCCCTCGAGGAAGCGCGCCAGGTCACGCACCGCCCAGGCGAGGGCGAGGTGGTCGAGCACCGGGTCGCGCGGCGGCGGCCGCTCGGCGTACTGGGCGACGGCCTGCGCCAGCAGCAGCGGCAGCCGCGCGTCGCGCAGCGACTCGTGTGCGTCCACGCAGCGCAGGCAGGCCGTCCGGCCGGGGTGGACGAAGGGGCCGACCCGGACGGCGGTGGCGTCGCCGGTGACGAGCAGGTGGGGGACGGAGGCGCGGACGAGCGGGTCGAGCCGGTCGCGGTGCGCCGGCCCGTCGGCCACGACCAGGCGCACCCGGACGTCGTCCGCGGCCGTCGCCACGCGGAGTCCCGCGACGCTCAGCAGCGGGTCGAGGACAGTGCGCAGCGCGTCGGGCGCGTCGACGGCCACCGGGGAGGCGGCGCGGGCGGCGCGTCGTCGTACGGCGTCGGGGCCGGCCTGCGCCAGCAGCGGTGCCAGGCCGGGGTCGGGCGCGTCCGGGGGAGCGGGGAGGGCCAGGCCGGCGCCGAGGAGGCGGGTCAGCGCGTCCGCGGCCGCCGCGGGCAGTTCCCCGGCGGCCTCGGCGGCCCGGGCGTCGCCCGGTGCACCCCGGCCGGTGAGGTCGGCGAGCAGGCGGCGTACCTCGGGCAGGTCGGGGAGCCGGAGGGTCGGCCCGGACAGCCCGACCTGCAGCACGCCCGGGGACCGCGCCAGCACGGGTGTGCCCGGACGCAGCAGGTGGGGCCGGGACGCCATGACGGCAGCGTCGCACGGTCGAGGACCCGCCCGCAGCGGTCGTCCACAGCCCCCGAAACGCGCCGCGGGCGGCTCCACCCCAGTGGAGCCGCCCGTGACAGTCGGCTGATCGTTCCTGAAGGATCGGGCCGGCAGCGCGGCGGGAGGCGACCTCCGGCAGCTTGCTGCCTTTCGCGTCGCCGGAGACGCGCTCGGCCCGGTCGGTTACGCCTTGCCGAGGATGCGGTTGAGGTTCGTGCCGCACTCGGGGCAGACGGCCTTGGCCATCCGGGTCCCCTTGTCGTTGACCTTGACCTCGCCCTCGGCCTCGCGCTTGGCCTTGCACTTCACGCAGTAGAACTCGCCGCTCCAGGTCTCCGCCATGACGGCCTCCTTGCTCATCTTTGTTCGTTCGGTCGTCGCGACGGGGACATGGGGGGAAGCCCGTCGGAGTCCGGAGGAGCACTCCGAACCTCCCCGACCCTACGGTACGGCGGCGCGGAGTCGCAGTAGCGTGCCCCGCATGTCTGATTCCGTTGTGAACGCAGTCCCGCCGCCGTCCCTGACGCACCTGCGCCTCGAACGCCCCTCCGAGGGGGTCGCGCTGCTGGTCCTGGACCTGCCGGACCTGCGCAACGCGATGAGCGACGAGATGACCGAGTCCTGGGTCCGCGCGGTCGACCACCTCGCCGGGGACCCCACCGTGCGGGCGGTCGTGGTGACCGGCGAGGGCAGGGCGTTCTGCTCCGGCGGCAACCTCTCCTGGCTGGCCTCCGAGCCCGATGCGAGCGTCGACGACCTGCGCAACCGGATGCTGCCGTTCTACCGCGCCTGGCTGTCGGTGCGGCGCCTGGAGGTGCCCACGATCGCGGCGATCAACGGGCCGGCGATCGGCGCCGGGCTGTGCCTGGCCCTGGCCTGCGACATCCGGTACGCCGCCCGCGGGGCCCGGATGGGCGTGCCGTTCACGAAGCTGGGGATCCACCCGGGCATGGCCGGCACCTACCTGCTGCCCGACGTGGTGGGGCCGGCCGCGGCGCGAGAGCTGTTCCTGACCGGGCGGCTGGTCGACGCCGACGAGGCGCTGGGGCTCGGGCTGGTGTCGCGGGTCTGGGAGGCCGACGACTTCCGGGCCGGGGTGCTGGCGACCGCGGCGGAGATCGCCGCGGCGGCGCCGATCGCGACCCGGCTCACCAAGCGGGCGCTGCAGCGCGGGCACGCGAGCCTCGAGACCGCGCTGGAGTGGGAGGGCCTGGCGCAGCCGGTGACGCTGGCGACGGCCGACCTGCTGGAGGGGATCCGGGCCGCTCGGGAGAAGCGGGCGCCGGTGTTCACCGGGCGCTGACAGGAAGAGACCCCCGGTGCCGCGGCGCCTCGCTTGCCTTCCCCTTGCGAGCGAGGAGCTGCGGCCCCAGGGGCCTCGTCGGGGACGACGCTAGGCACCCGGGCGGGCGCGGTCAATCCGACCGCGCCGCAACCTGTGGAGAGAGCTGTGGAGAAACCTGTGGATGGTGGGCGGGAGCCGTGGAGGGGCGGGGGAGAACCGCGCCCGGCCTGTGGAGGAATCGCGGCCGGAGCCGGACTCGCAGGCGTCGTACCGTCGGATGACCAGCGAGGATGGTGCCCACAGCTTCATCCACGGCCTGTGGACAGACATTTCTCGAGGACGGTGCGGACGTGACCGAGCAGGGGTACGACGGCACGCCGGTGGCGGCGCTGCGCCGGATCGCGTTCCTCCTGGAGCGCGGGCGCGCGGACAGCTACAAGGTCAAGGCGTACCGCGGCGCGGCCGCTGCCATCCTGCCGCTGCCCCCGACGACATCGCCGCCCGCGCCACGGCGGGGACCCTCACCGAGCTGCCCGGCGTGGGCGCCAGCACCGCCCGGGTGATCGCCCAGGCCGTCGCGGGCCGGGCGCCGGACAAGCTGGTCGAGGTCGAGGAGCAGTACGGCGGCCCGCTGACCGCCGACGGCGCCGGCACCGCGCTGCGGGCCCGGCTGCGCGGCGACCTGCACTCCCACTCGGACTGGTCCGACGGCGGCTCGCCCATCGAGGAGATGGCGATGACGGCGATGGAGCTGGGGCACGAGTACCTCGTGCTCACCGACCACTCGCCGCGGCTCAAGGTCGCCCGCGGGCTCTCCGCCGAGCGGCTGGCCCGGCAGCTGGGTGTGGTGGAGGCTGTCAACGAGCACCTCGACGGTGCCGGGTTCCGGCTGCTCAAGGGGATCGAGGTCGACATCCTCGACGACGGCTCACTCGACCAGACCGAGGAGATGCTGGCCCGGCTCCAGGTCCGGGTGGCGAGCGTCCACTCCAAGCTCGCGATGGACCCCGAGCCGCTGACCCGGCGGATGGTGACCGCGGTGCGCAACCCGTTCACCAACGTGCTGGGCCACTGCACCGGCCGGCTGGTGACCGGGAACCGCGGCACCCGCAAGGAGTCCCGGTTCGACCCGCGGGCGGTGTTCGAGGCGTGCGCCGAGGAGGGCGTCGCGGTCGAGATCAACTCCCGCCCCGAGCGCCGCGACCCGCCGACCCGGCTGCTGGAGCTCGCCCGCGACATCGGCTGCCTGTTCTCGATCGACAGCGACGCCCACGCCCCCGGCCAGCTCGACTACCCGCTGCTCGGCTGCGAGCGCGCCGAGGCCGCCGGCATCGACGCGGACCGGATCGTCAACACCTGGCCCGTCGAGCGGCTCCTGGAGTGGGCCGCACCCTGACCCGCGAGGTCCCACCAATGCCGCGGGGTGCGCCGTAGGGTCGAAGCATGCCCACCCCGCGCGTGGAGGTACGACGGTCGCAGCGCCGCCGACGTACCGTCACGGCCTATCGCGAGGGCGAGACCATCGTCGTCCTGATGCCCGACAACCTGTCGGTGACCGAGGAGCGTGCCTGGGTCTCGAAGATGGTCGCGCGGGTCGAGCGCAAGGAGCGCCGGGCTGCGACGCCGCGGCGCTGGGACGACGAGGACCTGATGCGCCGCGCGAGGGAGCTGAGCGACGAGTACCTCGGCGGGCTCGCGGTCCCCGAGTCGGTGCGCTGGGTCGGCAACCAGCGGGCGCGCTGGGGGTCGTGCACGCCCAAGGACCGCACCATCCGGCTCTCCGAGCGGCTGCAGCGGATGCCGGAGTGGGTGATCGACTACGTGATCGTGCACGAGCTCGCCCACCTGATCGAGCCGCACCACGACGAGCGGTTCTGGGGCTGGGTGGCGCACTACCCGGCCGCCGAGAAGGCGAAGGGCTACCTCGCCGGCTGGTCCGACGCCGCCCGGATCGACCGGCCGCCCTCGGAGCAGGTCGTCCCGGGCGAGGACGTCGACTGAGCCGCGCCCCATGCGAACTTGTCGTGATCTGAGGCTTTGGACGACGAATTCGCATGGGGCGCGGTCAGCAGAGGACCGCGCGGGCCCGGGCGATCAGCGCGTGCATGGCCGGCTCGAGCTCCGGCAGGCCGTCGAGGGGCCACCAGCGCACGGCGAGCGACTCGTCGCTGACCACTGCCGTCGCGTCGGCCGGCGTCGCGGCGACGTAGCGCACGTCGAGGTGGTTGACGTCGCCGCGCTCGCCGCAGAAGGGCACCGTGTGCAGGTCGAGCTGGACCGGCTCCGGGTGGAAGGCGAGCTCGCGCAGTCCGCTCTCCTCGTGCGCCTCGCGCAGCGCGACGGCGGCGAGGGTGGCGTCGGCGTCCTCGCAGTGCCCGCCGAAGTGGAACCAGCGCCCGGCCTTGCGGTGCAGGTTGAGCAGCACCCGCTCACCGGTGGCGTCGAGGACGAGGGTGCCGGCCGTGATGTGGTCGGGGTACGACGAGCGCCACATGCCGTCCGGCGTCGACTCCAGGTGGGTGACATAGCGTCGGCGCAGGGCCTCCTCGGCGGCGTCCGGCGCGCGCCAGCCACGGAGCACGGCCAGCGCGTCGGCGTGGAGCGTCACTCGTCGGCGTCGGGAGCGCCGGCGTCGCCGGGGCCCTCGAGCAGCTTGCGCAGCTCGGCGTCGAACTCGTCCTCGCTGAGCGCCTCGGGCGCGGTCGCCTCGGCGCGGAAGGACAGCGGGTCGTCGAGGTCGGCGGCGGTGGGGAGCAGGTCGGGGTGCATCCACACGCCGTCGCGGGCCTCCTGGCCGGAGCGGGCGCGCAGGCCGCCCCACAGCGTGGAGGCGTCGCGCAGCCGGCGCGGGCGCAGCTCGAGGCCGACCAGCGCGGCGAAGGTCTGCTCGGCGGGACCACCGGCCGCCCGGCGCCGGCGGACGGCCTCGCGCAGCCTGGCCGCCGCGGGCATCCGCTCGGCGGTGGCCTGGCCGACGACCTCGTCGACCCAGCCCTCGACGAGCGCCAGCGCGATCTCCAGCCGGGACAGCGCAGCGGTCTGCGCCTCGGTCTGCGGTGGGTCGAACATGCCGCCCTCGAGCAGGCCCTGCATCGCCTCGAGGTTGCTGGGGTCGATGCCGCGCAACTGCTCCTGCACCCGCTCCTGGATCTGCTGGGCGTTGATCTCCAGGCCGCGGGCGTAGTCGGTCACCGCGCCGATGAGGTGCTCGCGCAGCCACGGCACGTGGGCGAACAGCCGCTGGTGGGCGGCCTCGCGCAGCGCGAGGTAGAGGACGACGTCGTCCTCGGTGACGTCGAGGCCCTCGGCGAACGCGCGGACGTTGCTCATCACCAGCGCCGCCTTGCCGGGCGCGCCGAGCGGGAGCCCGATGTCGGAGGCGGTGAGCACCTCGCCGGCCAGGGCGCCGAGGCCCTGGCCGATCTGCATCGCCATCATCCCGCCGACCGCCTGGCCGATGATGCCGACCAGCGGGCCGGCCGCCGCCTTCATCTCCTCGGGCAGGCCGCTGGACAGGCCGGTCACCGACCGGGCCGCCACCGGCTCGACGAGCACCTGCCAGACCGGCTGCGTCTCGACCAGCCACTCCGCGCGGCTCCACGCGGCCGTCGTACCGACGCCCGAGGGGAAGCCGGTCGCCGTGTCGAGCCAGTGGTCGGCCAGCCGGACGGCGTCGGCGACGCGGTCCTGGTCGCGCTGCGTGGGGGAGGGGTCCGGCTCCTGGGCGATCGCCTGCCGGGCCATGTCCTGGGCGGCGGTCCAGTTGAGCGGCCCGTCGTGGGGCTGCATGAGCGACTGCAGCTGCTGGAAGAACGCCATGCCGCTGCCCGGTCCGCCCGGCCCGCCAGGGAACGCGCCACCGAGGGCGCCGAAGATCTGCTCGAACGGCGTGCCCTTGAACGGGTTCGGCTGGTCGTCACCCGGGTTGTCGGTCATGACCCAAAACTACGCCCGATCGCCAACCGATGGTGTCGGGGACAGCCCTGAGGGCACCCCGGTCTCCCTCCCCGTCCGCCTCCGCGCGAGTCCCTAGAGTGTGGCCATGACGAACCCCGCCGTGCGCCTCGTCGCGATCTCGGACCAGCCGCTCTCGGTGAGCGAGGTGCTCGGGAGCCTCGACGACGCCGCGTCCGGCGGTCTCGTGCTCTTCGTCGGGCGGGTCCGCGACCACGACCACGGGCAGGGCGTCACCGGCCTCTCCTACTCCGCGCACCCCTCGGCCCTCGACCGGCTGCGGGACGTGTGCGAGCGCATCGCGGGGGAGTACGACGTCACGGCGGTCGCCGCCGTGCACCGGGTCGGCGACCTCGACATCGGCGACCTCGCGGTCGTCGTCGCCACCACCGCCGGCCACCGCGGCTCGTCGTTCGAGGCGAGCCGGGCGCTCATCGACACGCTCAAGGCCGAGGTGCCGATCTGGAAGCACCAGCGGTTCATCGACGGCTCGGATGAGTGGGTCGGCTCGCCCTGAGCGGGCGGGCGTGTCCTGACCGGCCGCCGCCCGGCACCGACCTACGCTCGTGGAGTGGAGATCCTGCTCTGGCTGGTGCCGGCCGCCGTGCTGACCCTCGCCTCGATGGCGTGGGTCGCGTGGTGGGGCCGCGAGGGCCGGGGCGAGGTCGACCGTGAGACCGCGGCCCGCCGGCTCGGCGAGGCGCTGACCCGGGAGCAGCGCGCGCGGCCCGGGTACGCCGCTCCCGCCCGCGATCCTGAGCGGCGCACCGGCGTCGCGCTGCGGGCCCCGCGGGACCGCCCGACCGTGCTTCCCCCGGTGCCGGCCGAGGAGACCCCGGATCCCCAGGGCGAGGCTACGGCGGACGACCGCCGCGCGTCCTGAGCCTGCAGCCACCGGCGGATGCAGACTGATTGGACACATCTGACAAGGTAGGCGCCATGAGCCAGCGCCTGATCGCCGCGTGCATCGCGGCTCCGTTGGTGCTGATCCTCGGCGGCATCGCCCTCGTGGTGCCGCTGCCGTACGCGTCCTACAGCCCCGGGCCGACGTACGACATCCTCGGCAAGGACGCCGACCAGGCCGAGGTCGTGCAGGTCGATGGGCACGAGGCCTACTACGACGAGGGACAGATCCGGTTCACGACGGTGGTCGCGTCGTCGTACGGCCAGAAGCTCTCCCTCGGCGAGGCGCTGTCGCGCTGGCTCGACCCCGACAAGGCGATCCTGCCGTACGACGTCGTGCACCCGCCCGAGACCTCGCAGGCCGACGAGAAGGCCGAGGGCGCGGTCCAGATGACCACGTCGCAGGACGTCGCCAAGGCGGTCGCGCTCACCGAGCTGGGCTACGACGTGCCGAAGGCCGTCCAGGTCGCGCTCGTCGACGAGGAGGGGCCGGCCAAGGACAAGCTGCTCGTGCGCGACGTGTTCAAGGAGGTCGACGGCGAGCCGGTCACCAGCGCCGACCAGGTCGTCGAGGCGGTCCGCAAGCACGACGACGGCTCGCTGGTCGAGTTCCGGATCCTGCGCGACAACCGGGAGCTGACGGTCCGGATCAAGCCGAAGGACGTCGACGGCACGCCGCGCGTGGGCGTCTCGCTCGGCCTGGGCTACGAGTTCCCCTTCACCATCAACCTGCGGGTCGACCCGACCGTCGGCGGGCCGAGCGCGGGCCTGATGTTCTCGCTGGCCATCTACGACACGCTCACGCCGGGCTCGCTGACCGGCGGCGCGACCATCGCGGGCACCGGCGAGCTCGGCGCCGACGGGAAGGTCGGCCCGATCGGCGGCATCGAGCAGAAGATCGCCGGGGCCCAGGCCGCCGGCGCGAAGCTGTTCTTCGTGCCGAAGGACAACTGCACCGACATCAAGGGCCTCGACCCCGACCTGCGCCTGGTGAAGGCCACGACGATGCACGAGGCGCGTCTCGCGCTGGAGAAGTGGGCCGGCGACCACGACGCCGCGCTGCCGAGCTGCTGAGGAAGCAAGGACCGATGGACTACGAGCTGGACGTCGACCCGGCCCTCGCGGCCGCCGTCCTCGAGATCGAGGGCCACCAGGCCCGCTCGGGGTGGGACCAGCCCGCCCGCCTGTACGCCCTGGTCGACACCTCCCGCCTGGTCGCCCAGGAGCCGGCGCTCGCGTCCCGGCTCGGCCTGGACGCGCCGGCCGAGCGGGGCTCGCTGACACCGATCGAGCAGGACGACCTGCCGCCCGGCCAACAGCTGGAGGAGGTGCTCCCCGGCATCCAGTGGCCCGACGTGGTCACCGGCTGCGCGGCCGTGGTCGAGCGCCTCGTGCTCCCGCCCGCCGCCGACGGCCAGGTGCCGGAGGACCCGGCGGCGGCCGCGGAGTTCGCGCGCGAGCACCCCGACGCCGAGGAGGTCCGCATCGTCGCCGGGGTGACCCGGCACGGCGCGAGCTACTGCGCACTGCGGATGCGCAGCCATGACGAGGACAGTGCCGTGATGGGCGGCAACGACCTGGTACCCGGGCTCATCGAGCTGCTGCGGGCCACCCTGCTGGAGGACGAGAACGATGAGTGAGCTGTTCGACGAGGAGCCCGAGCGTCCCGCGCCCGAGCGACCGGGCCGCCGTACCCGCGCCCTGGTCATCACCGGGGTGGTGCTGATCGTCGCCTTCTTCCTGCTCAGCGCCTTCGCGGGCATCTACACCGACCGCCTCTGGTACGCCGAGGTCGGCTTCGGCGAGGTGTTCAGCACCATGCTGTGGACCCGGATCGGCCTGTTCCTGGCCTTCGGCGCGCTGATGGGCGGGATCGTCGCGCTCAACATGTACCTCGCCTTCCGGTTCCGGCCGATGTTCCTCATGGCCGGCCCCGACGGGGTCGACCGCTACCGCGACGCCGTCACCCCGATCCGCGGCTGGCTGCTGGCCGGCGTCGGCGTCGTCGTCGGCCTCTTCGCCGGCACGTCCGCGATCGGGCAGTGGCGCACCTTCCTGATGTGGCGCAACGGCGAGGACTTCGGCACCAAGGACGCCTACTTCAACAGGGACATCGGCTTCTACGTCTTCCAGCTGCCGTGGTGGAACTTCGTCATCGACTTCGTGATGGCCGTCGCCATCGTGTCGCTGCTCGCCACCGCCGTCGTCCACTACCTGTACGGCGGCATCCGGCTCCAGGTCTCCCACGACCGGCTCTCGCCGGCCGCCCAGGTCCAGCTGTCCGTGCTGCTCGGCGCGTTCGTGCTGATGAAGTCGGTCGACTACTACCTCGACCGCTTCGACCTGGTCACCGACGACCACCGGATCTTCACCGGCATGAATTACACGGCCGAGAACGCCATGCTCCCGGCCCGCAACATCCTGGTCGGCGTCGCGCTGATCTGCGCGGTGCTGTTCTTCCTCAACGTGTGGCGCAAGACCTGGCAGCTGCCGTCGGTCGGCCTCGCGCTGCTGGCCCTGTCGGCGGTGCTGCTCGGCATGATCTGGCCGGCCATCGTCCAGAACTTCCAGGTGAAGCCCTCGGAGGCCGACAAGGAGAACCCCTACATCAAGGTCAACATCGACGCCACGCGCGAGGCCTACGGGCTCAGCGGCGTCGAGAGCGAGCGCTACGAGGGGACCCCGGTCGGCGACACCTCGGCGAGCGAGGGCGCGACCGTGCTCGGCCAGCTCTCGACCACCCCGGTCGTCGACCCCCAGCAGGTGCGCGACACCTTCCAGCAGCGCCAGCAGGTCCGGGCGTACTACTCGGTGGCCTCGGTCCTCGACGTCGACCGCTACACGATCGACGGCCAGGAGGTGCCGCTGGTCCTCGGCGTCCGCGAGCTCGACCAGTCCGGCATCAACTCCTCCGACCAGAACTGGTCCAACCTGCACACCGTCTACACCCACGGCGAGGGCCTGATCGCGGCCTACGCCAACCGGATCTCCGCCAGCGAGGTCAACGGCCGCATCGTCTGGGCCGAGGGCATCAGCGGGGAGGGCACCAGCGGTGCGAGCGACCTCACCAAGAGCGAGGAGTTCGAGCAGCGGATCTACTACGGCGAGCAGAGCCCGTCGTACTCCGTCGTCGGCAAGGCGAACGCGGAGGCGTCGAGCGTCGAGCTCGGGCTCGCCAACACCGACAGCGACGAGGGCGACCAGCGCACGACGTACGACGGCAAGGGCGGCGTGGCGGTCGGCAGCACCTTCAACCAGCTGATGTACGCCATCAAGTTCGGTGAGCCGAACTTCCTGCTCTCGGGCCGGGTCAACAGCAACTCGAAGGTGCTCTACAACCGCACGCCCACCGAGCGGGTCGAGAAGGTCGCGCCGTGGCTGACCGTCGACGGGGACCCGTACCCCGCGGTCGTGGACGGCAAGATCGTCTGGATCATCGACGGCTACACCACCACCGACCGCTACCCGAACTCCCAGCGCGAGTCCTTCGACGCGATGATCGACGACTCGCTGCAGCAGGACACCGGGCTGCAGACCATCCCCACCGACGAGATCAACTACATGCGCTCGGCGGTCAAGGCGACGGTCGACGCCTACGACGGCACGGTCACGCTCTACCAGTGGGACACCGAGGACCCGATCCTCAAGACCTGGATGAAGGCGTTCCCGGGGACGGTCACGGCCAAGGACGACATCCCCGCGGAGCTGATGAGCCACCTGCGCTACCCCGAGGACCTGTTCAAGGTGCAGCGCTTCCAGCTCGCGAAGTACCACGTCACCGACGCCGGCGAGTTCTACAACGCCAACAACCGCTGGGAGGTCCCCGAGGACCCGAACGCGTCGCGGCAGGTGTTCCAGCCGCCGTACCGGCTGTTCTCGACGGGCGTCGACAACACCAACGACTGGTCCCTCACCTCGGTGTTCGTGCCGCGCGGCAAGGGCACCCTGGCGTCGTACCTCCAGGTGAACTCGAACGCGAACTCGTCCTCCTTCGGCAAGCTGCGGCTGCTGGAGATGACCGACGCCAACACGCCCGGACCCGGGCAGGTCGCCAACCAGATGCAGCAGGAGAAGGAGGTCGTCGACGCGCTGACGCCGTACCGCGTCCAGGGCGCGACGCCGCCCCGCTTCGGCAACCTGCTGACCCTGCCGGTCGACGGCGGGCTGATCTACATCCAGCCGGTGTACGCCGTGCGGACGTCCGGTGCGTCGGCCTTCCCGATCCTGCAGTTCGTGATCGTGAAGTACGGCGAGAGCGTGGGCATCGCGCAGAACCTCCCCGAGGCGCTCGGCGACGCGCTCGGCGTCGATCTCGCGACCGGCCAGGAGACCCCGCCCCCGGACGACACGGGGGAGCCGGAGCCCGGCGACGAGACTCCTCCGCAGGAGCCCAGCGGGACGCTCAACGAGCAGATCGCGGCGGCGCTGCGCGAGGCCGACGAGGCGTTCAAGGCGGCGAGTGCCGCTCAGGCCGAGAACGAGACTGCCGAGTGGGCGCGCCAGCTCGAGCTCGCCCAGGCGGCGGTGGAGAAGGCCGTGCGGCTGGCCGACCAGCGCGACAACCGGTAGCGGGTCCCGCCGGGTCGGCGGCATGCGGCATCATCGCCGCATGCTGCTGACCCTCGACCTGGTCGGGATCTTCGTCTTCGCGATCTCGGGCGGCCTGGTCGCCGTACGCAACCAGCTCGACATCGTGGGCGTCGTCGTCCTGGCGATGGCCACGGGCCTCGGCGGCGGGGTGATCCGCGACGTCGTGATCGGCGCGGTCCCGCCGCCGGCCGTCGCCGACTGGCGGTACCTGCTGGTCCCGGTCGTCGGGGGACTGGTCACCTTCTGGCTGCATCCCGCGGTCGGCCGGCTCGAGCGGGTGATCAACGTCTTCGACGCCTTCGGGCTCGGGCTGTTCTGCGTGGCGGGGGCGCTGAAGGCGCAGGAGTTCGGGCTGGGGCCGGCCCCCTCCGCCGCGCTCGGCATGGTGACCGGCGTGGGCGGCGGGATCATCCGCGATCTCCTCGCCGGCCGGATCCCGGTGATCTTCCGGTTCGGGGAGCTCTACGCCATCCCCGCCCTCGCCGGCGCCGCGATCGCCGCCACCGGGGCCGAGCTCGGGGTCGCGCACGGCGTGATCCTCGCCCCGGCGGCCCTGGTCACGATCGGCTGGCGGCTGCTCGCCGTACGCCGGGGCTGGCGGGCGCCCGTGTCCCGGCTGGAGCCGCCGGCCGATCCGTGACCGGCCGGCCTACCGGGACGGTGCGCCGTCGAAGCCGCCGTCGCGGGGGCCGCCGCCACCGGGACCGCCGCCACCGGGACCGCCGCCACCGGCGTACTCGCCCGCGGTGACGGTCGCGGCGGTCGTGCCGTCGACCCGGACCTCGTAGTCCTCGCCCGCGGTGATGTCCTCGTCGGAGACCACGATGCCGCTGGCGGCCTGCTCGACGACGTACGTCGCGACGACCTCGCCGTCGCCGTCGACGACGGTGATCTGCTGGCCGGCCGAGGCGGCGGTCGTGAGCGTGGTGGCGATCCAGCCCTGCGTGGAGTCCGTGCTCGGCACATCGGAGAGGCCGCCGGTGGCGACGAGCGAGCCGCCGCTGATCGCGAAGTCGCCGTTGACGTCGATGGACCCGTCGCCGCCGCCCCGGGCGGCGCTCTCGATGACCACGGTGCCGCCGGTCATGACCGCGATGCCGTTGGAGTCGATGCCGTCGGCGCCGGCGGTGACGTGGGTGGTGCCGCCGCTGATGGTGAGCAGCACGCCCTCCTGGACCCCCTCGCCGCCGTTGCCCGCGGTGGCGTTGATGCCGTCGTCGGAGGCGGTGAGGGTCGTCTCGCCGCCGGCGAGGGTGATCTGGGCGGCCTCGAGGCCCTCCTCGGAGCGGGTGACGGTCAGCGAGCCGTCGGCGATGTTGAGCGCGCCGACGACGTCGACGCCGTCGCTGCCCGCGGCGATGGTGACCGTCCCGCCGTCGAGCTGGAACCAGCCGAGCGCCTTGGCCTTGCCGCTCGACGTCTCGGTGCTCTCGTTGTCGGCCTTGAGTCCGTCACCGCCCGCGGTCACCGTGATCTCGCCGTCCTCGATGACCAGGTAGTCCTTGCCGCGGATGCCGTCGTCGACCGCGGTGACGTCGATCGTCCCGGACAGGATCACCAGGCCGTCCTTGCTGGTGATGCCGTCGTTGCTGTTGCCCGCGACGGTCAGGGAGCCGCTGCCGGCGATGGTCAGGTCGGCCATCGAGAAGAGCGTCGCGTTCGGGGCGTCGTCCTCCTCGTCGTCCGCGGCGGACGCGGCGGCGTCCGCCAGCGTGTTGGCGGAGCCGTCGGCGAGGATCACGACGGCCTCGTCGGCCTCGGTGATCACGACGGGGGAGGACGTGGCCGAGGTGATGTCGACGCCGTCGAGCACCAGCCTGACCTTGCCGTCGCCCGTGCTGTCGACGACGACCTGGCCGTCGGTCAGGGTGCCGGACAGGACGTAGGTGCCGGCCGCGCTGATCGTGACGACATCCCCGTCGACGCTCACCGCGTCGGCCCCGGTGCCGTCGACGGTGGTGGCGCCGTCGGCCAGCGTGATGCCGGTGGCCGCGGCGGCGTCGTACTCGCCGTCGTCGGCGTCCGCGTGGGTGTCGTCGAGGCCGGCGACGCTCGACGCGACGAGGCTGGTGCCCGCCGAGGCCGCGGTGTCGGAGCCGGTGGCGCCGCAGGCGGACAGGGGGGAGATGAGGGCGACGGCCGCGGTCGCCGCTGCGGCGATGCGGGTGCGGAGGCGGTGCTGGGACATGGGCTTCTCCTGGGGGTTCTGGTCGGGGTGGGTCAGGCGGCGCGCGGCACGTCGAGGTGCGCGTCGAGGACGCGGTGCCACTTGAGGCGGGGGAGGTCCGGGTGCAGCGCGGCCATGCCGACGCCGTACTTGGAGATCCGGGTGGGGCGGTGCCCGGCCCGCCACAGCAGGCGATCGACCTCGGACGGCGTGGAGCCGGTCTTCGTCTCGACGATCGCCAGCGACGGGCGGTCCAGCTCGCGCTGGGGGCCGAGCGCGGTCCAGCCGAGGTCGACGTCGATCGTCACCCGGCTCGCGGAGGACGGCAGGAACAGGGTGCTGCGCTGGTAGCCGGTGACCAGCACCGGCCGCAGCCGCCGGGCGACGTCCGCACCGACGATGCCCGCCACGAAGGCGATGCCCTCGCTGTCGAGGCCGCCGACGAGCTGGGCATCGGGGTGCTCGATGCGCTGCTTGAGGCTCTGGCCGCGGGCGGTGCGCGTCTTGACCTCCAGCCAGTCGCCGCCCGTGTCGAGGTAGCTGCGGGTGCGGACCTTCCAGCGCCGGCGGTGCGCGCGCCCCGCGACGAGGAAGCTGCGGTGGTCGGGGGTGTCGAGGTACGTCGAGCGGTACCCGAACGCGCGCCGCCCGTCGATCTCGAGGATCCGCGCGCCGCCCGGCGCGCGCTGCACGAGCAGCTCCGCCTCGGGCACGGGCAGCACGTACTTCCGGTCGACCCGGGTCAGCAGCTCGGCCCGCTCGACGAGCTCCTCGAGCCCGATCGGCGCCAGCCGGCGCAGGTGCTCGGCGGCCATCGTGGTCATCGGACCGCTCCGTGCCAGCCGAGGGCGCTCGCGGCCTGCGCGGTCGTCGTACCGCTGCCGGGGTGGACGCGGACGTCCACCAGCGTGGTGTCGTTGACCAGGTCGGTGCGGACGACCTCGGCCGAGAGGACCCGGGCCCCGAGCAGGCCCTCGACGTGGGCGACGAGCGCCGTGTGGTCGGTGAGGGCGCGGTCGAGCAGCAGCTGCTGGTGGCTGGTGCGCCGGCCGGTGAGCAGCCCGTCGCCGATCGCCACCGCCGCCAGGATCGCCGCCATCAGCGCGACGTCGACGCCGCTCGGCGCCTGGTCGATCCCGGCCAGGAGCCCGAGCGCGAGGGCGGCGAAGTAGTACGCGATCTCGCTCTGGCTCAGCTCCTCCGACCGCAGCCGGATGATCGACAGGATCCCGAACAGCCCCAACCCCAGCCCCGCCCCGATCGTCGACGTCGCGAGCGCCGCCGCCACCGCCATCACCCCCACGTTGACCGTCAGGAACGCGACCACCAGCTCGGGCCGGTGGTGGCGGGGCAGGAACAGGCCGAAGACGAGGACCGCGATCGCGACCAGGTCGACGGCGTACAGGGCGTAGGGCGACATGGGGCTGAACTCCTGGAGTCGTAGAGGTGAACGACCTCCAGTGAGCCCCACCCACATGTCGGTGCGCTCGGACGATCCTGTGGACCTTCTGTGAGGCCGCGAGCTCGGCCCCGCGCCAGCGTGGTCGTCCCCGATTTGGTCTCGTTCGCGGCCATGCCGTAACGTTGGGTTCACCGACGCGGGGTGGAGCAGCTCGGTAGCTCGCTGGGCTCATAACCCAGAGGTCGCAGGTTCAAATCCTGCCCCCGCTACAAGAGAGTGGCCCCTGACCTGCGGAAACGCAGATCGGGGGCCACTTGGTTTCTTGAGTCACATAGCCTTGTGTCGCGTTTATGTCCCGAAAACCTTCGCCTTGGCGGCCCATTGTGACCCGGGGTGAGGGGTCAGGGCTGCGCTCGAGGCGGCCGCCTGAGGACGTCAGGCGTCCGAGTTGGTCGACGTGGCTTTGCCGGCGAAGGACTGAAGGATGTGCGTCACGTCGGGTGTCGTCCTGTCCTTCTCGATGTAGAACTCTTTGGTGATCGCGTCTGAGGAGTGGCCGAGAACGCGGGCTGCGGTGTCCGAGTCAACTAGGCGGTCGATCAAGGTCGCGACGGTCTTGCGGAAGGTGTGTGGTGTCACCCAGTCGAAGCCTGTGTCTGCTCGGATCGTGCGCCACCGGCGCTCGATGTTGCCGACTTGGTGCCATGTGCCGTTGCGGGTGGCGAAGACCGCGTTGTAGTGGTTCGGTCGTTGCTCGATACGTCGCCTCATCAGAACATCGACTGCGAACGGCGGCAGGGCGATGGTGCGCTTTGAAGCGTCGGACTTCGGCTTGGGCTTGCGGTAGGTGCCCTTTCCCGTCTCCGTCTTGATCGTCCCGCTGATTGACACGGTCGGTGGTGTCGCACTCAAGTCGATGTCCGTCCATCGGATGGCGAGTACTTCTCCGATCCGGCAGCCCGTGGCGAGTAGCAGGTCAATGATGTCGGGCATGTCCTGGTTCGGCTTTGGGCCTGGCCGCTTCTTGGTCATCCAGGAGTCCACGGCAGATCGGACGGCGTTGAGGTCCTCCACCGAGAGCGCTTGGACGTCCTTCTTCTGGCCTCGAAGCCGTGATGTGGAGGAGACCGGGTTGGCTGGGAGTGCGTCGTCGATGACCGCGGCGTCGAACATCATCTTGAGCACCGTCTTGGTCTTCTTGCGGCGGCTGTGGGAGTCCTGCGACCTGATTAGCCGTTCCAGGCGCCCAGCTGTTGCCTCCCGCAGGCGGATGTTGCCGATGGCTGGATTGATGACGTTCTCGATGATGCGTTGGTATTCGTTTGCGGTAGTTGCTTCGGAGCGCTGCTCGGCGCGATACAGCGAGAGCCAGATGTCAGCCACCTGGCTGATTCGCATGTCGGGGCCGATGAGGTCGCCGGACGGGGCGCTTCGGTCGGCGATCTTGGTCTTGAGTTCTCGTACTGCGGCGGCGGCGCTTCGACCGGTCCCCTTGATCTCGCGCGTGACGCCGTCGAAGTCTCGGAAGCGGGTTCGCGCGCGGTACACGCCAGGGCGTACCTCTCTCGTTGTGATGCTCCCGAATGTTCCGATGGGGAGCGGGGGGCGAGCCATGTGCGTTCCTTCTTGACCTCTGAGCTGCTAGGGATGCCGCGGACGGGAGCGTCGTGACATGGAACCTAGTGTGCGGGACCTTGCTTGCTGGTCGCCCCCCGAGCGTCGACCGTCATCGTCGATGTCCGTTTCGGCCTGGAGGTCCAGCGTCTCAGCGTGGGCCTCGATCCATGCATCGAGATCGGAACGGCGGTACCGCAGTGCGCCGCCCGCCTTCACCGCGCGTGGTCCGAACCCCGGGCGTCGCGTGCGCCACGTATAGAGCGTCGACTTTGCGATCCCGATGTAGGCAGCCGCCTGGGCAATGTTCATTGTGGCAGGGGTGAGTACGAACCGGCCGCGTTCTGTCAGGCGTCGCTCGTCGGGGTCTGCGCCTGCGTCCTCGGGGATGCGTTCGCTCTCCTGGGCAGCGAGTGTCCGGTGACCGCCAACGGTGAGGGTCTCCTTCACGGTTTCCATCTCGTGTCCTCCGACCTGCTGTGGTGGGTCTCGGGTGGTTCCAAGCCCACGCTGGTGTCTGATGGTCACCTAAGTGGTCCACCGGGTGCCGAGCGATCAATGCTGGGCGGCTTTCTGGGTGGCACGCCGTGCTGCGGCGAAAAGGCCGAGGTGACGTCGGCGTCAGACTGCGCGTGGGCGGTCGTTGATCGCCCGTCGGGCCGATGGCTAGGGCAGTTGGAGTGCGCGAGCATCGCAGCGGCTGCCGCGGTGGATGCGGCGGCCGCGGTTGCGGTACTTGCCGAGCGCAGGGTCTCCCGTACCGGTTGCGGCACTCTGACGGCACGTCGGGCGAGGATGTCGGCCGGGGAGACCCAGACGACGTCGCCCTCGGCGGGCGGGGTGGCCAGCCCGGACTCGACGTCGTTGTGCGCTCGTCGGGACAGGGCACGCGCTGGGCCGGTCAGGTTGGGGATGTTGGCCTTCTCGGCGACGACGTGCGCGAGCTCGGAGCCGGCCTCGATCGCTCGGAGGGTCGCCACAGTGGCCTGGGGGAGCCCGGGCCGGGTGGCGATGACCTCTGGTGTCGCCAGCGTGGTGGTGTCGTGGGTGATCTGGCGGTAGGCGGCTCGGACTTCCGCGGCTGCGCGGGCCAGGGGCTCCGCGAGGCGGGCGCCTGGGGGAGCGAGGTCGCCCCAGCGGCTGGCCAGGTTGCTCCAGGATCGCCCTGCGTCGGCGATCGCGGGGACCAGCCGCTCCGAGGGCTCGAGGACGCCGGCGGTGGCGGCCGCGTCGACAAGGACCATGCTGGCGCCGGCGATGAGTCCTTGGGTGCGGGCGATGAGCAGGATGTTGGCCGGCGCGAGGTCGCGGGCCAGGGCACGGTGGGACTGGATGTCCCAGTTGCCGAGCGCCTGGGCCAGTCGACCCGGGTCGTCGACGGGCCGGATGGCCTCGCCGGTGAGGGCGTGCGGGAACCGGTCGGTCAGGTAGCTGCGGGCGGTGTTCTCGCACGCGGCCAGCCGGTCGACCCAGACCCCGATGGGTGCCACCGCGTAGGGGGAATGGTGCTGGGCCAGTTGGACGCGGCGGCCTGACTCGCGGGCGTCGGTGACGCGGTCGCGGCCGTTGTCGTGCAGGGCGACGTTGACGGCGTGGGCGGTCAAGTAGAGGCCATGCATGATCCTGGTGCGGGTCGCCTCGAGGTCGCGGTGAGCCTCGGTCTGCTCGTGGGGGATCTCGGCGCCGTACCGGCGGACCAGGGCGGCGGCGTTGAGGAGGGTCTGGGCCATCTGGTCGACGCGCGGGTTGGTCGGGCCCTGACCTGGCCAGGCCTTCCGGCCGGACAGGCTGGACTCGATGGTCGCGGCCTGGGCGGAGAGGCTGGTGATGGGGCGGTCGCGCTCGTCGACGCCTGGTCGCCGGCCGGGCAGGGAGGCCCACAGGTCCTCCGCGGCCGCGACCATGGTCGGCCAGCTGCGTAGCAGGGTGCCGGCGTCGTCGCCTCCGACGTCCATGAGCAGCTGGCGGGCCAGGTAGTCGACGTCGAAGAGCATCTCGCCGACGCTGCGCACGTCGCGCGAGGTCATCGGGATCTGGTCGACGTCGAACAGCTCCTCGTCGATGTCCGCGTACGCGGGGCGCAGGTCAGTAGCCAAGGCCGCGGGCTTCCCGGATGAGGTCGCACAGGTCGACGACCAGCTGCGAGCCGTGGACCAGGTCCGGCTGGTGCAGCGGCAGGGGGCGGGTCAACTCCTCTGCCTCGGTGAGCAGCTGCAGCGGGGTGCGCTCCTCGAGGTCGACGAGCAGGTCGACGTCCTCGGGAAGCTCGTAGTCGTCCGGCAGCAGGGCGCTGGCCCGGGAGTGGGCGAGGTAGACACCCAGCCCGAGGTCGTGGAGCGGCGAGTCGGCGGCGGCCGCGTCGGCGTCGGTCCACACCTGGGTAGCGGCCTGGTGCAGCAGCTGGGCGATCGAGCCGAGGCGGTCCCAGGTGCCGTCAGCGTTGAGGGTGTCCACGGGCGTTCCTTTCGGGTGGGGGTCGGTCTGGCCCATGAACCCATGTCCCGGCCGCGGCCCGCTGCGCCGAGCGGCGGGCTGTGGATAACTCGGGGTGCTGTCGGCACCTGGGCACAAACTGGTCTCGTTCGCCTATGTCGTCCGGCGGGTGTCGGACGATCACCGCGAGCAAAGTCAAGAGATCCGCACTAGTGCTGAAAGATGGAGGAGGGTCGAGATGTGGTTCCCGATGACCGCGCTGAGGGTGGTGACGCTGGGGCCGGCACTGCTGGTGAGCTTCGTCCTCACCGTGGTCGTGTGCGCCCTGCTCCCGCCGGCACTTGGCCTGGTGGTGTTCATGGCTGCGGGCGGCCTGCTGGTCGCGCTCGCGCTCGGGCAGCTGCAGGAGCCGGCGATCGCCGCGCTGACCAGGTCGCGGCCGGCGACCGAGGCCGAGTACGGCGTGCTGGCACCGGTGCTGGCCGAGCTGGGCGGCCGCGGCGTCGACGTCGGCGCGCTGTTCGTACGCCGTGTACAGCGGCCGAGCACCCCGGTGGCGGTGGCGATCGGCCGGCACACCGTGGTGGTCAGTCCCGGGCTTGTCGAGGCGACGTACCGCGGCGGCGTGGCTGGCGCGGAGGCGGCCGCCGCGGTGGCTCATGCTGTCGGCCGACATCAGGCGCTCCGGCCGAAGCTGGAACTGGCTATGCTCGCAGCGACGACGCCGTGGCGGGTGATGGTGGCGACGTTCCGCGGCGTGGGCCGGGCGTTCGCCTGGCTTCCGTTCATGCGGCTGGCCTGGACACTGCGGGGCGTCGTGGGGGTCATCTGCGTGGTGCAGTCGCTCGCCGAGGGCCGGGCCGCGCCTGGGCTTCTCGGCGGCGCGGTCATCGCGCTGACCTACCTGGTGCCGGCGGCCAGCCGGCGCATCGAGCTCCGCATCGAGGCCGAGGCAGACCGGTTCGTGCTCGCACTCGGCCTCGGTCCCGTGCTGGCGGGCCTGCTGCGGCGCTTCGGGCACCCGATGACGCTCGAGCGGATGCGGCAGCTGGAGGCGCCCGCCGAGCAGCCTCGGCGGCCGCGGCTGCACCTGGTGCACGGCTGAGGCTGTTCGCGGGCGGGTCTCGCGGCGGCCGAGCAGTGGGCTACTCGTCGTCGGCGAAGCCGGACGTGGAGTGATGCACGCAGCCGCGGCCGTCGCCCTCGTGCGGCTTGTGGTTCATGCACGGCAGCGAACCCAGCTTGTGCTAGCAGTCGACCCAGCGGACGGTCGAAGGCCCGGTGGTCGGTGCGAGTGCGGTAGCCATCGCAGCCTCCTAGCGGCGCGGGCCGCGGCGGCGGCCAAGCTGGGGCCGCTGGTAGGCGGCGGTGTCGGTGTGGTCGTGCTGGCGGCCGGACCGGTGAACCTGCGCGATCTCGGCGTCGGGGGAGGGGCCGGTGTCGGCGGCCGCGGCCTGGGCGGCTGCCTCCTCGCTGGCCCTGATCTCCTCGGCGCGCTGTCGTGCCTCTTCCTCGAGCGCGGCTTCCTCGCGAGCGGCGTCACTCATGTGAACTCCCATGGATCCCGTGGACCGGCACCGGCTGCGCCGGTCCTCCTGGTCACCTATGTGCGGGGCGAGGGCCCGGGCGATCACCGCCGGCCGAACTCCTTGGAAGGCGTGTTGCCCCGGGTTCAGGCGGGCTGGGCCAGCAGCGTGGCGCCCAGCAGCTGCGCCGTGTGCTCGAGGACGGTGGGGGAACCGGTGGAGCTCGGGCGGTCGCAGCACGGATGGGTGTCGTAGCCCTCGTCGACGACGATGCTGTGCAGCTGGCCACCGCAGGCGCGACAGCGTCGACCGGCGTGGGTGGGGCACTGCTCGACCGCCACGGCGCAGGGAAGGCATGCCGCGGCCGGCGGGGGAGTGACCTGGTGGTCGCGGTCCCAGTCGCGCCGCTGGCGCAGCAGCGTGGCGGTCTGTTGCCACAGCGCGTGCTCGAGGTGCGCCGGCGGAGGCCGGCCGATCGCCTGGTCGACGGCCTTCCTGAGCAACTGGTCACCGCAGGTGAGGATCCGCTCGTCGACGCCGCGGCCGTAGCACCAGCGGGCCAGTGTCTTGGCGGCCGTCATCAGCTGCTCGTCCATGGGCGGCCCTCTCCCTCAGCAGGTGCCCCACAGGCCACTGGCGGCCTCCTGGGCATCGTCGGCGGCCGCGACGTAGGAGTCTTCCCGGGCGAGGTCCTGGCCTGCCTCGTAGCGGCGTGCGGCGCCGCGGGCCAGGAGCTCGTGCGCTACGTCGACGTCGTCGTGGTCGACGTAGCGCAGCAACCGGTCGTATCGGTCGCGGCCGGGCTGTCCGCTGTCGGTGACGAGCTGGACGGTGCTGCCGACCGGCGCGAGGTCCTCGAGCAGGTCGGTTGACTGGTCGGCGTAGCACTCGGCGGGCGTCGGCGGGTGGGCGACTTCGGGGGCGTCGATGCCGAGCAGTCGGACTCGGCCGAGCGGGCGGCCGCCCAGGTCCTCGACGCGGAGGGTGTCTCCGTCGACGACGGCCGTCACCCGCACTTGGGTGGCCGTGCCCTCCGATGGGTCGGCGCCCGTGGGGGTGCCGGGGCGGGCTGCGGTGATGCCGCCGGCGGTGAGCGCGGCGATGGCAGCGGCGGCCAGGCCGAGGAGGGCCTTCACCGGGCGACCCTCAGCTGCGGACGCTCGCCGGAGACGGGGACCGCGCGCGCCTGGGCCCGGGCGCCGGGGGAGCGGTGGCCGGCCGCGGTGATCTGCTCGTCGACGTCGGCCGAGCGGGTGCTGGCAGCGGCCGGCTCCTCGGGGAGCTCGGCTGCGATCTTCGCGGCCAGGTCGCGCAGCGGCGGGGTCTTCTCGATCTGCCGGGTGGCGTGGAGCACGGTCGTGTGGTCGCGTTCGAAGTGCCGCGCGATCGTCGGCAGGCTGTGCCCGTGGATGCGGGCCGCGGTCATGGCCACCGCTCGGGCGTCGGCGGCCGTCCGGGTCCGGTCGGCGCCCAAGAGGACCTCGGGTGTGGTGCCGAAGGCCTCGGCGGCCGCGACGACGGCGTGCTCGACCGGGCCATCGGGCTCGAAGGTCGACGCGGGCTGGTCCTGGTGGAGGCTGACGACGGTGGCCTCGGGGCGGGGGAGTTGGGCGGTGTAGCGGTCGTTGACGTGCTCGGTGACCCGGGCCGCGGCGTCGGCCAGACGGGGGCGTTCGGCGGCGCGGCGTACGGCTACCGGCGGAGCGACATATTCGAACCCCGTGAATCCCGCCCGTTGTGCCATCTGATCGAGGCTCCCAAGGTTGGCGACACTCGCCTTGGTGGCCCGGCGTAGGCTTGGGTTGACTGACCGGAGATGAGGCCTCCATCCGGACACCGCTGTGCCGGTCGAGAGGCGGACGTCATGTCGACGTCAAACGGTCCTATTCTCGTTTCTTGGGTCCCTACGCCGAGCCGTCTTCCGCTACGGCTTCGCATGGCCGAGCACCCGGGCAAAGGTCATCTGGACGGGGGGTGGTGGCCCCAGACCCGTGAGTTGGCCGTGGAACTGGCGGATCTGGTCGACCACTTCCCGGCGCAGTCCGGCCGGGTTGTCCGCGCGTTGGTTTCGCCGCCCGACTGGGACTCCACGCCGCGCACCATTCCGGTCACGGGTCGCTACGTGAAGGTCGGCGCATTCCCTCGCGACGATACCCACCTCGTCCTGCTTAAGACGTCGGACAGGCGCACGCTCTACGTCCTGGTTGTTCCGCCCGGGTTCTCTCCTGACCAAGGCGACGAAGCGCTCCGGGCGTCGGCCGAGGCCGGGAATGACCACACGGCCACCGAAGTCCTCCACGAGGTGGCCGGCCACCCGGACCTCGATCCTGGCGGACACTGGAGCGACGACGGCGGTTCATGGTGGGGCCCAGAGGCGGGTAAGCCTTCGACGCGAATGGGTGCGTGACCGTGGGCTACCTGATGCTCTATGGGAGCGGCTGGACCCAACGCTGGGCAATCGCCCCGGGGACGGAGGATCACATCCGAACCCAGATAGCCCAGATCGGTACCCCCGCCACAGGGCAGCTGACCGTGGTCGATCCCGGTTCTGATTCCGAAGTCACACTGTGGGTGGCGTGGGCGCTGGTCGCCGCCGCCGTCGTGCTCGACGGAGCGCCCCGATCGATCGACGACGGGTCCTCAGGGCAATACGCCTGACGACAACGCCCATCGCACGCGAACCCGAAGGTCCAACTATGAAGTTCGTCATCGAAACGAATCTGGCAACCAAGCCCGCGTGGTGGCTGCTCGCCGACGACAACCGGGTCGTCGCCTGGGCTGGGCGGACCTACCCCAGCCTCGCCTACGCGGATCAGGCAGCCCATGACTTCCGCGTGAACGCCGACGACCCCGACTACCGGGTCCACGCCAAGACCAGTGGTCGTTGGCAGTGGACCGCCTGGCGACCGGAGGGGATCCGAGTCGCAGTTTCGGGAGACTGGTTCACCAGCGAAGCTGCTGCCCGCGCCGCGGCCCGACGAGTGCAGCAACAGGCCTGCACCGCCATAGGCCCATGACCATGGGCGGCATCGTGCTACGTGTCCGGCTCGTCGGCGGTGACAGCATGGATGTCACCTACGAACACCCCGATGCGGCAAGCGACGCCGAAGTGATTGACCACGTCGTCGCCACGCTGTCGAACGACTCGGGCGTCCTACGCTGCAGACACGGCGATCGGCTACTGGTGTTGTACGCGCGGGGGATTTCAGCGTTGGAAGTAGCGCCACGGGGCGCGGTCCTGTGAACTGCTCATCCTCCAGCGAGCGGCACGACGCTGCTCTCGCGTAACCCCCATTCGGATTAGGTGGCTCGGCAGCCGGGAGCGCGTTAGGAGAGCAGGGTAGGTTGGAGTTAATCACCTGCCAGGCCGGACTCGCCGAGTCCGCGAGGGCAGATCGGAAGGTGGACGTCATGACGACGTCACCGACAGTTTCCCTCTCATCGCAGACGCCGCGCGAGCGCGTTGCGCTGCGACTCCGCCTCGACACCAGCTTCCAATCCGGCCCGCTTGACGGGGCCTGGTGGCCCCAGTCCCGTGATCTTCAAGTCGAAGCCGCGGACCTCGTGGATCACTTCCCCGATCTGATCGGCCGGATCGAGCGTCTGCTGTTCTCCCGACCCGACTGGGACGCGGTCAGCGGCGCCCCGAGCATGCGCCGGATCCATGCCGCCCGCGGCACGGTCAAGGTGGGCTCCTTCCCGAGCGACGACACCCACGTGATGATCGTGAAGATGATTTCAGGGCAACGGATACGGCTGTTGGTCGTCCCCAGCGATACCGAGCCCGGCCTCGCATCGAGGGTCATGCAGCAGGCAGCTGACGATCGCAATATTGAGGCGCCCAGCACGCTCCTCGGGTTGTCCGGACCGGACCAGAGCCACATCGGGGACGCCGTCTGGGACGACCATGCGGGCAGCCACGCATAAGGGCTGAATTTGTCACCGACTGGCGGGATCCACCTCTGCTGGCCCGTCCCGACCAATGCGGGGAGTCAAAGGCGGCGGAGCTGATCGACGGTCAGGACCCGATTGACGACGCTTTGGGCAACGGTCTTGACGGGTTGATTGATTGCGGCGGCTGTAGTCACGCATCAGCTTGAAGGCCTGGCCCACGTCGATGCCGGCGCTTGCCAACAGGACGCCCTTGGCCTGCTCGACCAGGATGCGACTGTTGAGTGCGGTCTGCAGCTTGTTCGGCGTGAGCCCGGACTGGCGAACGGCACGCTCCTGCAGAGAGTGACGCGCACAGGTCCCGCTCCGCGCGCTCGGGGCCGAGGGGACGGACCCGGGGCCCACCCTTTGACTGCTTTGGACAGCCCCGACAAGTGCCGTTTCCTCAGCGCGGCGATGACCGTGTGGCGACGTAGTTGGTCCAGCGTGCGCCGGCGGCCGCGTTCCAGCGCTCGGCGGTGTTGATGTGGACTCCGAGGAGATCGGCGAGGACGAGACTGGGCAGTTCGGCACCGAGCTGCAGCAGTGCGGTGTTGCGTGCCGCGCGGGGTTCGATCCCGAGCTTCCGCAGGCGCGTGGACATAGTGGTCGGGCTCATCGGGTGACCGGGGCTGCGTCCGGGGAAGAGCCAGCGATCACCCTCGGCGAGGTTGCCGGCGATCCCGGCTGGCGCCTGTTCGGGAAGTCGTTGGATCAGCTCGCTCAGCGGCGGCGGGAGGAGGACATGATCCTCCCCGAGCCGGAGCCGGACGTCGTGGTCGTCGACCTGGATGTTCGCGCGAGTCAGCCGGGTGATGCGGGCGGCGGGTTGGGCGTAGAGGAGCAGCAGGAGGGCCGCCACTCGGTCGCGCGCGTCCACGGTGTCGTCGACGAGGAGGCGGCGGGCGATGGCCCACCGTCGGTCGTCGCCTACGAAGCTGACCGGGTCGCCGGCCGGCGGGTAGGAGGCGTCGAGTTCGGCAAGAAGTCCTCGCGCCTTTGCCCAGCGCACGAAGCCGGGCAGCCGCCTTCGCGCCTGCGGTCGGATGGTTAACCAGGTATCCAGGTCACCTTGGGTGGCCAGGGCAAGCGGTCTGTTCTGTTCGCGGAGCCAGCCCAGGAACCGCGCGGCTTCGGCGGTCTGCTCGCGGACCCGGTGCGCTGCGAACTGCGTGGGCTGCCCTTGTTCGGCCCTGCGCCGCAGCCGATGCAGCAGCCACCAGGTGGCATAGGTGCGCAGCGGCTGCTGGTCCTCCGGGTGGGCCGACTCAACCAGTTCCTGGAGTGCTACTTCGAGTCGGGCGAGGTGGCGGTCGCGCGCCGGCAGCGCGCCGCATGTGACCAGCATTTGGCGCAGGTGCTCGACGGCAAACGCTCGCCCTCGCCTGGTACCGGCGGCCGAGTCCAACGTCGCATGGGCTAGGGCCCGCTCGCCGTTCGCCATCGCGGTGAGTACATCGACGGCGGGACTGCGGCGGAGCCAGTCCAAAGCGGTTCGGGGGTTGTCGACGGCGAGGATCGCGTCGTGCAACGGGATGAGGAGCTCGGGGATCCGCCCTGACGGGCCGGTCAACAGTTCGGCGAGTCTGCGAACAAGCTGACAGCGGAAGCAGATCGGGGAGCGGTCAACGGTGGTGGTCCGGCACCGGTCCTCGACCCCGCAGACGCCGCACACCAGAACCGGTGCCTGGTGGCAGCTGCCACACAGGTCCGGCCGGCCGTTGCGGCCCCGGAGCGCGATACGACGGATACGCCCGCAGCCACCGCACTCACGCTCGGGTTGGCGGTAACAGCCAGGACAGCGTGGTTCCCCGTCGCGACGCGACGCGATGGGTCTGGTTTCCCCGCATCCCGCGCAGACCGCGCCTGGCGGGATGTAGCACGAAACGCACAGCGCCTCGCCGCCCTCGGTGCGGGCGTTGACCGGTCGGCGTCGGCCGCACCCGGCGCAGTCCTCCCAGGCGCTGGTGTCGCGGCGCGCACACCCCGAGCACGCCGCGCTGCCGTCGCTATAGCGTCGATCCACCGGTTTGACGCGGCCGCACGTTCTGCACGGTTCGGCGCGAGCGCGGTTATCGCAACTGGCGCATCGGGCTTGACCGTCGACTGTTCGGCCATAGACCGGCTTGGTGCGACCGCAGTCGACGCACTCGGCGGTGTGGTTGCGCCGCCAGCAGCGGCCGCAGATCCGCGCATCGGGTCCACGCGTGTGCAACAGCTCGACGGCGCGCCCGCACCCGGCGCAGCGAAGGACCACCAGCACCTGCGAACCGGCCTCGACCAAGGCGAGGATCAACGCGCCGACCACCTTCGGTGGACGCGAGTGACCGGCCGTCAACGCTTCGGGATGCTCAACCAGATAGCCGGCCAGCCGCGCACGCGCTCCGGGCGTCGTGGCGACCCGTTTCACGGTCTCATGCACCAGCGGGACCGTGATTGCCGCGTCGGTGGCGGTGACGACGGCCACGATGGCGTCGAGCCGGTCTTGTTGACGCCGGGCCGCCTTTGAGGGTGGCTGGGTCACTTGTCGGGGACGATCTTCGCCCGGGTCGGGCGCGTCGCCTTCCCAGCGGCGGACAGTTGGCCGGAGTCCTTGCTGCCGGCGGCGCGGCGGGTCCGTTTCGCGTCCGCGACGACGACCGGCTCCACGAGGTCATCCGGGGTGCAGCCCAGGGCGTCGCACAGCGCAGCGAGCACGTACAGGTTCAGACGCTCCGGGGTGCCCGTGACCAGCCGGTAGACCTGGGCTGCGGACAGCTCGATGCCGCGTTCGGCCAGGAGCGGCGCCAGGTCTGTGGTGGAGAACAACCCGCGGGTGGCCATCAGCTGGCGCAGGTGCCAGCGGTAGTCGACCTCACGAACTCGACTCATCCCGACTCCGCTTCCGGCTCGGAGCTCTGAGCGAATGCGGGTCCCAGCGCCGCGGCAAGTGCCCGGTTCTTGTAGTCGCTGCTCACCCCGGTGTACATGGCGGTGGTCGCTCCCCACGCGTGGCCGACCTGCTGCTGGACGAAGAAGGGGTCGAAGCCGTCCTCGATCAGGTGTGTCACATACGAGTGGCGCAGGCAGTGTGGATGCAACTCGGTCGGTAGGCCGAGCGCGTCCCGATACTCCCGGAACCGCACATTGACATAGTCGGTCGACACCCGGCCCCCGCGCTCTGTGGGCCACAGCATCGGCCGCTGGCCCACCCCATACAGAGGCCGCACTTCCTCGACGTACTCGGCCAGCACGTCCACCGACCAGCCCATCACCGTCAGCACCGACCGGCGCCGCGGCGGGGAGCCCTTCATCGCCTTGCCGTAGCGCACTGAGCAGATCCCGTACGCGCCGAACTGCGCAGCCGCGGAGTTGGTGTGGAAGTCGGTGACGTCCAGCATCACCGCCTCGCGGCGGCGCAGCCCGAACGCGTAGATCGTCTTGAACAACGCCGCGTCCCGGAACGCCGCGGTCCACCCCTTCCGTCCCAGGCGCTGCGCCCGATCCACCTGGGCGTCGGCGTGGTCGAAGAACACCTGCAGCTCCTCGCGGGTGAACGGCCGCACCGTCGGGCGTCCCTCGTGGTCGGCCAAGTGGGACGCGGTGTTCCACTCGTGACAGATCTGCACCGGGTGAGTGCCGAACCGCTCCAGGCACTCCTTCGCCCACTCATACCGCGGGTCAACCAGGTAGTCGCAGAACATGGCGATCGTGTTCTGGTAGTTCCGCAGCGTCGAGTGCGCCCGCGCGCCACCCCGGCGCAGCGACACCGTCCACTCCTCCACATCGGCCGGCTGCCAGCGCCACGGATACTCCCCGGTGAACGCCGCGAACCGGCGAACCGTGGCCACCCGCGACTCGACCGTCCCCACCGCCAGCAGCCGGGCCGCCTGCTGCGCCGCCCAACCCCGCAGCATCGCCTCGAACGCCGCCTCCTCCGGATGCAGATGCACCACCGAGGACGACAACACCGACCTCGCCGACCCGTCCGGACCACGCCCCGAGTGACCCGCCACATCCGCCTCCTACGCCGTCGAACCCGATGAACGGATCATTCATCAGATGCAAGTGGCGGCGCAACCATGCAGGTCAGCGTATCGCGAACGTCCTCAACCACCGACGCGACAGGATGGCAAGGAACCGCAGATCACAGCCCTGCAAGGCAGAGCGAAGTCCGTGAATGCATCATCCGATGCAATATTTCGGGCTTGTGGATCACCGAGCCGTGGTCCTTGTTGAAGTGCTCGGCGATCGCCGGCAGGGACAGTCCGACCTCGCGGGCGGCGGTCATGGCCACGGCGCGGGCGTCGCTGACCGGGCGGCTGCGCTCGGCGCTCAGGATCGCCTCCGGGGTGGTGCCGAACATCGGCGCCGCGGCGTTGATGGCCAGCTCGCACACCGCTGCCGGGCCGGTTGCCGGTGCCGCCGGCAGGGTCTGGTCGACCTGGACAGCGAGGACGGCCACGAGTGACCGGAGCTGGTCGGCGTCCAGCGGCGCGACCAGGTCGGCGACCTGGTCATGCTGCCCGCGGCCGGCGGCATCGAGGATGAGGCCAGCCAGCTGGCGGCCGCCCTGATCGAGGTCCATGACCGTCCTCCCGCCTACCGTGCCGGGGACCCGACGACTGGCGACGCCTGGCGGGGCATCTGGCCCCGTCCCTGTTCGGCCATCCGCCGGCGGGCGTTGTCGGTGATGTCGCTGGCGATCCCGGCCGACTGCCGGGCGTTGGCCGCGGCGTGGTCGACGACGTTCTCGAGCAGGCGCACGTCCTCGTCGGCGCGGCCGAGCTCCTTGCCGGCGGTGGCGATGCTTCGCTCGAGAGTGACCGGCTCCAGCAGCGACGGCGGAGTCACCTGCTGTGCCGCCAGCTGCGCGCTGTCGACGTGATGGGCGGTCAGGCGCGCCATCGGCTTGGCCAGGTCGATCATCTCGCCCACCACGGCGAGGCGCGGCTTGAGCTGCGCGACCTCACTGGCGCTCTCGGGATCGGAGGTGTCTGCGTCCTGGAGGAGGTCATGGGCGTCCGCGATCGCCTGGGATGCCCGCTCCAAGTGGCCGGTGAGCTCGTCGGCGAGCTCGGCGTTGTCGCTGCAGCGCCGCTGCAGGCGGCTCAGGTGCTCGCCGGCGGCCTCGAGGTAGTAGTCACCGCGGTCGCTGAGCCGGGCCTTGGCCGAGTCGAGCTCGGCGTCATCGAGCACTCGGAGCGCGGAGTTGATCGTGGTGTGCAGCTCGTCGACGACCCGGCGGGCACGTCCCACGGCCTGCTCGGCCATGAAGACGGCGTCGGCGGCCTGCAGCGCGGTGTCGGTCCTCATGCAGACTCACCGCCTCCCGCTTTGGGTGGGGGCGTTCTGCTCGATGCGGGCAGGACGTCGCGGAGACGGTCGAGTGCGGCCAGCGCCTGCTCGAGGTGCTCGCGGGCCTCCTGAACCGGGTCACGGTCGGGTGCGCCGGCAGGGGATTCGGTTGGCGTGCTCACGGGCAGCTCCTTGGTTGACCGGGGTCATCTCTCAGTCACCAAAGGAAGGTCGCCCCGCGCGGGCGATCACCGAGCGCGAGAAATCTCGCCGCGAACAGTCAGGGCTGGTCCCAGGGCATCGACTCCTGCCCGTCGTCGACGCCTTGGCTGACTATGTGCGCGGTGGCGTTGCGGGCGGCGTTGAGGTGCTTGTGGAGGTCGACCGCCAGGCCGCGGGCCTCCTCCAGGTGGAGCCGCGCGACGCCGATCGCCATGGCGGGGTCGGACTCGTCGGTCATCGCATCCATGCTGAGCACCTGGTCGGCCAGTGCCCGCTCGAGAGTGCTCGACAGCTGCGAGAACGCCTGGGGGAGCGCGGCCGCGAGGTCGGCGAACTCCGCGAGCTCATCCGAGGTCTCGGCCGGGATCTGGTGACGCTCCCACATCGTGGCGCGGTTGAAGCCGTAGACGTGTTCACGGGCCGCCGTCGCGTGCCCGCTCGCCTCGAGCTCGTCGTTGTCGTCCACCAGGGCGCCCCTTCCTGCCGTCTCGTTGCGTTGAGTCTCGCGGATCTCGGCGGCGTACGCGCGGACGCTGCCTGCGGGCTGTGGATATCCGCCGGGGTTCCCTCATTCGGTTCCGGGCGGGAGATGATCGGCCATGGACGACCAGACGGCGTTGATCGCGCGACGCGTGGCCATGGCAGCGCCGCCTGGTTCAACGCTCCGGCCGACGTCGAGGCCTACCGTCGGCTCGCAGCCGCGGTGGGGGAGTGGAACGCCTACAGCGCACCGCAGCTGGAGAACGTCGACGTTGACGAGCTGCTCGACGACCTCGCGGACGTCGCGCCCCCGATGCCGCTGGGCGAGGGCGTTGCCGACCTTGAGGCCGTCCTGCGGCGGCAGGCGCGCCGGCAGCTTTAGCGGCGAGTGGTGCCGCGGCCGGGATCGGAGGCCGGCGGCAGTTCACGCCGTCGGCGCCCGGTAGTCAGCTGGTCGGGGTCCGCGGGTGCGCCGGCCAGGGTCTCCCGGATGTAGCGGTCGAAGCCGGGCATCGTGAATCGCACCTCGCCGCGGCCGGCGGGCTCGATGATCCCCTTGTCGATCAGCCGTTCGCGGGGAACGCCCAGGGCCTGCGTGGATCGGCCGAGCTGCTCGGCGATCTCAGCCCTCGTCACCGTGGGCGTGCCGACCTGCGCCATCACGGCCATGATCTGCCGCTCCAGGTCGGTCGCGGCCGCCCACCGGGCGGCGTACATGGAGGTCAGCTGGTCGTCGGCCAGTGGCAGGCCGGCCTGGACTTCGCCGACGTCGAGCAGGTCACCAGTTCCCGAAGGCTTGGCCACCTCCCACGTCGCGTGGGCGAGGACCTGCAGCAGATACGGGAACCCCTGGGCCTCGGCCGCGATCGCCTGCAGCCCGGCGGGTGTCCAGGTCACGCCCAGCTCGCCGGCCGGCCCGGCCACCGCGGCGGCCGCGGCGGACGGCTCGAGTCGGGGCAAGGTGAGGAAGGTGCTGCGCTCCCCGAAGGTGGCTGCGTTGACCAGGACTCCCGGAGTCGAGGGCAGGCCCGCGCCGATGATGGCCAGTGGGTTGTCCTCGCGCCGCCCAGCCAGGTTCTGCATCGCATTGAGCAGGACCGCGAGGTCATCACGGGCGGCCGCGTGCATCTCGTCGACGAAGACCACGAGGCCAGCGCCACCACGTGCGCGGACCTGGGAACTGGTCTCGTGCAGCAGGTCCTCCATCGCCGAGATCTGCGCCCCGCGGGGATGCGCGTCCGCCCCGGAATGGTCGGCGGCCGCGGTCGCACTCAACTTCACTCCGCTCGGCAGCCCGAACTCCAGGCCGATGCTCTCCAGGCGGAGCTTCCAGGAGCTCTTCTCAGCCCGGGGCAGGATGTCCGCGGTATCGATCGCCTTCCCGACCCGGCTGACCAGGTCGGGGAGGAAGGGTGCGTTGCGGCGGCAGGCCACCCACGCGGTGATGAAGCCGTGCTCCTCGGCGTCACGCTGTGCCTCGCGCAGCAGCGACGTCTTCCCCACGCCACGCGGGCCCTGGAACACCAGCAGGGGGCCGCCCATCTCGCCGTAGGTGCCGATCCGGCTCAGGTAGCCTCGGATCCGGTCCTGCTGCTGCTCGCGGCCGGCCAACACACGCGGGAGCTCGCCCGGGGCGTAGGGGTTGGGCAGCATCAGCGGTCTCCCATACATTCTGTTACACATCGGCCTTGTGTAACGAAGTGTATGCGGCGCGGGGGATCACCGGCCGACGTCGATGGTGCGTGTCTGCGGTGCCCCAGCAGCGCCCGGCATGCGCGCCCCCAGCCGGCGACGGGCGGCCTCGTCAGGGCCCTCCACAGCCGGGCCGACCTCGCCGACGGCGCGACCAGATAGGTGGGTGTCCGGCTGGGCCACCTCACCGAGAGTCTCGGCCAGGTCCTCAATGTCGGCTTCCAGGACCCGCCCGAGGAGGTCGGCGATGCTCGCAGGAGAGCCATCGCACGCGGCCACCAGGGCGTCGGCCAACTGGTCGAGGGCGGCGTTGCCGCGGGCGGTGAAGGTGACGACGCCGGGGACCGGGTTCTCGGCCGGGGAAGTGTTCATGGGTCCACCTCGCTTTCTGGTCCCCTACGTGCGCGGGGGATTGGTAAGCGATCAGCCCCAACGGCGATCCGAAGAAATCCGGGAGAGTCACTCCGTGGGGCTGGTCGTGCGTCGCCAGCAGGGCAGGTCGCCGACACGAGGGTCGGACCGAGGCTAGGCGACATCGCGCCCCCACTCCTTCGTCGTGCGCCAAGTTCTGCCCGACGGCGCGAATCGGTGCCCTCGCTGGCGCGGCATGCGGTTCAGCGGTGCCGTGTCGTCGGTCCGGGGCCGGGCGGACTGACCAGTCCTCCGATGATGGATCACCGCTAGTGTTCGTCGGCGATGACGTCCGGAATCGACCCCAATGCGTTGAGAGCAGCTCGCGAGGAAGCGGGGTTGACTCAGCATGAACTGGCGCACCTGGTGGGGGCCGCTGGAGGTGAGCGCATCTCTCGCTGGGAGCTAGGTATCTCAACCCCGCGCCCGGACTTCCTGGTCAGACTCGCGAAGGCCCTCGACATCCCGGCAATACGGCTAGTTCACCTCGATGGTGATGTCCCCGATCTCCGAGCGCTGCGCCTGCAGGCAGGGCTCACCGTTGCCGATCTCGTCACGTCCGTGAACGTGGCTGTGCCGACGTATTACGCCTGGGAGCAAGGGCGCTGGACCCGGCTCCCTGCGCCACAGTCGCTCGAAGCGCTTGCCCGGACGCTCGGGGAGTCGGTCGAAGTTGTTATCGCAGCCTTCCGCGAGGCGCAGCGACACCGCCGGCGCGACGAAACACCCTCAGTCCGGCCGAGTTTGTAAGTGCAAGCGGGTTCGACCGATATCCACAGGCGACAAATTCGTGGCGGGAGACCGGACGATTTTGTGGTCCCATGGACTCCGGATCGTTCGGAGGCGTTGATGCTCGGTCCCATCGGGGGATTGAGCCGCGCGACCCTCTGGTCAGGACTGGCGATGGCATCTCGAAATCGGTCATCTGTGGATAGCGAGAACCCCGATAGAAATGCACTAGTGTCGTCCTGTCAAGTTGAGCTCGTACTGATCGCTCCGGGCCCGTCTTGACACGTAGGTGATCGAGACACGAGAGGACTCGGGATCCATGTCGCAGAACACCGCTCAAGGGCTGTCAGTCGAAGCATCGACCAAGAGTCGGCCCATGCCTGACCTCAACCACACTCCGCGGCCACGACTCAGGCGGCGCCGCAGACCATGGGTGTTCGCACTCTGCGCGGCGCTTGTCGCTGCAGGAGCGCTGGGTACCGCCTTCGCGTTCACATCGGTCAACGACACGCAGGACGTGCTCGTGGTCAGCCGCGACGTCAAGCGCGGCGAGGCCATCGAGGCCGGGGACCTCGCCGTCGTGCGGGTGAGCGTCGATCCGGCGCTGACCCCGGTCGCCGGCAGTCAGAAGGCCGAACTCGAGGGCAGCCGCGCTGCGGTTGACCTGTGGGCCGGCACCCTGCTCACCAAGGAGGCCGTCACCGACAGTCTGGTGCCGGGGGAGGGGGAATCCCTTGTGGGCATCAGCCTCACGCCGGGCCAGATGCCCTCGGAGCAGCTCTACAGCGGCGACGTCGTCCGGATCGTCACCACTCCCGGTGATCAGGGCGAGGTCACCGAGAAGGACCCGGTCACTGTCGAGGCAGTCGTCGTTGGTGTTAGCCGAGTGGAGGAGACCGGGGAGACCGTAGTCGACGTCTCGGTGCCCGAGGCCGATGCCGCCGACCTGGCTGCGCGTGCCGCCACCGGACGTGTCGCGCTCGTCCTGGACGCCCGGGAGCGTTGACGCATGGCGTTGATCGTCCTGGCCTCCGCGAGCGGTTCGCCCGGCGTCTCGACCACGGCGCTCGGGCTCACCCTCAACTGGCATCGACCGGTGCTCCTGGTCGACGCAGACCCGACCGGCTCGTCCTCGGTCTTCGCCGGCTACTTCCACGGCACCCAGGAGCCGACCGGCGGGCTGATCAACCTCGCCCTCTCCCTGCGCGAGGGAACGCTGGCCGACGCCCTGCCGCGCGAGACGCTGCTGCTGGACCCCGAGGCCCCGGCCGAGCGGTCGGCGTGGTTCCTGCCCGGTATCCGGGCTCACGAGCAGGCGCCCAGCCTGCTGCCGCTGTGGGATCCGCTCACCGAACAGCTGCGTGCGCTGGAGCGCAACGGCCAAGACGTCATCGTCGACGCCGGCCGGCTCGGCCTCGCCGGCTGGCCCCAGCCGCTCATTGCCGCCTCCGACCTGACCCTGCTGGTCACCCGCAGCTCGCTGCCGGCCTTGGCCGGCGCCACCAGCTGGGCCAAGACCCTGCGGACGCAGTTTGCTGGAGTCGGTGGCCTGTCTCGACTCGGGGTCCTCCTCGTCGACGAGGAGCGACGCTGGCCCGCGATGCCGACCGGCGCCCGAGTCCGGCCCTACACCGCCCGCCACATCGCGAAGGCCCTGCAGGTCCCCGTCGTCGCGTCGGTGGAGTGGGATCCCGATGTGGCCGAGGTCTACTCCCACGGCGCGCGCAAGCCGCGCAAGTTCGAGTCCTCTGGGCTGCTGCGCGGCTACCGGGCCAGCGCCGCGGCCATCGAGTCCGTCCTCGGCGCCAACAGGGCCGCCCTCGCTCCCACGAACGGAGGCCATACATGAGCACCAACGGACACCACCCGGACGCCAACGGTCGCGACCCGCTGCGCGCCGACGAGTGGCTCGAGGCACGTCACGCCGCGAGCCGGGGACAGACCTCGCCCTTCGCCCGCGGCCGCACCAATGGCACCCCGCCGCCCCCGCCCCCGGTCGTTGAGGACCACGACCCGACCTCGCTGCCGATCTTCGCCGGCGCCTGGACCAGCGAGCAGGAGCTGCCGGGCCGCGCACGCTCGGAGTTCAGCCTGCGCCCGCTCGTGGGGCCTGCGCCGGAGGAGCACCACAGCCACGGCTCGGACGGCCGGGTCGAGCTGGACTGGGAGATGGTGGCGCAGTACCGCGCGGAGATCTCCTCGCGGCTGACCGCACGGCTCGACAAGGAAGGCGGCCGGGTCACCGAAGAGGACCGCGAGCAGATGGGGCTCGACGTCATCGAGGAGCTCATCAAGTCCGAGGCCGAGGCGCTGGTCTCCACCGGCCGGCCCCCGTGGACCAAGGACCAGGAGAAGGCGCTCAAGTCCGCCCTCCACGCCGCCCTGTTCGGTCTGGGCCGCCTCCAGCCCCTGGTCGAGCGCGAGGACGTCGAGAACATCATCGTCATCGCCCGCGGCCCGGTTTGCTCGGTGTGGCTGGAGCTGGTCGACGGCACCCTGGTCGAGGCCGACCCGATCGCCGATTCCGAAGACGAGCTGCGCGAGTTCCTCGCCGACCTCGGTGCTCGACAGAACCGGCCCTTCACCGAGGCCCGTCCGCACCTGGACCTCCGGCTGCCCGGGGGAGCGCGACTCGCGGCCGGCGCCTGGGTGATGGCCTACACCTCGGTCGTGATCCGCCGGCACGGCATGCGCGAGGTGTCGATGGACGAGATGGTCTACGACCGCAAGGCGTGCAGCCCGGTCCTGGCCGATTTCCTCGCGGCCTGCGTGCGCGCAGGCAAGAGCATCGTCGTCTCCGGCGTCCAGGGCTCGGGCAAGACCACCTGGGTCCGCGCCCTGTGCTCGTGCATCCCGCCCTGGGAAATGATCGGCACCTTCGAGACCGAGTTCGAGCTGCACCTGCACGAGCTGGTCGACCGGCACAAGATCGTCCACGCCTGGGAACACCGCCCCGGATCCGGCGAGGTCGGCATCGACGGCCGCCAGGCCGGCGAGTTCAGCCTCGAAGAGGCCATCCACCACTCCTTCCGGTTCAACCTCGCCCGCCAGATCGTCGGCGAGGTCCGCGGCCCGGAGGTCTGGAACATGCTCAAGGCCATGGAGTCCGGCCCCGGGTCGATCAGCACCACCCACGCCCGCAGCGCCGAGCACACCATCGAGAAACTCGTCTCCTGCGCCATGGAGAAGGGCCCCCAGGTCACCCGCGAGCTGGCGATCAGCAAGCTGGCCGCTGCGATCGACATCGTGATGTACCTGCGCTCCGAGGTCGTCCCCAACGACGACGGGACCTTCCGCAAGCAGCGCTGGGTCGAGGAGGTCCTGGTCGTCCAGCCGAGCATCGACGCAGCCCGCGGGTACGCCACCACCCCGATCTTCGCGCCCAACCAGCTCGGCCAGGCCGTCGCGACCGGCAAGCTCGACAACTTCCTCGCCCAGGAACTAGCACGCCACGGCTTCGACCTCGAGGCGTACACGGCCGAGTCCCAGGCCAACCCGGGGGTGGCCACCTCATGAGCACAGCGTTCCTGCCCGCCGTCTTCGGCGCCCTGATCCTCATCGGCCTGATAGGCATGGTCTACGCGATGATCCCGGCGCCACCCAAGCAGCCGAAGCCGGCCCGGACCACCACCCCGTTCGGACGGCTGGGGAACTGGTTCGTCCGGCTCGACCGTCGTACCCGGATGCTCATGCTCGGCGGCGCCGTGGCCGGCCTTCTGGTCGCGCTGGTGACCGGGTGGGTGATCGCGATCGTCCTCGTCCCGGCCGCGATCGTGGGCCTCCCGCTGCTACTGACGCCGCCGCCGGCCGCCGCCAGCATCGAGAAGCTCGAAGCGCTCGAGGAGTGGACCCGGTCCCTGTCCGGCAAGCTGACCGCCGGACAGTCCCTGCGCTCGGCGCTCATCAAGTCGCTGCAGTCGACACCTGAGGCGATCCAGCGCGAGGTCGGGCTGATGGTTTCCCGCCTGTGGAACAACACCTCCTCCACCGAGGACGTCTTGCGCGCCTTCGCCGAGGACCTCAACGACTCCACCGGCGACGTCGTGGCCAGCCAGCTGATCCTCGCCGCCAGCGGCCGCGGACAGGCCGGACTGTCGAAGGCACTGGACGCCCTCGCCGAGACCGTCGCCGCCGACGTCCGCGCCCGACGCCAGATCGCCGCCGACCAGGCCAAGCCCCGCACCACCGCCCGCACCGTCACCGTCATCACCCTCGGCGTGCTCGGCATCCTCGCCTTCACCGGCGACTACATCGAGCCCTACGGCACCCCACTGGGCCAGGTCGTCCTCGCCGTCCTGCTCACCGCCTACGTGGCCACCCTGCTCTGGATGCGCCGGATGGCCGTCGCCAAGCCGCTTCCGCGCTTCCTCGACCTCCAGGCCCGAAACGCCCACCGCGCCGCCCAGCGCAGAGCACCGGCGGAGAAGGAAGGGGTACTGGCATGACCGGCCTGCAGCTCGCGCTCGCCAGCGGCACCCTCCTCGGTCTGGCCCTCGCCGTGCTCGTGTGGCGCCTCGCGCCCTCCGACCCCGACCTGGTCGACGCGCTGGACCGGCTCTCGCCCGACCGCGTCGTGCCCCGCCGCGGCACCCCCGGCCTCGACGACACGGGCGCCGACAGCGGCTCGGCCGTGGACCGGATCGGCCTGTGGGCGATGAAGAACCTCCCCGGCGGTGCGTGGGCACACACGCCCCGCAAGGACCTGGCCATCCTGCAGATCAGTGAGACCCGGTTCTATGGTGAGAAGGTCGTCTGGGCTCTGCTCGGCCTCGTCATGCCGCCGCTGCTGGCCGCGTTCTTCACCCTCATCGGGCTGCCACTGCCATTCGCGATCCCCACCCTCGGCTCAGTGGCCCTGGCTGCCCTGTTCTGGTTCATGCCCAACTACAACGCCGCCGATGACGCCAAGAGGGCCCGCATCGAGTTCAACCGGGCACTCGGCGCCTACATCGACATGGTCGCCACCGGTGTCCGTGACGGATCCAGCGGGCAGCAGGCGCTGCGTTCGGCGGCCGAGGTCGGCGACAAGTGGGTGTTCAAGCGGATCGAGAGCGAGCTGCGCCGCGCCCGTTACATGACCCGCGCACCGTGGGACTCCCTGCACGGGCTGGCCGACGAGCTGGGCGTCCCCGAGCTCGACGACCTCGCCGACATCATGCAGCAGTCCGGCCAGGACGGAGCCCAGATCTACAACAACCTCCGGGCCCGCGCCGCCGCGCTCCGCTCGGCGATGCTCAGCGCCGAGCTCGGCAAGGCCAACGCCGCCTCCGAGCGCATGTACATCCCGGCCAGCCTCCTCGGCATCGTCTTCATGGCGATCCTCGTCGCCCCATCGATGCTCCGCTTCGCCACCTGACCGACCTAACACCCACCCCCCTAAGGATCCCCTAGACCGCACCCAAACAACCAAGGAAGGAAGACTGAACCGCACTGGGTCTGATGGAGGCTCTGGTCATTTGATTTCAACCAGGGCCTGGGTTCCCTGCTGGGTAGCGTAGAACCTTTCTTCGAACTCGGTCGGCGGGAGGTCGCTGAGGTAGCCGTGTAGCCGCTGGTGGTTGTGCCAGTGCACCCAGCCGAGGGTGGCGAGCTCGACGTCGTCGATGGCGCGCCACGGCCCCGGACGCGCCGGACCGCGGATGAGCTCGGCCTTGTAGTAGCCGTTCACGGTCTCGGCCAAGGCGTTGTCGTAGCTGTCCCCGACGGTCCCGATCGATGGGACGGCGCCGATCTCGGCGAGCCGCTCGCCGTAGCGCAGACTCGTGAATTGACTGCCGGCGTCGCTGTGACACCGCAGGCCCTCGAGCTGCGTGCCGCGGGACCAGCGGGCCATCTCGATCGCGTCGAGCACCATCTCGGTGCGCATGTGGCTGGCGACTCGCCACCCCACGATCATCCGACTGAAGGCGTCGACGATGAAGCACACGTAGGCGATCCCGGCGAACGTCGGCACGAACGTCAGGTCGGTGACCCACAGTTCATTCGGCCTTGTCGCGGTGAAGTTCCGCTTCACCAGGTCCGGGTGCCGTGCAGCCTTGTCATCCGGCCTGGTCGTCCGCACCCGTTTCGTGCGGACGACGCCTTCGATGCCTTCGGCGCGCATCAGCCGGGCGACCTGGTCACGGCCGACGTCGTGTCCGGCACGCCTGGCGGCCTTCCACAGTTTCCTCGCGCCGTAGACCCGGTAGTTCGCCTCCCACAGCTCGCGCAGCGCCGGTCTGAGCTCAGCATCACGTTGCGCGCGTGCGGATGGCTCGCGGGACCGGGCGGCGTAGTAGGTGCTCGGAGCCACCTGCAGCCCCGCCTTGGACAGCGTGGTGCAGATGGACTCGACTCCGAGCTTCTTGCCCTCGACGACCTCGTCGCGGTTGGCGTCGATGAAAGCGACTACTACTTGTGTTGGCGGTCGAGCTCCGCCCCGAAGAAAGAGGCCGCTCGCTTGAGAATCTCGTTGGCTCGCTTGAGCTCGCGGTTCTCCTGCTCCAGCTCGCGGATTCGCTTGGCCTCCGCTGTGGTCACGCCCGGCACGTGGCCGTCGTCGATGTCGGCCTGCTTGACCCACTGACGCACCGATTCCACGCCGTAACCCAACTGGGTCGCGACCCGCTGGACCGTCCCGTGCTCGGTTCCCAACTCTGCTCGCAGCGTGCGGACCATCCGGACCGCCGCTGCCTTCTCCTCCGGGGAGTAGCGCCGCGTCTGCGGCTTCCCGGGCACCTGCTCCTTGGGCATGTGCTCATCCTCGTTTCCAAGGTCACGAGCCTCCAAGAAACCCAGTGCGGTTCAAGCCGCCTGCGCCGCCTGCGCCGCCTGCGCCGCCTCGGAACGCGTGGTGTGCGCGATGAGCGCGGCTCCATCAGCGTCTGGTTCGCCACCGCGTCCTTCGTGATGATCATCCTCGTCGGGATGGCCGTCGACCTCGGCGGCAAGGTCCACACCCAGCAGCAGGCGCGCAGTGCCGCCGCCCAGGCCGCCCGCACCGGCGCCCAGGAGGTCCAGGGCTCCACCGCGGTGCGCGGTGAGGACCTCCGGGTCGACATCAACGCCGCCAAGGCCGCCGCCCAGGACTACCTCCACGCCGCCGGCGTGGAAGGAACCGCGCGCGTCGTCAACGGCGACACCCTGATCGTCACCACCACCGACACCTACACCAGCAAGTTCCTCGGGATCATCGGCCTGGACTCCATGCAGGTCACCGGGGAGGCGTCCGCGCGGCTCATCCGCGCCGAAGGAGGCATCGAGAGATGACTACGCCCACCCATCCCACCATCGGCCAGCGACTCACCGGCCTCGCCGCCTCGCTCGCCGTGCTGGGCATCGTCCTCGGCCTGCCCGCTCTCTTCCTCGCGATCGGCGCCAGCCCGATCCCCGACCAGATGCCCACCCTGGGTGGCGTCAAGAACGCGCTCCTGGCGCCCGACGACGGCACGCTCGTTCTCGGCCTGTTCAAGGTGATCGGCTGGGTCGCCTGGGCGTTCATGGCCCTGAGCCTTGTTGTGGAGGCCATCGCAGCGCTCCGCAAGGTCCAGGCACCTCAACTGCCAGGTCTGGGTAGGCCCCAGGCCGCAGCGCGCGGCCTCATCGGTCTGGCCGCACTGCTGTTCATCGCCGCCCCCATCGCCACGCAGGCGGCAACGATCAGTTCGGCCGCCGCGGCCCCGGCGACGGTGGGGCACGTCACCGCCGGCGCCGACCACGCCTCACAGCAGGGACCCGCCCGCCAGGACGTCAAGGCCGAGACGACGCAGGAGCGCCAGGGCCCCAAGACCGTCGACCACGTCGTGAAGCCGGGGGAGAGCCTTTGGTCGATCGCCGAGGACCACTTCGGTGACGGAGCCCGCTACAAGGACATCGCCGAGCTCAACCGCGACCTGCTCGGCACCCAGCCGAGCTTCCTCGAGCCCGGATGGGTGCTCAAGCTGCCGGCGCCCACCGACCCAGTCCCGGCGCACGTCTACACCGTGCAGCCCAGCGACACCCTCAGCGACATCGCGCAGGACAAGCTCGGAGATGCCGACCGTTGGCCGGAGATCTACAAGGCCTCCACCGCGATCACCCAGCCCGGCGGGGTCCAGCTGACCGACCCCGACGTGATCGACGTGGGCTGGAAGCTCAACATCCCCGCCACCGAGACGCCGGTCGACGACCGGCAGGACCAGCCGCAGCCGCGAGGGGACAAGCCGCAGACCCCAGCGGAGCCCAAGGACGAGCAGCCGCCGGTCGACTCGCCGGCCGAGGAGACCCCGCCGGCCACCCAGGAGACCCCGGCGCCGGAGACCGCCACCCCCGAGGTCCCGCAGACCGAAGAGCCGGCGGCGCCGGTCGCCGACGTCGACCAGGTCGACGACACGGACGACTCGATCCTCGAGGCACCCTGGGTCCTCGCCGGCCTCACCGGCGGGGGCGTCCTGCTGTCCGGAGCCCTGCTCATGGCCCTGCGGTCGCGCCGGCGCTCCGCCTTTCGGAACCGGCCGCCCGGGCGCGCGATCGCCGCCCCGCCGCCCGAGCTCGCGCCGGTGGAGATGACCCTGAACGCGACCGGTTCCGCCGCGGCCGCCACCGTGGAGTTCGCCGACGAGGCCCTGCGACGCCTCGCGGCCGCGGTCGGTGCCCAGGGCACCACGATGCCGCCGCTGGCAGCGGTGGAGCTCGGTCACGGCAAGCTGACGCTGCATCTGAGCGCTCCGGCCGCCGTTCCCGCTCCCTGGGTGGGCAGTCCCGACCAGACCCACTGGCAGGTCACCACCGACACCGCGTTCGAGGACCTCGGTCCCGACACCGGCAACGTCGAGCCGCCCTACCCGCTGCTGGCCACCATCGGCATGAGCGACACCGGCGAGACCTGGCTGCTGAACTGCGAGGAGCTCTCCACGCTGACCATCAGCGGTGACCCCACCTACGCGCGTGACTTCGCCCGCCACCTCGCCGCCCAGCTGGCCGTCAACCCGTGGTCGCGTCGCGTCCAGGTCGACTGCATCGGCGTGGCAGAGGAGACCGTCGCTATGGACGAGCGGATCAGCTACTACCCGACCGGCGCGGCCGGGACGCCCGCGACCGCGGAGATCCTCGCCGCGGCGGTGACTACCGTTGATCGGGCGAAGCGACACGACACCGATGTGTCCACGGGCCGCACCGGCAGCGTTGACGACGACACCTGGCCCGCGCGGATGCTGCTGCTGGACGCGGCGGCCGGCGACCCCGACGACCTCGAGCAGCTGCTGCAGCTGGTCAACGACCACGTCGGTCAGTCCGCGACCTCCATCGTGGTCGCCGGCGAGCGCCCCAACACTCCCGGTGCGGCGCTGCACATGACCAACACCGGCCGCGTGATCCTTGAGCACGCCGACCTCAACCTGATCGCGGTCGGGCTCACCAGCGACGAGGCCCGCGGCTGCGCCCTGGTCTATGCCCAGAGTGAGACCCCGGAGTACGTCGACACCCCGGTGGACGAGACCGCCACCGACGGCTGGGAGGCCTACACCGACTCCTCCGGGGCCCTGCGCCGCGAGTACACCCTGCCGCGCAACACCCCCGAGGATGCCGTCGACGAGCCGATGTCCTCCCTGCTCGAGGGCGAGGACGAGGAGTACATCCGCGAGAGCGCGATCGTGCAGGAGGACCTCGAGGCCCTGGCCCCCAAGGTGCCCGCGCACGTCCGCGCCGAGGTCGAGGAGAAGGACCCCACCCTCGACCAGGACATCGCCGACTGGTTCTCAACCGACTGCGACCGTCCGCGGCTCACCCTGCTCGGCCCGGTCGCCGCGCGCACCCACGGCAAGGCGCTGGCCAAGCGCAGGCCGTACTTCACCGAGCTGCTGGCCTTCCTCGCCCTGCACCGCAAGCACGGCGCCACCCGCGAGCAGATCCGCGACGCGTTCTCGATCTCCGACGGCAAGGTCCGCGACTACACAAACATCGTGCGCGACTGGCTCGGCCCGAACCCCCGCACCGGCGAGGACCACCTGCCCTACGCGGACAAGGCACCGGCGGCCAAGGTCACCGGGGTCAACGTCTACCAGGTCGACGACGGACTGCTCGTCGACCTCGACCTCTTCCTCCGCCTCCGCAAGCGCGGACAGGCCCGCGGCGGAGCCGAAGGTGTCGCGGACCTGTGCACCGCGCTCGAGCTGGTCGGAGAGGCGCAGCCGTTCAGCCAACTGCGTGAGGAAGGGTGGGCTTGGCTCGCCAACGAGCCCGACCGCGTCGACCTCATGGCGGGTGGCTGGATCGCCGACGTCGCCCTCATCGTCGTCACGGAGGCCCTCGCCGCCGGCGACCTGGTGAAGGCCCGCTCCGCGGCGTACGTCGCCAACCGGGCCGACCCCGACGGCGAGAGCACCCGCCTGTGCCTGGCCCACGTCATGAAGGCCGAGGGCGACCAGCTCGAGGCCGACCGGATCCTGCGCGAGGAGATCTGCAACCGGTCCGACGACGGCGACGCGCCCATGGAACTGTCGGAGCGCACGAAGACAATCATCCGTACGCACGGCTGGCTCGCGAGCTGACTCGGGGAAGGGAGCACCAGCACGTGGCAACGTTCGACCAGGAGATCACCGGCCGCTACGCCGCGGCCGGCGCCGACCACGCCGACCTTGACGCCCGCCGCGTCGCCCGGGCCGTGTTCGTGCGCGACACCATCCGAACCCTCTACAACGCCGACAAGAAGTTCGGGTTCGACCCGGCGGACAACGGCTCGCTGGCCGAGCTCGTCGACGCCGCCGAGGAACACCTCGAGCACATCGCCAACGACGTCAGCCAGCGATCCGTCATGGCCCCGCCCACCCACAGGAGGAGACACCGCATGAGGAAGCACCACTCCGCACTCGGGGGAGTGGCCCTCGCCCTCGCCCTGGCTCTCACGGGCTGCGGCGGCGACGACAACGAGCCCACGGTCCAGGAGACCCCGAGCCAGTCCCCGTCACCGACGCCGCCCACCGCCTCGCCGACTCCGAAGACAGATGAGGAGAAGGCGGCCGCACAGCTGACGAAGTACCTCGAGGCGCGCGACGACTTCTACCGTGCCGTCACGATCGACTTCAAGCGCCTCAACCCGGTGGCAACGGGGGACGAGTTCCTCAAGATCCAAGAAGCTGTTGTCACCCTCAAGCGGTACGACATCAAGGTCACGGGGGAGTACGTGCACACGCTCGCCGAGCCGCGCCGCCGATCGGACTCGATGATCCTCATCATCGACTGCGAGGATCGAACGGATGTCGTGGAGCGCAACAAGGACGGCAAGAAGATCAAGCACACCGATCCGAACGGTGACCCGCTGCGCAACCCTGTCCCGATTGAGTACACGGTCGTTCGCGACAAGGGCGCGTGGAAGGTCTCCAACTCCGACGTCAAGTGGGATCAGTCATGCTGAGGCGAATACTCGCGCTCGTGCTGGCGGTTCCCGCGGCGTTCGTAGTCGTCGTCTTGACCGCCACGAGCGCGAGCGCGGACTGCCAGGAGATCTACAACCCGGAGACGGGTCAGTTCGAGCTCGACTGCTCGGATGGGGGCGGTGACCCAGGGGGTGGCGGCGAGGAACCTGGTGGGGGCTCTTCGACCTGCAACTACAACGGTCGGGAGATCCCGTGCACCGGCCCGATGGGGTCCGTGTGGAGCAGCGTCCACGAGTGCTGGATCGGGCCGTCGGCTGAGGAGATCGGCGACAAGCTTGAGCCGCCTCCTGGTCAGACGAACGAGGACGGTGCGTGGCGTATGTGCTTCTTCCCGCCGCCGGGATCATCGTGGGAGTACACATGGGTGCAGACCGGCGAAGTAGGAATCGATCCGGTGGTGCTCGCCAACCGGGCGATCGCCTCAATGGATCTGGACCCCATCAAGATCGGCATCGTCCCCGAATCTGCACCGAACCGCGCTGGTCTGGTTGGGCTGCCGGTGTGGATGTGGGTCGACAGCCCGACCGACGACACGTTCGGCCCGATCACTGCATCGGCCAGCGAGGGATCGGTCTCGGTCAGTGCCACCGCCAGCGTCTCCAGCATCGTGTGGGACATGGGGGACGGGACGAAGGTGAACTGCACCGGCAAGGGCACCCCGTACGCCGATCACTACGGCAAGCAGGACTCGCCGACCTGCGGGCACCGCTACGCGAAGATGTCGACGGACCAGCCCGAGGGCGCCTACCAGGTCACTGCCACGAGCCACTGGGTTGTCGAGTGGACCGGTGGTGGCCAGTCCGGAACCATCGAGTTCGACCTGACCACCAACCCGCTGCCGATCCGCATCGGCGAGGCACAGGTGCTGACCCAATGACGTGGCAAGGGCATGAAGAACGTCTGGGGTCGCCTCACCGAGCTCCCGAGGGTGTGAGTTCGTCGCCGAGCCGGCGGTGGTCGTGGAGGGCGAGCTCGACGACCACCCGGCCGAGTGGATCGCACGTATGGCCCGCGACGGTGAGGCGATCGTGGCCGCGGAGAAGCAGGGGCCGGGCGGCTTCCTCGACCTTCGCTGGGTGGAGCGCCACCTGGCACCTGAGCGGCGTTCCGGTCGCGACCTACATGAGCCCACGCGGCGTCGGCGTCACCCCCTAGCTCCGCGTCAGAATCAGGTCCCCCATCCTCGAGTATGGACGGGGGCCTGTTCTCGTTTCTCCGGCGGCATAGCGGCGGGACGGCTCGGGCGATAGCCGGCCCGATGGGGTGCCCGATGCAAGGGGAAAGCCCCAGGCGTCTCGGGTCATGACGGGCTGCGCTCCGACATCGCGGCGAGCGAGCTCGCCGACTACTGCCTCCACGCCCTCAGCGCGGCGGCGAAGGCACCAGATGATTCCGCGGCGACGCGCTTGGTCGAGCTGACCATGCGTTCGCTCCGTGCCGATCCAGAGGTCTCGTAGCGCACCCGACGAGACGGTTAAACCTGGTCGAGGAGCGCTGCGAGTTGCCGGCGCGCTGCCGTCGTGCGCGCGACCTCGAAGCAGACTCGGACGACTGCCGGTTCGGTACGGGCGACCGCGTCTAGGGCAACATCCAGGAGCTCGCATGCTTCGGGATCCAGTGCAGCGGCCTCGAGGTGCTCGAGCTCCTCGGCGGTGACGGCACGCGTCCGTGCCGCTCGGACAGCAGCCGCCGCCTGGGAGACGACGTCGTGAACGGCGTCGCTCGCGAGGCTTGTGATGACGTCGTCGAAGTGTTGCCAGTCGCTGGGCGGGTCGGGCGTGACCGAGCGTCCTTGAGCCCGCTTGGCTTCGGCCAGCATGCGTACGTCGGGGCTGGTCGGCGTCTTCTTCGCGGCATCTCGGATGTGGGCCTGCATGGCTCCGGCGTTGGTCCGGCTGCTCGTGTCTCCGCCGAGGGCTTCGCGAAGATGGTCGCGAACTTGGCAGCGCAGGTCGTCGTCGATTTCGCTGAGTCGCATGACGAGCGGAACGAGGTCAGGTATCGCCTGGGGTGCGGGATACTCCACCACCTTCATTGCCAGGCCCATGAGCTGTTTGAGACGCCGCGGCCGAGAAGCAGCCATGCCGTCATCGAGCATGTCCCAGGCGAGGTAGGGCCCGACGGGGGCGATCGAGGAAAACCTGTCGGCGACGCCGTCGTCGAGGCTCGCCACTAGTTCGAGCAGGGCGTCGTGCTGGTGGGTCTGTGGCTCGGCGAACAGGCGGCCGGCTGCGAACAACCAGGTGTTGCGCCAGTGCGGGCTGGGGGCCAGGGCTCGCAGGCGATCCAGAACGACGTCGAGTTCGCCCGTCGTGATGCGCCGAGCTGCCATGAGTTCTTGAAGCGAGCGCACGTCGAAGCCGTAACCGTCTCCTCGTGGGACTAGCAGGACCAGGCGATGTGTTGCGGCGCGAACGATCCGTTCGAGGAGCTGCGCATCCTTGCCTGACGGCGAGTAGCCCTCATCGGCAAGAACGTGCCAGGCGATCGCGGAGAGGTCTTCCTCCGACATGAATGCTGTTCCTCCGTCTGCGGATTCGCTGCGGCGTTGGAGCTCGAGGCCGACGCGTTCGTGAAGGTCGAGGACCTGCGGAGCGTGCTCGCGCAAGAGCTCGGCGAATCGTGTGTTCTCCTTGGTCTGTTCGCGCCGAGCAACGACGTCGTAGTACCGCCAGAAGAGGTTGAATCGGTCCGGGTCGAAGGGGCCGGCGCCCTCGGCGATGATCGACATGATCTGCACCTGGAGCGGGGTGCGCAGCAGGTGCCGCAATGCGTCGTTGTTGGCGGCGTCCTTCAAGATGCCGTCCACGCGCGCGATCCTGGCGCTGTCGTTGCGTAGGCGGATCTGGGTGACCAGATGCCCGTAGGCGAGCGCTTCGGCGGTCTGTAGATCGGTGAGGTCGATGCGGTCAAACTGCTCAGCCGACATCTCGTCGACGTAGCCACTCGGGCGAGTCGTGACCAGGACGAACACGTCGGAGTCGTCCGCTTCTGCATCCGCGACGAACTCGTGCACTGCGCCGATGACCCACTTGCGCACGGCCGGTTCGGAAACCTCGTCGAGCCCGTCGAGGGCGACGAACCATGGCCAGGTGTTCATCCACTCCTTGAGCAACCACGGCTCGAGCTTGCGGGTGTAACCCTGCGCAGTGAGGTCCTCGGCGATCCAAGCGAGCAGCGACTGTCGGCCGCCGGCGACGAAGCGTTTGGCGAACTCGGCCAGGTCGACCCGCACGGCCCACCGCCGGTGGCTGGGCAACGCGCGCTTGAGAAGCCGGAGCTTTTCGGGCTCTTCTGACTGATCCGTGGGTCATCGGCCGGGCAGGGCGGGTCGGTGGCCGCCGAGGTTGAGCATGGCCAAGGCGATGAGGGCGTCGGGTGAGCGGAACCCGAAGGCCATCCTGGTGATCAGCCGGATCTTGGTGTTGACCGACTCAACCAGGCCGTTGGACAGGCCGTGCTCGATCGCGGCGAGGATCTCGTCGCGGTGCTTGGCGATTCGCTGCTGGATCTTGACGAAGGACTCGATCCGACAGCGTCGAGCCCACGCGATCCAGCGATCGAGGGCATCAGCTGCTTCGTCGGGCGGCAACCGGAACACAGTGCGCAGGCCCTCCTTGAGGAGGTAGGCGCGGTAGAGCCTCGGGTCGGTCTTCGCGATCCAGGCAAGCTTCGCCTGCTGATTCTCGGTGAGGTTCTCAGGGTTCTTCCACAGCGCGTAACGGGCGTTCTTGAGGGCTCGAGCATGACCGGTGGACACGACGAGTCGACGACCAGCCGCCCACCCGTAGACCTTGGTGTTTCCAGCGCGACGGGCCTGGTTCCAGGCGTCGCGGCGCACGGCGTCGAGGGCGTCAGTCGCCCAGCCGACGACGTGGAACGGGTCAGCACACCGCACAGCCTGGGGACATCGCTCGCGCACGACGTTGGCGATCCACTCTGCGCCATCAGCGGTGACGTGGGTGATCTGGGCGCACCTGCCTTCGCCGGAGGCTTCCAGGGCGTCGAAGAACTCCTCCATCGTGGCGCGGTCGCGTCCGGCCTTGGCCCATACGAGTCGGCCGGTGTCGTGATCGACCACGACGGTCAGGTACTTGTGCTTGCGCTTGTAGGAGATCTCGTCGATCCCGATGCGTCGCAGGCCGGCGAACGCGTCGATCCCTTCGGCGGTGTCGGCCCAGACGCGGGTGATGATCGCTCCGACGGTGCGCCACGCGATCCGCATCAGTTGGGTGATCGCGGACTTTGAGGACTGGGTCGCCAGCCAGGCGACCTGCTGGTCGAAAGCGAGCGTGTGGCCGGCGGCGTGTCGTGCCCACGGCACCTGCCTGACGGTCGGCCCGTGGGTCGGGCAGTTCACGCGCGGCGCGTCTGCCTCGAGAAACACCTCCACGGTGCCCAGGTCCAGGCCGCGCCAACGGCGGCGTCCTTCGCCGGGGTCGTACCAGGAAGCTCGTGTGCCGCATCGACCACACCGGCCGCGGGCCAGCTCGTCGTGGTCGCACATGCGCGACGACCACCTCGCCTACTTCGTCGAACTCGATGTCCTCAATGACGGTCTTCTCGACGCCCAAGAGGGCGCGCCATAGGCTGGCGTTTCGCACGCCGTTCTCCGCTCTGCAGTTTCGGTTCTAGACAAGCCAGAAACCTAGAGCGGGAGCGGCGTGTGGCCGTTCAGGCGCGGTCAGCGACCCACGGAAGAGTCACAAGAGCCGCTTTTCGGCGGTTCCGTCGATGACGGCGCGGTGGTCGTCGCCGAGGTTGTTGGCGTCGGCGAGCATGGCGGCTCGGTAGGCCTGGACGAGGAAACGGGTAATAGTCGTCTTGCCGTTGCCCGGCGCGCCGGTCAGGACGATGTGGCGAGGCTTGGGGAGGGTGGCGATCGACGGCTTGAGCGCGTGCTCCCCTCGGTCGAGCACGTACTGAACGGCACGCGCAGCTTCATTGGTCGAGCGCACGCGGACCGGTAGGTCAACCGCGATCCGATCCAGCGGCACCCCGCCCCCGTCACCGCCGGCTTCATCGAAATAGATGTTGCGGTCTCGGACCAGCGAGTTCCGTGCATGGATCTGCAGAGCGGGTTCGAGGTCCTTGGCGGGCAGGTCAGCGCGCAGTGCCACCAAGTCTGCGAGGACGTCACCGGTGGTGAGGAAGCCGTCATAGGCGCGCCGGACACCGTCGTGGATGTCGAACCAAGAGTCGACCTGGTTCCCGTCGATAAGGCGCCACTTCTTGAGTGGCTGCAGACGCTGCCTGCGAGTCTGGCGCTCGTAGCGTCGGGGACCGTCGTCGAGACTGCGGTCATTGAGTTCGGTGAAGAAGCCGGAGATCTTCTCCTCGACGTAGGCGAGGCCCCCGTCCACAGGGTCGGGTGAGAGCCGTACGTTGGAGACGAAGACGAGATATTTCGGCACTTCCAGACGGTTCGAGTCCGGGTTGGCCCACTCGTTGAGCTCGTTGCGGATCTGGTCCCACAGCCATTGCGCGTCGGCCTTGGTGCCCAGCGGCCGCTCCCTGTGCTTGACCTGGAAGACCGTATGGCCATCCCAAGCTTCGCCAGGCTTCTCTGGAGTCCCGGACCAGACGACAACTCCGCGCGCCTCCATGTCGCGGCCCCCGTCCTTGCCGCGCCCGAGTCGGCGCACGACAGGGCCGAATTGGGCGATTACGAGAGCTGCTGCGGCATCCTGAAACCCCAGCGGTCCGAGGCGCTGCAGGTCATAGGTCACTTACGCAAACTCCGTTCTGGTCTCGTGCAACCTAGCCGCTGCGTCCGACATCCAGGCGCCTGATCGGCCAGGTTCCAGCGGGTCCACGATGCTGCCATCCGGCAGCGGTCAAGTCCGGTGAACCGGCCCTACTGGCCAGAATGTCTACCGAACCAGTGTTCTTGAGGCGAAAGTTCGATCGCCTCGCTTTGGCTGCATCTCGACAATCGGTGTCGAGATGCAGGGAAGATTGACGACGCGCCCGCGGGACAGTTTGGCGAGATCGGTCGATAAGTGGCTCGTCGTCAAGGTAGGCGATGGGCCCCGCCTCGTGGCCACGGCGGCCCGTCCGAATGGGGCCCCTTCACCGGAACACATCACCGGACGGGATAGACGGACGCCGGCCAGAGGCGCAGGCACGCTGGCCTGCGACATTCCCGTGGGAGGTTCCGCCTCCGAGACGATTGAGAGACTGCCCGGCGGTGGCTCAAGCGTGGCAGTCCGGCTCGTTGCCTACAGGTATCGGCACACCTGGTCGGCGGGGCAGCTGTCTGGTTCCGCGTTGCGGGCCTCCTTGCGCAGTTGGGCGAGGGTGTCGCGCAGCTCGACCAGCTGTGCGATCTGGGTGTCGAGGTCGGTGAGGCGCTCGGCGAGCAGGTCGCTGACGTGTCCGCAGGGTGGTGTGCCGCTGTCGCGGATGGTCAGGATCTGCTTGATCTGGGCGAGGGTCAGGCCCGCTGCCTGGCCGCGGCGGATGAAGTCGAGTCGAGCGAGGGCATCGGGCGTGTAGTCGCGGTAGCCCGAGGGGGTGCGATCGGCGGGCGGCAGCAGCCCTCCCTCCTCGTAGAACCGCAGCGTCTTGGTGGTGGTGCCGGACGCCTCAGCCAGTTCACCGATTCTCATGGAAGCCGACTCCTTCTGGGCTTGACCTTCCCCTGTACTGGAAGGTCCAGTATGGCCCTGTACCCAGATCCGAACCAAGCCCCGGGAGGCTCGCACATGCCCAACACACAGGTCGACCTCGCGATCGTGGGGTCCGGCGGCGCCGCGTTCGCGGCCGCGATCCACGCCACGAAGCTCGGCAAGTCCGTGGTGATGATCGAGCGCGCCAGCCTGGGTGGCACGTGCGTGAACACCGGTTGCGTGCCGTCCAAGGCGCTGATCGCTGCGGCCGAGGCACAGCACGTCGCGCTGGACGCCGGCCGGTTCCCGGGGATCACCGCCTCGCCGGTACCCGTGGACATGCCCGCCCTGGTGGGAGGCAAGCAGGCGCTGGTCGAATCGATGCGCGCGGAGAAGTATGCCGACGTGGCCGCGTCCTACGGCTGGCCGATCGTGCAGGGTGACGCGACCTTTGCCGGCACGGGCGACGCCCCGACCCTGGAGGTAGCGCGGGCCGACGGCACCACCGAGACCGTGGAGGCCGAGCACTTTCTGCTTGCGACCGGCTCGCGGCCCTGGATCCCGTCGATCCCCGGTCTGGCCGGACCAGACGACCCCAGCGGTGTCGAGTACCTGACGTCCACCACAGCGATGGCGCTCGACGAGGTGCCCGAGTCGCTGCTGGTGCTCGGCGGCGGGTACGTGGCGCTGGAGCAGGCGCAACTGTTCGCCCGGCTCGGGTCGAAGGTGACCATGCTGGTGCGGTCCCGGCTGGCCTCCCGCGAGGAGCCGGAGGCGTCGAAGGCGCTGATCGGGGTGTTCGCCGATGAGGGCATCCGGGTGGTCCGGCGCGCCACCGTCGACGCGGTACGCCGTGACGAGGCCACGGGTGAGGTGGTCGCCACCGCCACGGTCTCCGGCGGGATCCAGGAGTTCCGGGCGTCCCGGCTGATGGTCGCGCTGGGACGGCGCCCGGTCACCGACGGCCTGAACCTGGAGGCGGTCGACGTGAAGACCGGGGACCTGGGCGAGATCGTGGTCGACGACCGGCTGGCCAGCTCGAACCCGCGGATCTGGGCCGCCGGTGACGTCACCGGTCACCGCGAGTTCGTCTACGTCGCCGCATCCCACGGCACGATGGTGGTCGACAACGCCTTCGCCGACGCCGACCGGGAGGTCGACTACCGCCACCTGCCCCGGGTCACGTTCACCAGCCCCGCACTCGGCTCGGTCGGGATGACCGAGGCCGAGGTCCTGGCCGCTGGTATCGAGTGTGACTGTCGGGTGCTGCCCCTGGACTACGTGCCCCGGGCCCTGGTCAACCGAGACACCCGAGGCTTCATCAAGGTCGTCGCCGACGCCGCCACCGGGCAGATCCTCGGCCTGACCGCGGTCGCCAAGGACGCCGGCGAGCTCGCCGCAGCCGGGGTCTACATCCTCGAGGCCCAGATGACCGTCGATCAGGTCGCCCACCAGTGGGCGCCTTATCTGACCATGGCCGAGGGCATCAAGATCGCCTGCCAGTCCTTCACCACCGACATCTCCCAGCTCTCCTGCTGCGCCTCCTGACCACCCGAACGTCCCGGAAGGAACCACCCTGATGACCGCTCTCAGCCAAGACCTCAACGACCGCCTGGTCTCCCCGAACGAGTCCGGGCTTGATCCGGCCCTGCTGGTGCCGCTGCTGCGGTTGCTGGCGGATGGTGAACCGGTCGCGATCAGCGACCTGGCCCGGGCGGCCGGGCGCAGCGTGGAGGCCACGCTGGCCGCGCTGGCGGCGACGCCGGAGACCGAGTACGACGACGAGGGCCACATCGTGGGCCAGGGCCTGACGCTGCGGCCGACCCGGCACCGGTTCACCGTGGACGGAGAGGAGCTCTACACCTGGTGTGCCCTGGACACGCTGATCTTCCCTGTCGTCATCGACCGGGCGGCGAGGATCGAGTCGACCTCCCCGACCAGCGGCGGAACAGTCCGGGTGACCGCGACGCCCACCGGCGTGACCGCGGTCGAACCGGCCACCGCGGTGGTCTCCCTGGTCAACCCCGAGGACCTGACGTCGATCCGGTCGTCCTTCTGCAACCAGGTCCACTACTTCACCTCCGCCGAGGACGCCCAGCCGTGGCTGAACGCCCACCCGGGAGGCGAAGTCCTCCCGGTGGCCGATGCCTACCGGCTGGCCACCGATCTGACCGCCACGATGCTCGACCGCGCCACGGCCGGAACCGCACCGGCGCCGGACGCCACCGGGAAGCACCACTGCTGCTGACCACTGCCACCCCAGACCCACCGACCAGAGACGACCAGCCAGCAAGGGACCAACCATGTCGAACAACAACAGGCACGAGCCGCCGGACCGGACCGACGGGTCGGGGCCGTCCGGGGTGCTCCTCGGATCCGGGGCGGCCCTGTTCATGGTGGTTTGCTGCGCGGGGCCGGCGCTGATCGCAGCGGGCGCGCTGGGTGTCATCGGAGGCTGGCTGGGTAGCCCCTGGCTGATCGGTGCCGCCCTCACCGTGCTCGCCGCCGCCGTCCTCTGGACCATGACGCGGCGCCGTAACGGCTCAGATGCCGCCGACTGCTGCAACCCTCCTCAGCTCAGCCACACCGATCTCCCCGAGTCCACCCGAGAGGACCACTGACGTGCTGCTCCGCCCTGCCGATCCCCGCACCCGCCGCAAGCGACCCGCCCTATTCATCGCCACGGTCGGGACCCTGCTCGCAGTCTCCTTGACCGGCTGCTCACTGTCGAAAGACCAGCAGCCCACCTCGGCGACCCAAGGCAATTCAGTGTCCGGTGCGGGGTTCACCGCGCAATCCGTGGTCGGGGAACCGATCAAGGTCCCCGGCGGGCGGCCGACGGTGTTGCTGTTCTTCTCCGTCGAATGTGGCGGGTGCGGTCCCACTGCGAACGCGCTGGCCAAGGTGCAGGCCGATGACCCAACGGCGGCCAACTTCGTCGTCGTCGACGTGGCCGCGTACGAGACTGCGGGTGACATCGAGAGGTTCCTCAACGGCTACGACGCTAGCGATGTCGGCTACACGATCGACAAGGACGGCGGCCTGACCGCGGACTACGAAGTCACCCAGCTGAGCACGGTCCTGATTCTCGACGCCGACAACAACGTGACGTTCCGGGCGGTCGAACCCTCAGCCGACACCATCCGCACGGAGCTGGCCAAGGTGACCGCCTCGTGAACGGACTGCTCGCGCTCGCCTTTGCGGCCGGCATGCTCGCCCCGGTCAACCCCTGCGGGTTCGCGCTGCTGCCCGCCTGGTTCACCTACACCATCGGCGACACCCACGATGCACCGACACCGGTGCGGCTGGCCCGTTCGCTGCGGGCCGGTGCCGCCCTGACCCTCGGGTTCGCCGGGACACTGACGGCCATGGGCATCGCGGTCAGCGCCGGCGCCCACGCGGTGATCGGGGCCGCACCCTGGCTGGGCCTGGCCATCGGCGTCGCCCTGGTCCTTGTCGGCGTCGTCATGCTCGCCGGCCACGGCTTGGGGGTCCGGCTTCCCGCCATGCACCGCGCGCCGCGCCCCGGTGCGCCGGGAACCGGTCGGATGGTGGGCTTCGGCGTCGGCTACGCCGCGGCCTCGCTGTCGTGCACCTTCGGTGTCCTACTCGCAGTGATCGCCCAAGCCCAGGCCACCGCGACCTTCACGGGCCTGCTCGCGGTCTTCGCCGCCTACGCGCTGGGGTCGGCCACGATCCTGCTCCTGGTCGCGGTCGGTACCGCGGCAGCGGGCGCGGTCCTGATCCGCCGGATCGCCGCGATCGCCCGGTACGCCACCCGGATCACCGCCGTGGTGCTGCTCGTGACCGGCGCCTACCTAGCCTGGTACTGGTACCCCGCCGCCACCGGCGACGGAAGCCGCAGCACCGCTATGACGCGGGTCTCCACCGCCGCCGCCGACTGGCTCGAGGAGCACACCGCGGGCGTGGCCTGGCTCAGCATCGCGGCGGTGCTGACCGTGATCGCCGTCGGAGTCCTCCACCGATACCGCACCTGCGCCACGCACTCTGCGAACAACACCGCCATCACCCACACGCCCGATATCGACTCCTCGGCCGGGGACTGCTGCGCCCCAGGCGCAGGCCCCGACGAGCACAAGGATCAAACCGATGCGCCGGCTACCAGTCACCGCTGAGCGCGCGGGTGCCCGTGCCCCAGGCTGGGCACCGCGCTGGGCACCTGGCTGGGCTCGCAGGGCGGCGGGCTACTCAGTCGCTGCTGGCCTGGGCGGCCTCGGCGCGCTCTCGACCCTGCTCGGCGCGGGCCTGTCCCTGGTCGGCCTGTGCTGCGGCGGAGCGGTGCTCGCCGGCGGCGCTGCAACCGCCGGCACCGCAGGAGTCGGGACAGCCGCCGCCGGCGGCCCGGCGAGCTGGCCATTCTTCGCGGCGGGCGCCGCGCTGGCGGTCGCGGCGTGGCTGGTACACCGTCGAACCCAGCGCCGAGGCTGCCGCCCACCGACACGGTGACGCCGCCCCGCGACGATCCTGAACGGAGAGTTCGATGACCGAACGCTACGACACCCTGGTGATCGGCGGCGGCATGGCCGGGCTCCCCCTGGCCCTGCGTGCGGCCCGGCACGGGAGTGTCGCCTTCGTCGAGAAGGAGAGGCTCGGCGGGACCTGCCTGAACCGAGGCTGCATCCCCACAAAGACGATGATCGCCTCGGCTGCCCTGGCCCACCAGATCCGCCGGGCTCAGGAGTACGGCATCAAGGTCGCGGCGCCCGCCGTCGACCTCCCCGCCGTCGTGGCCCGCAAGGACGCGATCATCGACACCATCCGCAACGGCTCCTACAAGGCGGTCGCCAAGGCCGACCGGCTCGACCTCTACCCCGCCGAGGGACGCTTCGTGGCACCTCGCCGGCTGCGGATGGGCGGCACCGAGATCGAGGCCGACAAGGTCTTCCTAGTCACCGGGATGCGAACCACCCGCCCACCCATCGACGGCCTCGATACGACGCCGCACTACACCTCGCGCACCCTGCTGGACCTGACCGAGCTGCCCGAGCACCTGATCGTGGTGGGCGGCGGCTACATCGGTACCGAGTTCGCCCAGATGTTCGCCCGCTTCGGCTCCCGGGTCACCGTCATTCAGCGTGCCGACCGGCTACTACCTGGCGAGGACCCCGACATCTCCGCAGCCATGGCGGCCGGATTCGACGCCGACGGGCTCACCGTGCTCACCGCCACGACATGCACCGCGGTCGAAGGCGAGCCCGGTCGGATCCGGGTCGGCTGCCAGGGCGACGAGTCCGGCGAGATCACCGGAACCCACCTGCTCATCGCCGCCGGCCGCACCCCCAACACCGACCACCTCGGCGTGGAGCACCTCGGCCTCGAGCCCGACGAGCAGGGGTTCCTGCCCGTCGACGACCAGCTGAAGACTCCTGTCGAGGGGGTGTGGGCGCTCGGCGACATCCGCGGCGGCCCGATGTTCACCCACACCGCCCGCCACGACGCCGACATCGCCTACCGCACCACCTTCCGCAACCAGGACCGCTCCATTGCTGGCCGGATCGTGCCGCACGCGGTCTTCACCGACCCCGAGGTCGGTTCCGTCGGGATGACCGAGCCGGCCGCCCGGGCCGCCGGCTTCGACGTGCTGATCGGCCGACAGGACTTCACCGGGGTCGTCAAAGCGCGTGCCATCGGCAACACCCGCGGCCTGGTCAAGTTCGTCGTCGACGCCGCCACCGACCAGATCTTGGGCTGCCACATCGCCGGCCCCGAGGGCGGGAACCTGGTCCACGAGGCGGTTATCGCGATGACCTGCGGCGCCAGCTACAGCGACCTCGCGAACGCCATCCACATCCACCCCACCCTGGCCGAGGGGGTCAACACCGCTGCTGGCGGCGTCCACCGCGAGATCGGCACCTGACGACTCGGCGCTCTGCGCGTGATGCGTTTGGCCACCAAGTTGAATCCCACGCGGTTTCGCGGGCGAAGTCTCATCTGCCCCGGTGACCGATCCTCTGTGACACATCAAGGAGCGCGTCCTCAAGGGTGCGCCATATGAGACGCCCGACGATCGGGCACGCGGTCGAGCCCTTCAACGCCAGGCCCGACTTGCTCGCCGTATGGCTTGCCGCACGCGGCTCGATGGTGAGGGCCATTGTCTCGGCGACCTTGCCCTCATCGGGTGCCACGGCACGCGACCCACGGAGCGGGAGGCTCCTGGCGCAGCGCACCGCCGCGTCGCAAGGCCCGCGGTCTCGGCTTCAGTCAGTCGCCCCGAGTCTCGACTCGCCCCGGCCTCTGCTCGGGTTGAGGGGACTCACGGATATCTGGAACCACGGGATCCGGAAGCGGCTCAAGCCGCGGCCGCTCCGGCGGCTCCGGACGCTCCGGCGGTGCCGTGTCGTCACTCATGCGGATCATGAAAGCATGAGCCGGACCACCAGCGCGACTGTTTCGATTGACAGTCCGAGCACGCCGATCGCGATCGCCGTCTGCATGTGCTCAAGCTTCCGATAGTTGTACGCGTGGTGTTCATCGTGGCGGATAGCCAAGCTGTAGTGGAGGTGGGCGATCCCCTCGTAGCTCGGCAGGTCGAGAGTCGACTCGATCAGCCGTGCGCTCAACTCGAACTTGAACACGCGCGGCTTCAAGATGTATAGCGCACTCCCGGCGACCACGACGAAAGCCAGGAGGGCGAGGATACCGACGATATCGACGGCACGGGTGTCACCGAGGCCGAAGGCGGCCGCCACAATGGCACCGAAGCCGACCAAGCCAATGGCGCGCTCGCGCACCGTCTGTACGCGCTCGCTTTGTCGGTCGATCGACCGCCTGGCCTCCTCAAGCATCAACCGGTACTCCGGATCCCAGTCGCGTGCGGCCATGACGACAGAGCCTAGTTGCCTGAATCGGAGCATTCGCTGAGCCGAAAGCTCTTTCCGTGGGTGCCGCGCTCACTGCAGGAAGTGGACCCGTCCACGGGTCCAGATGGACTGAGATGATGGCAGCCTTGGCCCCCTCGCCGGAGGGCGCCGGAAGGGAAACGGTTATGGCCGACAAGAAGAACATTCACACGGTGCCGACCGAGGACGGGTGGGCCAACCGCCGCGAGGGTGGAAAGCGCGCTTCGAGTACGCACGACACCAAGGCCGAGGCGCAGGCGGCCGGTCGCGCAGCGGCGAAGAAGGATGGCGTCGAGCACCTGATTCACAAGAAGGACGGCAAGATCGGAGAGCGCAACTCATACGGCAACGACCCTCACCCGCCGAAGGGCTGAGCGACAGATCGATTGGGCCGGTCAATACTTCCTACGGCCAGCATGAGCAAGTTGCCCACCTCGTCGGGCATGTTCGCCAGCGCGATCGAAGAGGTGCACGCTGCAGCTCGTGTCGAGGACCGCGCGCAGGGTCAGCTTCGAGCGCGACTTGGCGTTCGAACGAGCGATGAGGGATGCGCTTCGCGAACTCCTCGGCTTCTGGTCCTCGCGGATCAGTCTCCCTTGGTCCTTGGTGGGGTAGGTGCATGCCGCGGCATCAGCCCGGAGGCGCCGGCACGGAACGCGGCACCCCCGTCTTGGGTGAGAAAGAACATCTGACTCGCCGGGTGGCCGATGAAGTCGCGCAGCACGAGCAGACGCTCGACCAACTCGTCATCGTTGTTTGGCAGCCGTCGGTGGCTCAACGGGTCGAACAGGAGTTGCGCAGTTACGGCGCCCCGCGCGGGCGTCTCATCACGGATCTGGCGCGGCTTGCCTGGATTGTCAGCCAGCAGGTTGTAGAGGAACTTGGTGGCACCGAGGACCTTCGGACGTGTGTCGCGGCGGTGTGACTTCTCATCGAGTTCGTCGATCACCAACAGCGGGACCACGATCCGCAGCTCGTCCTGCATTGCCGGGTGACTGAGCCCGGTGGCGTCGGCGAGCGCTTGGTGCCAGTCCAGGGCATCGAGATCCCTGGAGGTCTTCTCCATCCAAAAGTTGGTGTCGATCAACACGTAGTTGGTGAACTGACCGTCGTTTGGCGACCACGCCTCGGCTTGCTGCGCGACGGCATCCGCAGTCGCCTCGAGTACCCGCCGGCGATGCTGGAGCTCGTCGGTGATCACGTTGACGGTGGTGAGGACAGAGGTCCTGTCCGCCTGCGTCGCCCAGTAGCGCGGGGTGGTGATCAACCGGTCCAGATCGCTGGGGGAGAGCATTCCCTGAAGCATGCGGATCTGGTCGGCCGCCCAGCGCAGATAGCCGTCGACGACGTCGGTTGCGCCCCCGGACACCGAGTGGGTGGCGTTCGCGGCCGACCGTAGCGTCTCGGCCAGGTGGTCGCCTGTGCCGCTCATGGGCCAGACCATGTTTCGACGGTCCACTACACACCTTCCTCACTTCGGAAAGCGTACGGACACTGCCACGGCTGGTCTGTTCTAGCCAAGCTGGTTCACCTCAGCGAAGTCCTTGAGCAACAGCCACCTGCCTGCGTCCGGAGGCCCAGCCTCGAGCTGGGGTTCGCGGCGCTCTGAGAACTCGGCACCCAACAACCTGGCCCAGCGCCGGACGTCGTTGGCGATGGCCCCGCCCGGATCTATCCCCGGCTCGCCTCGTGCGGTCCTTGACCAGACGCCGAATGTCTAGCTGATCAGTGTTGAAAGAACCATCTGGTCCGTTTGGAAATGTTCGCTGCATCTCGACACTGACTGTCGAGACGCAGCGAAGATTGCCGACCTTCTCGCGGGCAGCCTTGACGGAGCCGACCTGATCGGTAGGTCTCGTCAAAGTAGACGTTGGGCCCGTCTGTCGGCCCTGTCCGTGTACGGCCAGTCGCATCGCCGTCGGGGCGCTCGGCGATCAGCACGTCCTTAGTAAGGTACGCCGGCATTCTGCTTGGGCCACCACGAGTAGTCAGGGTCGGAAATCGACCGCAGCGTGGTCGAGCGGACGTTACTCGAGGCCAACGGCCCGTCGCGACGGTGTCGTGAGCGCCGAGACCGGCCCCCGGGGAAGACCGCCTCGTGACGCGGGCGGGCGGAGCGCTCCCACCAGCTACCCTCCGAGCCATGGGCAACGCAGCGGGCGCGAAGACAAGTCGTGAAGAAGAGATCGCGTTCCTCGCCATGGAGCAGGTCCTCGCGGTCGACATCAAGCTCGCGGACGCTGGCGCCGGCAACAAGATGCCCGACGGCACCTGGACCTACCCCGACGACCACGAGCGTCGCGGCATCGTCGAGATCACGTCACCCCCGGCCACGAGCCTCATGGCCACATGGGCGGCCGCGAAGAGGGAGGGGAAGCCCCAGGAGGAGGGCGGGTCAATCCCGGTGCGCCTGGGCGAGCTCGCGGAGGTGTGTACCGAGATGCTCGCCGAGACCTGGGCGAAGGAGAATCTCGACAAACTGCTGGGCCAGCCAGCCGACGAACGGCACCTCTTTCTGTTTGCGCGCGGCCACAAGGAAGGCGGCCACTACTTCTACCGGCTCTCCGACTCCTACGAGGACGGCTCACTCGAGCACGTCGGTGACCTCGTCCTCCCGGACGGCATCTCCGACATCTGGTTCCGGGGCCGCGCGCGGCGGGACTTCGACCAGCCGCTAGGTACAACAGAGATCTGGCTGGCGAGGTTCCAAGCAGGATCGGGCTGGCGCCGTTACGTCGTGAGCATCGAGGAGCAGCATCTCCCGTCCCCCAACAAGGGACTCGCCGTCGACAAGGTGCCCGCCGGCTGGCGGCAACCGAAGGACCGATCCACCACGCCCGCAGGCGAGTGAGGACGGCGGTGGGGGTCGGCCCCCACGCCTCAGGCGCCGAGCCCGGCAGCGCCGCATCCGTGACAGCGTTCCTGGCACGGGACGGCTCGCCCTTCATCTCAGTCAGACGGGCCGTTCCTGGCAAGGTAGCGATTCACCGGGCCGAGATCCGTGCGACGATCCGGCTGATCGGCTCCTGCCGACCACGCCACTACCTAAGGGACATGGAGCGCACGGGTAATCGTGCCGGACCACTGAAAGACGAGACGCCGCAGGAAGCCGACCCGGGTATCCGCGCCGTCAAGCGGATGTTGGCGACAAGTCGAGTCGGCGATGCTAGGTTCCGGTCGAGTACTGCGGGAGGCATGGTTGAGCTCGGACCCTTTCAGCGCGGCGGCATCGGCACTGGGCTACTTGTACCAGTGCAAGTACTCGCTGTTGGCTGCGCTGGAGCGTATGGACGGTTCACCGCTCCTGGTGGAGATCGAGACCCTCGACGACGTCACTTTCCCTCAAGGCGCGGAGCCGATGGAGCTCCTGCAACTCAAGCACCACCAAGGCGAGCGACGTCCGGATCTGACGACCGCCAACACGGACCTGTGGTCGACACTCCGGGTGTGGTGCACACGGCTGGTCGCAGGTGAGTTGTCCGACGACGCATGCCTGTTCCTCATCACGACAGCGGGATGTGCCGATGACTCCGCGCCCGCGCTGCTGGGCATCTCAGACCGAGACGTCGAGAAGGCTGAAGAGCTGCTCCTCGATTACGCCAAGACCAGCGACGCCGTGTCGACCCAAGCAGCCCGCAAGGCGTTCCGTGACCTCAAACGCGCCCAGCGCCTGAGCCTGCTCGATCGCGTCCGCATCATCTCCGAAGCCCCCGAGATCGACGGGCTCGACGATCGACTGAACCAGCGCTTGCGTTTCGTCCGGCCGAGCAAGGTCGATTATGTCCGTGAACGGATGGTTGAGTGGTGGTACGCACGCTGCGCCGAACACTTGAGCAAGAAGCGGCCGGGAGCCATTAACTCGATCGAGATCGACCTGAAGATCGAGTCACTCAGTGACGCGTTGACGGCGGACAATCTCCCCATCGACGTGCCCGAGCCATCTGACGCCGACCTGGGCGATGTCGGCGACAGCATTTTCGCCCGGCAACTCTCGCTGCTACCAGTCTCTGGCACCCGGGTACTGCAAGCAGCAAAGGACTACATGCAGGCCTTCAGCCAGCGCTCACGCTGGCTCGGGGCCGAGCTGCTCACCGTGGGCGACCTTGCTGACTACGAGTCCGACCTCGTGAGCGAGTGGCGGCGCCGGTTCACCGTGATGTGCGATGAGATCGGCCCGGCCGCTGCTGAAGAAGAGATGCAACGCGAGGCGAAGCAGTTCTACAAGTGGTTTGAGCTCGAGGCCGACTTTCCCATCCGCCCACGGTGCACCGCGGCCTTCGTCACCCGCGGCTCGTTCCACATCCTCAGCGACCAGATGCGCGTCGGTTGGCACCCCAACTTCGAGAGCATCTTGTCCACTGCAATCGGAGAGAGCACAGCATGACGATGCTGCCGCCGTGGGAAACACGGGTGCGCGAGGAGGCGAACCTCTTTAACCCGTACTTTCTCGCGGTCACCATCCGGCAGGCGGCGCGCGCCTACGAAACCGCCCGTGGTGAGGGACTTCCCTGGCCACTCCCGTTCCTTTGCGTGCCGCTGCTCCTCCACGAGCACTCACGTCAGCAGCTCCCCTACAACTCGCGCACTGATCTCGTAGTTTGGCTGGCCGACCACCCCGACATCCGGTTCCTCACACCCGGCCGCGTGAGGCTGCTCCGCCCGCATGTCCGTGAAGCGCTCCTCGTCGGGGTGCGCGAGGGAATCTTGACCATCAACCGGCCGGAGCTGACGATCGGCCAAGGGCCGACGCGACTGACACAGACACGTCTCGACCGCACCGGCGCCGTCGCTGGCGAGATTCTGAAGGAAGCCACCAAGCTTGGGCGCTGGCTGGCGCGCAACGGCACTTGGCAATACCAGCTGACCCTCTGGGGGTGAGCGCGTGAGCTTCCAACTGAGCAGGATCATCCTCTTCCCGCACGGTGACCGCGAACCACGTGTCGTGCCCTTCAAGACGAACGCGCTCAACATCATCACCGGCGACTCCGGCACCGGAAAGTCCGCGATCATCGACATCGTCGACTACTGCCTTGCCAGCGGCGAGTGCCGCGTCGCCGACGGTGTGATCCGCGACAACGTCTCCTGGTACGCCGTCGAGCTCGTCGTGGGTGAGTCGCGCGTCCTCGTCGCCCGCCGCGGACCCGAAGCCGGCCGCCCTGCTTCCAACGATGTATGCGTCCTGTACGACCAGACCGATCTTCCGGCCGCCGGTTCGCTCGAGCCGGTCACCAATGTCCCAGGACTGGAAGCGCTGCTGACCGAGCTCGCCGGCATTCCTCGCACAGCCGACCCGGACGGACGCCTGGCACCGACCTACAGCGCCACCATCAGGCACGCCTCGCGGCTGCTGTTCCAGAGTCAGAACGAGATCAGCAGTAACACCTTGCTCTTCCATCGCCAGAGCGACGACTTCGTCAAGGCGTCGATCCGCGACACCCTTCCGTTCTTCCTTGGGGCGGTAGACGCCGATGACCTAGCCCTGGCCCGCCGCTTGGTCGACCGCCGCCGCGAACTCCGCCGCGTCCAACAGCAAGTCAGGGAGCTCGAAGACCTCGCTGACGTCGAAGGATCTCGGGCCTCGATGCTTCTCCTCGAAGGCATCGACCTGGGGGCCATCGAGCCGGTCGACGCTCAGACGCCAGCAGGCGAGTCGGTTCCTCGACATGAGGCCATTGCCCGCCTCCAAGGCGTCACCATCGACGACGCTGACGACCGTGAGATCGACGCCGGCGCAACCACCGACCGGCTCAACACGCGACGTCGAACGCTTCGAGACCAAGCGCGAACCCTTAGAGAGGACTACCAAGCCACTCAGGAGCAGCTCGCCGAAACCCGCGACTTCTACGACGCCCGCTCAAGTTTCGACAGCGCTGCGGCGGACCAGATCGAGCGGTTACGACTCGGGGCTGAGGTCACAGAGGGAGCACCGGCACTCCACGAGTGCCCTATGTGCTCCTCCGAGCTCGACCAAACTCTGCCGGCACATGCCGACGTGCTGGCCTCGCTTCGCAGTCTCGAACAGACTGTTACGGCGTTCTCTCAGGACCCGCCGCAGTTGCGCGCCTTGGCAGAGGATCTCGCCGGCCGCGCGAGTGACCTGCGGCGTCAGATGGTTGAGGTCACGGCGCAACTCGAGGCGCTTGACCTCGAGCAGCGCCGCCTGCAGGGCAACGTCGACCAGCGCGATCAGCGACTCCTCTGGTTCGGACGGGTCTCTCTGTTCCTCGAGTCCGTGGCCGAGGAGACCCGGCTGGCGGATCTGCGCCTTCGAGTCTCTCGACTACAGACCGAGATTCAGGAGCTCGAAGAGAGGGTGGGGCCTGGCGCAGTACGTGACCGAATGGCCTCCATCGTCTCTCGGCTTTCCCAGACCATGACTGCATCTGCCGCGCCTTTGGATCTCGAATGGTCGAACTATCCAATTCGGTTTGACGCGCGAGAGCTCACGGTAGTCGTCGACGGCCCCAACGGTCCCATCCCGCTGCGCCGCGTCGGCAGCGGTGAGGCGTGGGTGGCGTACCACATGGTCACCCATCTTGCGCTGCACCAGCAGTACGCGAGGGCGGCCCGACCAGTGCCGCACATGCTCTTCCTCGACCAGCCAAGCCAGGTCTACTTCCCGCGTGAATCCGACACCGTGACCGTCGCGGAAGAGCGCATCGGAGATATGGCCGCGGCAGAGCGACTGCTACGAGTCGCGTACGAGGCCACTCAAGGCGATGCCGGATTCCAGGTGATCATGACCGAGCACGCTGAAATCGACGAGGACTGGTTCCGCGAGAGTCTCGTCGAGGATTGGCACGAGGGTCGTGCACTCATCCCAGCCGAGTGGCTCTAGCGACCACAGGGACAGAGGTTGCGTTCCCCAGCATCAGAGAACGAAGCCCGCCCTTGGCCGCTCTTCGGTCCGCCGCTGGCGGTCATAGACCCGGCGCCGGCTCGTGCACGGTCAGCCGCGAGCCGCGCGTTCCGGGAGGCCTTGCAACTCCGCAGCCCGTCCACCTGAGCACGACATAACGTCACTAGATTGACTTGTCGTAGGCAAAGTCAATGTTCACTGCATCTCGACAATCGGGGCTGCGCAAGGGGTTGGCCAGAAACTTCTTCAACTTTCGGGGGGACGCCTCTGACCTGCGCAAACGCGCGTCCCCCTCAGTGTCCCCCCTCGAAATCAGGGGTCTGGGGGGACGGATGCGGGGACGCCCGCTCGCGACCTTTCTGCCGTGCACAGCCACGGACCAAAGGAGCGAGTGCGATGAGTGTGGGCGACCAGCTCGGCCTCGACGACAACAGCGAGCTACTCGACCAGGCCCGCCAGAAGTGGCCGGCCTGGGTGGCCATCGATCCGCGCCTCGGTGTGGTCGACAACTTCGACGACATCCGCTCCTGGCTGCCGACGGTGGACCACGAAGAATCCGACCAGGTCCTCCTGGCGCTGGCCATGCTGGCGGCCCCCGACGGTGGTGACGACATCGCGGCTGCGGCCGCGCTCGCCAAGTGCCTGCTGCCCGGCGCCTGCCGGCTCGCTGGCTGGCTGAGCACCCTCCCGCCGCGCGAGGTCTTCCGCGACAGCCAGCCAGTCATGGCGGGCACCTGGTCGGCGGTCGAGCGTGTCGACGAGCTCGTGGCTTCGCAGCTGTGGATCGAGGTCCGCACGTTCAAGTGGCGCCGGCTCCGGAAGGTCGCGTCCAACATCTTGATCAACACCCGAGTCGGCGTGCTCCGCGAGGTCGGCGACTTCTTCTACGTCTCCCGGGCCGACCGCACTTGGGCGAACACGACCCTCGTCGAGTCCTTCTCGGCCGGCGACATTACGAGCGCCGACGACGGCGCCGGCTACTCGGCCGAGATGCGGACCGAGCGGGTCACAGGCGCGCTCTTCCACCGCCCCGAGATCCTCGCCGACGCCGGCCCCGAGCAGGAGGAGCCCACGGCCACCGAGGAGCTCCTGGAGCTGCTCGCGTGGGCGTGCGACCACGAGGTCATCAGCCCCGCCGACCGGTACCTGCTGCTGTGCCTGGTCGAGGAGGCCGACCGGGTCGAGACCCGGCGTCTGGCGCGCGGCTACGGCGGCCTGCTCAGCAACGAGGTCTCCAGCCGGGTCGCGCCCCGCATCGGGGTCTCGGAGGCAACCGTCCGACGCCACGGCTCGCGCACCGTGCGCGCCCTCGCCGCGGCCGCCCCCAGGAAGTTCGCCCATGACGAATGAGCCCGGAAGTGATCGCTCGAACCGCCCCGCAACACATAGGCGAGTGGAGGTGGTGAAGCCCATGACAAACACCCACGACGGCGAGACCCGAACGCCGGAGCAGGTCGCCGAGCTGTTCACGATCGCCGGCCGCGAGATCGAGGCCATCGAGCAGCTGACCGGCTGCGTCGCCCAGCTGCACGAAGTCCAGGCCGCCAAGGCACAGCTGGCGAGCCTGACCCCGGCCGAGGTCCGCGCCGCACTCGAGTTCCGCCGCGGCACCATCGGGGAGGCCCAGTGAGCACCCAGACCTCGAGCCGCCCGGTCGGCGTCGACGAGCTCAAGCGCGCCTGGCAGGCACTGAACGCCGGCGAGTTCCGCACCGGCCCCGGTGCCGGCAAGGGCCCCCGCGGCCGCGGCACCGCCGCCGAGGACGACTGGACCCCGGCCGACGGCGAGCACACCATCGCCGTGATCGGGTCCGCAGGATCGGTCGGCGCGAGCACCGTCGCCCTGGCGACCGGCCTCGCTGCAGCCGCACCGGTCCGCGTCATCGAGTGCTGCTCGGTCACCGCCTCCGGCCTCGCCGCGGCCAGCACCGCCGAACTCGGCCTGCACCCGACCGACTGGCGCCAGGGCAAGCGCGACCACGTCCTGCTCGAGCGCGCCAGCGAGGTCCTCGCCGACGTCGACGAGGTCCCGCTGCCCACCGACGCCGAGCACGACGCCCAGCTGACGATCCTCGACATCGGCTGGGAGGCCGGCCAGCTGCTGGCCACCGACTGCTGGCTCGCCGAGGCCGTCCGCACCGCCGACCAGGTCGTCCTGGTCACCACCGCCACCGTCCCCGGGATGCGCCGCGCCGGTGTCGTCATGGACCTCCTCGCCGGCCACTGGCAGCCCGAGCAGATCACCCTCGCCGTCCGCGGCCCGCGCCGCAAGAAGTGGCCCCGCGGCCTCGAGCACGCCGGCGGCCCCTCCGTACGTCGCGTCCTGGACGCGGACCGATGCGTGGAGATCCCCGAGGACCGCGACCTCGCGGTCAATGGCCTGGACTCCCGGCCCGTCCCGGCCCCCTGATCTCGGCAGCAAGTCAGCTGCTCGAGCCCCAACACCTGTCCACCGACACCAGCGAAAGCGCCTGACCCGCCCGGGTCAGCAACCCCAGAAAGGAAGTCCACCCATGGACGTCATGACCGCACTCCTCCCGATGGCCGCCCAGGTCTGCCCGAAGGCGCCCCCGGGTGCTGTCGGCCCCACCAACGAGATCACCAGCTACGTGCTGTGGGGCGTGATCGTCCTGTTCGGTCTCGGCATCATCATCGCCATCGGCGCGATCATCGCCGGCCGGGTGTTCTCCCTGCCGCACGCCTCCAAGGTCGGCGTGATCTCGGTGGTGGTCGTGTTCGCCTGCGCGATCGCCTACCTGGTGCTGCCCGGGATGCTCAACGGGATCCTCGGCAAGGGCTGCATCTGATGCGGCGCGCAGCCACGAAGAAGGCAGAAGGCACCAGCGAGTGGAGCCGGCGCCGGTTGCTCGGCATCCTTGCCGCCGCCGTCGCCGTGGCTGCGCTCCTGCTCGGCGGCCTCGTGTATGCGGTCTACCTGGCGGTCTCCGGTATCGGTGGCGAGGCCAGCGCGAACACCGGCGTGGCCACCGGCGAGACCGAGCGCTCGACGGTGGCCCGCGGTGCCGCGCATCGCGACGAGATCGCGGCCGAGCCGATGCTGACCGTGCCCGAGAGTGCGGCCTTCCCGGCCGAGACCACCAGCGCCAAGGCCCCGGAGATCAAGATCCCGACCGGGACCGGAGTCAACGGACCCGCGTTCGTGATGACCGGGTTCCCGCAGACCCCGGAGGGCGCGATCGGCCAGCTGGCCCAGATCGACCTCGCGGTGCTGCAGTCGATGAGCCTGAGCACCGCCGAGGAGGTCTACAACGCCTGGGCGCTGCCCGGCGGGGTCCGGGCGGAGGACTGGTGGATCACCGCCAGCGTCCGCGCGTTCCTCTCCAGCACCGGGATGGGCGAGGTCAAGGACCCCAGCGCCTCGGTGTCGCTGGAGCCGGCCGCCGCGCTCGTCAAGGGCACCGACGGCCCCGACTGGGCCACGGTCTGCGTGCTGATGAAGGTCAGCGCCACCTACAAGTCCGAAGGCCAGATCGCCTTCGCGCACTGCGAGCGCATGCAGTGGGTCGGCGGCCGCTGGATGGTCGCCCCCGGCGCCCCGCCGGCACCCGCGCCAGCGACCTGGCCCGGAACCCAGCTGGCACACGAGGCCGGCTGGCGCACCTGGTCCACCGACCACACCGAACCCATCAACCCCGGCGACCACGGCGACCACGGACACCACGAAGGGGAGCACTGAGATGAGCAACCGCATGAACGACTCGATGGGGGAGTCCCGCACCACTCTGCTGCGCGTGGGCGTCCTGGTGGTGATCGCCGCACTGGTGGCGACCGCCGTCTGGCTCGGAGCGCGCGGCCGGGCCGATGACGACGACGACACCGGCAAGACCAGCGGCGACTCCTCGAGCCATACCGGGCAGCAGGGGCAGAACGTCTCGGTCGACCAGGTCGCCCCGGAGACCGCCCCCGCGGACGGCGTGGTGATCCCGACCGGAGCCGACCAGGTCGACGGCTACCCGACCCGGTTCCCGCAGACCGACCTGGGCGCGGTCGCGCTGCAGGTCGAGGTCGCCAAGGCGCAGGTCGGGTTCGACTACGACCAGGCCGCCGCCGTCGCCGGCCTGTACGCCAACCCCGAGGACAAGGCCGTCTTCGAGCAGCGCGCCCGCGACGCCGTCGCACTGCGCCGACAGCAGGCCGGCGTCCCGAAGGAGGGTGACGTCCCCCGCCCGCGTCGTACGCCGTGACGCCGATCGCCTACACCCTCGAGGAGCTCGACACCGGCTACTACGCGGTGAACCTGCTCAGCTACGTCACCCTCACCACCGCCAACGGCAAGGTCAGCGACGGCCTCTACGCCGGCACCCAGCTGATGCGGTGGATCGAGGTCGACGGCGTGGGCGACTGGCGCCTGGTCCAGGGCAGCGATGAGGACATCGAGCACCTGGTCTCCACCGGCCAGCCCAAGGCGGTCGCGCCCGGCACCCCGGAGTACAAGCAGGCCGGCTGGATCCCGATCAACGGAGCCCCCAGTGACCGCCGGCGACCTCTTCCACCGGGTGACCCGGCTGGGCATCGGCGCCCTGGCGGTCCTAGTCCTCACCACGCTCCTCGGGGCGGCCATGGCCACCCAGCCGCCCGCCGCGGCCGCGGCCGAGCCGGCGGCCGCCACGGCGCACATCGCCACGGTCGAGACCGCCGGCCAGTTGCCGGCCCGCAACGTCAAGATGGGCTGCCCCGGCCCCGACGCGCTGTGCGACCTCGGCGGTGACGCCGTCGACTGCGCCAAGGACCCGATCGACTGCGGCAAAGACGCAGCCGGCGGCGTCAAGGACGGAGCTGGCAACCTGATCAACGGCGCCGGGGACGTCCTCGACGGGGCCGCCGGGCTGCTCCCGGACGGCTGCGGCATCCTCGACGCGATCTGCGACGGGGGACTCCCCGGGCTCCCGGGCCTGCCTGGCGTCCCGGGCCTGCCCGGGATCCCCGGCCTCCCGAACGTCGGCGACCTGTTCGGTGGCGGCATCCCGGGCCTCGGCGACATCCCCAACCCGTTCGAGGCGATCGGGGACGTCATCGCCAAGGCCGCGGCCGACGCCTGGACTGCTGCGATGCTCGCGGTCTGGAACTCGGGCCTGTTCGTGCTGCGCATCGTGCTCACGTTCAGCGAGCTGTTCTTGACCCCCGACCTGCGCGCCGACGGACCAGGGAAGGACGTCTACGCCTTCACCCTCTGGCTCGCGCTCGCCCTGGTGGTCATCTTGGCGATGATCCAGCTCGGTGCCGCGGCCTTCAAGCGCGAGGGCAAGGGGCTCGCGCGGGCATTCATCGGCGCCGGCCAGTTCGTCTTGGTCTGCGCCTGCTGGTTCGGCTACTGCGTGATGATCGTCGCCGCGTGCGGCGCCATCACCAAGGCGCTGATGAAGTCGCTGCTCAAGGTGCAGACCTGGCCTGACTGGGACCCCCTGGGCGGCCTCGGCATCGACGACATCACCGACGCCGGCGTGGCCACCGCGCTCGCCTTCCTCGGCATCTTCCTGTGGCTGGCCGCGATCGGGCACGTCCTGGTCTACCTGGCCCGCGCGGCGTCGCTGCTCGTGCTGACCGCCACCGGCCCGCTCTCGGCGGCCGGGCTGGTCTCCGACTTCACCCGCTCCTGGTTCTGGAAGAGCCTGCGGTGGTTCCACGCCGCGGCGTTCACCCCGGTGCTGATGGTGATGGTGCTGGGCATCGGCGTGCAGTTCGCCAACGGCGTCGCCGCCCACCTCGCCGACGACACCGCCAAGGCGTTCGGCACCGCCCTGCCGGCGGTGATGACGATCCTGATCAGCGTCGTCGCGCCGCTGGCCCTGTTCAAGCTCCTGGCCTTCGTCGACCCCGGCACCCCCAGCGGAGCGTCGTTCCGGCAGGGCATGGCCATCCAGGGCGGCCTACAGGGCCTGCTCAGCGGCGGCGGTGCCGGCGGCGGCTCCTCGGCCGCGTCGACCACCGACGGCAACGGCCGCTCCTCGGGGGAGCAGAGCGCCGAGGCCTCGACCGGCGACCGGTTCAACAAGTCCACCCAGGGCGTGCTCGGCAGCTTCGGCCCGGTCGGGCAGGCGCTGTCGACCGGCATGGGCTGGATCAACTCCGCCGGCGCCAAGGCCACCTCCCTGATGTCGGACGAGACCAACCAGGCCGGCGTCGGGCAGAGCACCTACGGCCCCGACTTCAGCAACATGGGCGGCCGCCAGTCCGGTGGCCAGTCGGGTGGCCAGTCCGGCGACCAGAGCAGTGGCACGCACCCCGGCTCCCAGAACAACGGCGACGACGACCCGCCCCCGAACCCGCCCATGCCGCCGGCACCGCCGACTCCGCCGACGCTGCCCACCGGTGGCGCACCGGGCGGCGGCTCGGGTGGCGGCCAGAGCGGTTCCGGAGGAGCCGCAGCGACGCCCAAGACTCCCGCCGCCGGTGGCGGGGGAGCGGCCGGAGGTGCCGGCGGGGCTGGTGCGGCCGCCGGCGGGATCCCGCCGGTGGCGGTGTAGCCGATCGCCACCTGCCCCCAACCCCGAATCGACCTCTACTGACCCGGAAGGAAGCCGACGATGACCATCTACGCCGACTACCAGCGCGACCGCATCGGCTGGTTCTTCGGCCTTTCCGGAGGCCAGCTGATGTTCCTGGCGCTGGCCAGCCTGCCGGCGTTCTGGGCGATCAGTCGCGGAGCGTGGTTCTCCGCGTTCCTGTTCGCGCTCGTCTGGCTGTTCCTGCTGGGCATCACCGTCATCCCGGTCCGGGGCCGCTCGGCCACCGGCTGGGTGTTCGCCTCGAGCATGTACGCCGTTGGCGGGCTGCTCGGCTGGACCTCCTTCCGCGCCAAGGCGGCCCAGGGTCGCGCTGAGGACCTCGACACCCCCGACCTACCCGGGGTGCTGCAGGGCATCAAGATCCACGACGGCCCGCCGCACGGCTCGCAGCTGCAGCGCGTGGGAGTGATCCACGACGACGCCACGAAGACCTGGGCGGTCACCGCCGCGGTCGTCCACCCCGGCATCGGCATGAAGGACACCGAGGAGCGCAGCCGCTACGGCGAGGCGCTGGCCGGGCTGCTCGACGTCGCCGGCCGCACCGAGAAGATCGACGAGATCCTGTTCATGACCCGCACCGTCCCCGAGGACGGTGCCGAGCGCGAGCTGTGGGTCACCAAGCACCGCCGCGGCAACGCGCCGGAGCTGTCCGAGGTCGTCAACAGCGACCTCGCGGTGGGCCTCACCCAGGCGTCGGTGCGCACCGAGCAGTTCGTCACGATCGTCGTCCCGGAGACCCGGATCGCCCGGTCGGCCAAGGAGTCCGGTGGCGGGTTCGAGGGCCGATGCCGCGAGCTCTACCTGCTCATGGCCGAGATCGAGGCCCAGCTCCGCGGCCCGATGGGCATGACGTCGGTCCGCTGGCTCACCTCACCGGAACTCGCCCTGGCGTCCCGGACCGGGTTCGCCCCCGGCGACCGCGCCAGCATCGTCGAGGCCCTCGCCATGCGGGAGAAGGACCCGAACGTGAACGCCGACGTGCCCTGGGCGCTGGCTGGCCCTCGGGCGCCGACGCGACAGTGCGGCACTACAGCCACGACGCGTGGAACTCGATCAGCGCCACCATCAAGCTCCCGACCCGCGGCGTCGCGATGGGCGCACTCGCGCCGATCCTCACCCCCAGCGAGTCGGGGGAGCGGCGCTCGTTCGTCGTCGCCTTCCCGATCGTGTCCCAGTCCAAGGCCGACCGGCAGTCCGGCAACGCCGAGTGGGCCGCGGACCTGGCCGAGGGCATGAACGAGAAGCTCGGCCGCAAGACCCGTGCCAAGCAGCGGGACGAGGCCCACAAGGCCCGCGGCCTGGACGCCAAGCTTGCCCGCGGCAACGCGCTGGTCCGGCCTTACGCGGTCTGCACCGTCACGGTTCCCAAGACGCTGCGAATCACCGAGTTCGGCCGCCGCCTGGACGCCTCGATCCGTCGCGCCGGGTTCGCGCCGCTGCGACTCGACCTCGCCCAGGACGTCGGCTTCGCCGCCTCGACCATCCCCGTCGGGATGAGCCTGACCCGGAGCGGAGACGCCTGATGCCCACCACCACCCGCCGGAACCGTGGCAGCGGCCGCGACATGGCCGCCCTGCTGTCGGACTTCGGCCACGACCTGCCCACGATCCCCACGCTCGCGCCGGAGGCCAAGGAGCCCCGGATCTTCAAGTACGCCCCGCGCCGCGGGGCCGCGCGCCGCGGGCGCGGCTGGGCGCCCGCCTCCGCCCCGGCGCAGGCCTGGCGGATGACCAGCGACCAGGCGCCGGTGTTCTGGCCGTTCGTGTCCGCGCCGGCCCTGCCCCCGACCGGGGCGCAGATGGGCGTCGACCAGCTCTCCGGCGGCTCGTTCTACTGCGACCCATTCGGGTGGGTGCTGCGCGACGACGTGCCGGCGACCAACCCCAACATCTTCCAGTTCGCCAAGCCGGGAAGCGGCAAGTCCGGCACCACCAAGGCGTTCTGCACCCGGATGATGCCGTTCGGCTACCGCACCCTCGTCACCGGCGACGTCAAGGACGAGTACGAGTCGCTGTGCCGCGCGCTCGGTGTCGAGCCCTTCGTCATCGCCCCCGGCTTCTGGGCCCGGGTCAACCCGCTGTCCATGGGGCCGCTCGGCGACGCGTGGGAGAAGCTCTCGGCTGAGGAGGCGCAGCGCCGCGCCACCATCATCTTCAAGCGGTGGCTGGTCCTGGTCCGCGGCCTGGTCGGCTCCATGAAGATCGACGACGAGCGGCGGGTGCCCTTCGGCCCCGACGAGTCCGACGTCGTCCGCAACGCACTGGCGATCCTCACCGGGTACGCCGCCGGCAACACGGTGCTGCAGGAGACGACCATCCCGCGGCTGTGGGACCTGCTCCGCAACCCCACCGAGGAGCTCGTCCGGGCCTGCGAGTACGCGAACCCCCGCGTGTTCCTCGACGAGACCCGGCTGCTGCGCAACGCGCTCGGCGAGCTGGTCACCGGCACCCTGGCCGGCCTCTTCGACGACTTCACCAACATCGAGGTCGACTGGCGCGCCCCGATCCAGTCGTTCAGCCTCTCCCGGCTCGACGGCCTGGGCGACGAGGCCGTGGGCATCGCGCTGCTGTGCATGAACTCCTGGGGCCGCGGCCTGCGGGAGATCGCCGAGCCGGGCGACCTGCGCATCGTCGTGCGCGACGAGGTCTGGAAGCAGATGCGTCTCGGCACCGCCGCGGTGGCGAGCTTCGACGCCGACCTGCGGCTCTCCCGCGGTATGGCCGGCAAGGGCGGCGACATCCAGTTCTGCAACCTCCACAAGCCCTCCGACCTGCTCTCCGTCGGCGACGCCGACTCCCAGGCCGCGATGATCGCCAAGGACCTCCTCGAGCTGGCCGACATCAAGATCCTCGGCGCCCAGAAGCCCCGTGTCGCCCGCGAGCTCGACTCGATGCTCGGGCTCGGCCCGATCGCCCAGGACCTCGTCTCCGGGTGGGCGATGCAGGACAAGGGCCGCGCGCTGTGGTGCATCGGTGATGCCACCTACAAGGTCCAGACGGTGCTCCACCCGCTGGAGAAGAAGCTCTACTACACCAACGAGGCCATCGAGGCCGCAGGTTAGAAGTTCGCATGAAATTTGACGGTTTTGACGCGAACCTGAGCATTCACGGGGCTCAGAGCGTACGTGGGAGCTCAGGTTCGGGGAACCTGCGCGGCCTTCTGCTCGGCGGTGGCGCTCTGTTCCGATCGGTGTTCGGCGGGGTCGCTGCAGCAGTCGTCGACGCCGTTCTGGACGGGGGTCGCCTCGAGGGGGTTCTCGCTGGCCGGGGTGGGGCCGCAGGCGCATCCTTCGCCGCGCCAGGCCTCCAGCCCCTCTCGGACGGCGACAGCGGCGATCACCAGGACGGCGATGGGGTCGGCCCAGGACCAACCGAGTGTGGCGTTGAGAAGCAGGCCGGCCAGAAGCACGGCGGACAGGTGGGACCGACCGGGGTAAATCCGGACCTAGGTACAAGTTACAAGCGTTCGGACTCGTCGGGGTCGGTGGTTCGGGTCAGGGCCGCCCGAAACTGGTCGGCTGAGGGTGCGGGCACGATCTGGTTGTTCTCGTCGCGGTACAGCCGGCAGGCGATGCTGCATTCGCCAGACGTGCCCAGGGCGAACGGGTCGACGCCGTTGATCAGCAAGGTTGGCGAGCCCGTCATGCCCCGGGCGGCTGCCTCGGCGTCAGTGGTGACCTCGCGCGTTGTGGCTGGGATGTCGGTGACCTCGCGGAGTCGATCCAGCATCGGTATCAGGTTCGGGCAGTCGGGAACATGCAGGACCTCGATGGTCACCGCGGGCTGTCTATTCGAGCTAGTCATGATCCGCTCCGGGTCGTTGGTGTGGTGTCGGTTTCGCGATCGCGTCCAGCAAGGCACAAGCCCGGTCGGCCGCCGGGAGTTCGCAGGTGGCGATCAGGTCGGTCAGGGAGTCGTGCATCCGTTGCAGGTCCACGATCCGTGTCTCGAGGTCGGCCCGCCGGGATTGAGCGAGTTCTCGGGCTGCGTCACAGCTGTCGGGCCCGCCGGCGTTGAGGTGCAGCAGTTCTTCGACCTCGTCCAGGGTGAAGCCGAGTTCTTGGGCGCGCTTGATGAACCGCAGCAGTTCGACAGCCGCGGGCGGGTAGTCGCGGTAGCCACCGGGAGTCCGTGGTGGCGGCTGCAGCAGGCCGCGGCGCTCGTAGTAGCGCAGCGTCTCGGTGTTCACGCTGGCGCGCTGGGCCAGCTCACTGGATCGCATGACCCCATCCTGAACCCTGGACCTAGGTACGGAGTCAAGGTCCCTGGCCCAGTTGTCACGGCCCGAGCGGGAAAGGCACGGAGGCAATGATCTTGTTTGACGACATCACTCCGTCGCTGCTGCGCTCAACCTCGGCTCGGTTCACCGTCGACGGTGAGGTCGGGATGCTCGATGGTCTTGAGGTATCGGGTGGCGCCTTCGACGCTGAGGCCGAAGAGGTCGCAGATGCGGCGGATGTCGCCGCCGGTGGCGTGGATCTCGTGCAGGATGCGGTCTTCGCGCAGTGCTTGGGGGCGCAGCGTGATGCCACGCCAGGGGAAGCTGTGGCCGACCGGGACCAGCCGTGGGGCGGTGCGTCTGCTGACCAGCAGGTGGGGGTTGATGCAGCCGGGCCAGCGCTGGTTGCGGTGGTCGAGCCAGGCCGTCAGCCGGGTCCGGACTGGGGCCGCGAGCGGGATGACGCGATCGCCGATGGTGAGCCGTCCGTCGATGATGTCGGTCAGCCTCACGGCCCGCAGTTGCTTGCCGCTCAGGGCATGGAAGGCGACCAGGGCCACCGCGAGCGCGACGACGGGGTCGGGGTGGTTGAGCTCGGCGCGGATCACGGCGGGGTCGAGCGCGAGTGGAGTCGTCCGGGCGAGCGGGGTGTGCTTCATGCCGCGCATCGGGTTGGCGAAGATCAGGCGCTGGCCCTTGAGGGTCTTGAACAGCGACCTGCACGCGAGTTCGGCTGCGTGGCGTCGACCGGGTGGCAGCGACGCCAGCGCGTTCACGATGTCGGCGCGCGTGACCTGGGCGAAGGAGTGGTAGCCAGCAGCGACCCAGGTGTTGACCACGGTGACCAGGCCGAGGATCTGGACGCGGACTGTCTGGGAGTCGCGGGGCACCTGCCGCGGGGTCAGTTCGGAGCCTTCGAGCATGACGTGGAGCCACAGCTCGAGGTGCTCGCGCATCACTGGTGGCAGCCCGGCGGCGCGTTTGGCGAAGTAGAGCTCGACGCGGCTGGGCCGGTCCTCGATGAGCAGTCCTGCTTCGTCGAGGACGTCGATGGTGGAGATGATGTTGCCGTCGTAGCGCGGCAGCTGCATCACGTCGCTGGCACGGATCTTGGCCGTGGGGTTCTCGCGCAGGGTCTGCAGCAGCCGCAGGGACCTCGTCACGTCGTTGCGCTGGCGCACCGACCAGCCGTAGCGCTCGGCGTGCTGGTCGACGATCGCGGCGCACAAGCGGGTGAGCTCGCTGTCTTCGATCAGGACCCGTCGGCGCACGGCTTCGGGGTCGGGTGTCATGTCGAACAGGGCGAGCTGGATCGAGGTCTCGTCGTCGAAGCCGGTCCCGCGGGGTAGGGCAGCTGGTTCTTGTAGCGGCTTCTCCAGGGCTCCTCGCCGGTGCGCACGCTCGCCGTGGCCGCCTTGCGTGCCCGTGGCCCGGGTCGCAGGCTGGGCTCGGGCGCGAGGCGCGGCGTGACGCGCTTCTTGAACAGCATGTTGGCCAAGAACAGTTGTTGGCTGTGCCGGTTGGCGCCGGCGTAGTCGAGGGCCCGTCCGGGCTCCTGGGTCATCTGGGCCTGCTCGACGCACAGCCGGCAGGCGCCCGACAGTCCGACGGGAATGTGTCGGCTGCAGTAGTCGCAGACGCCTTCGGGGTAGTGGGTGCGCCACCAGCGGCAGGGTCCGCAGGTCCAGTTGAGGCGCGGGTAGACGCCCCACGCCAGGCAGCCCTTGCAGGCCCCGGGCCGTTGCGGGCTGCGGGGGTGGCACAGGCTGCACAGGCCTTGGCTGAAGTAGTCCTTGGTCGTCCCGCACCAGCGGCACGGCGGCGTGGGGAACGGGCCGCCGGGCAAGCACTCGTAGCAGACGTCGACCCGCGGAGCCGTCCACGCGACGGGGTTGGCCTGACACCGGTTGCACCGCGGCGGCAGCCGCAACGGTGCCTCAGGTCCTGGTCCCGGCATGCAGTTCTTGTCCCGTGCGTACTCGTCGAGCTCGCCGTGGTCTACAGCGGCGGGATCGAACGCGGCTGGCCGAACCGCGGACTGACCACCGGGCCGTTCCCGCCGCCGTTCGGGTTGTCATCGCCGTTCCCGTTGCCCCCGTTGGCGGCCTCGGCGTCGCGGGCACGGCGGGCGGCGACCTTGTCCGGCTCGGGGGTCATCAGGTCGTTGGGGGTGCACTCGAGCACCGCGCACAGCACGTCGAGCTCCTCCAGGCGCATGGTCGGCGGGGTGCCCGCCCACCACGACGACATCTTCCCGGCGCTAATCTCCAGGCCGGCATCGGCCAGCATGCGCCGTAGTTCCGCTGACTTCCAGATCCCTCGCTCGGCGGCCCGAAGCCGCAGGCTCCACTGCATCTTGATCCTCTCCTTTCATCGCGGGAAGTCAGTCGGTCCGGAGTCCCAGACGGGCTTCAACACGGTCGTTGGCGGTGTTCCACGCGTGCACGATGTGCTCGCTGCGCACGTGGATGTAGCCCGAGGTGGTGGCCAGCCACTGGTGGCCCAGCAGCTCCTGGATCGCCTTGATGTCCATGCCGACGGCGTACAGCGACGAGGCGCAGTAGTGCCGCAGCACGTGGGGCGTCATCCGGTCCGACCAGGCCGGCAGCCACTGATCGACGTGGATCGCCAGGCCGCGGCGCAGTGCGTTGCTGCCCACGCGGCCACAACGCCCCAGGTCACGATCGAACCGCTCCGAGGGAAGCATCGGCGCGTCCGGGTTGTCCCAGTCCTGACCGTACTGGTGGCGGACCTCGGCCAGCCACCAGTCGATCAGCTGGTCCGCGCCGTTGATCGCCGGCACCAGCCGCGGCTTGTGCCCGCGCCCCCGGCTGCCCTTGCCGAACCGGACGTGGAGCTTGCCGAACTCGCCCAGATCGGGACGCCAGTCGCGGATGTCGAGCATGACGGTCTCGTTGATCCGCAGCCCCAGCCGACGCCACAGCGAGGCGGCGAAGTAGTCGCGGGCCGCGGGCAAGTACTTGCGGGCCTGCGGGATCGAGCCGCGCCACGCGGTGAACAGCGAGTCGATCTCCTCATCCGAGGGCGGGACGCGGACCTTGGCCAGCGACGCCCCCGACTGGCGGTTGAACTCGTCGATCGGCTGCTCGACCAGCACGCCGGTCGCACGGCGGATCGTGCCCTCGTAGCGGGCCAGCACGAACTCGTAGAACAGCGACAAGGTCCCGGCCTTGCCGGCCCTGGTGGCCACGCTGTGGCCCAGCCGGCGCTGATCAGCCAGGAATGCGTCAGCGTCCGCGCAGGTCGCCTCCCACAGCGGCTTGGTCAGCGATCGGGCGAACTCGATCACCACCGAGCGGGTCGCTCGAATGTGCCCGTCACTCAGGCCGGCCGCCGACATCGCCAGCGCGTACTGGTCCACGAGCTCCTGCTCGAAGTCCTCGGCCGCCTGCGCACTCGACAGCACCAGATCCCCGGCACTGCCACCAGGCAGCGCCACCAGACCCATCAGATACCGACTTCACAGGAGCCGAGCATGCGTCGATGCTACACCGAAACCGTCAGTCACAGTGACGACCAATCACTTCAAGTCCAAGGAGGCAGGGAACCCACGTCACCTGCACAAACGCGGATCCAGACCTCCAATGCCGCCGATCGAACCTAAGCGCCTAGAGACAGCCGGCTGAGGCGCTCGGGACTGACCTGTCGTGAAGAAGCTTCTGCTCGCCGGACTGCCGGTCCTGATCATCTTCATGGGCCTGCCGCTGCTGGTCTCCCTGATGGTGGTCATGAGCACGACCGCGGCCGCGGAGTGCCGCACCCAGACCAACCAGACCGCCCCCACCGAGCTCGGGGACCTCGGCGTCATCGACGGGCCCGTGGGCGGCCCGGTCAAGGGCAAGGTCACCCTGGCGCAGGCCAACATCCCGCGCCGGTCCGGCCTGGACGGCTTCCGCGCGTCCATGCCCAAGGTCCTCTCGACCAACCCCGACTTCGTCACCCTCAACGAGGCCAGCGGGTGGAGCCTGGCACAGGTCGAGGCCGCCGCCCCCGGCTTCGGCGCGTTTCGGGTCTCCGACCACACCGGCGACAACAACTCCATGGGCAACGTCGTGCTCTGGAAGCGCGACACCTGGTCCAAGGCCAACGGCGGCCGGGTCACCCTCGTCGTCGACGACAACACCTACTACCAGGGCCGGGCGGTCACCTGGGACCGGTTCGCCACGTGGGTGATCCTCGAGCGCGCCGACGGCGCCGTGGTCTCGGTCATCTCCACCCACCACATGACCAACCCGCACAAGTACCCCCGGCAGCACGGGAACCCGCCGCTGACCCGGCCCCAGCAGTACGGCGCCGGCATGGACATCCTGCTGCAGCTGCGCAACTCGCTGGCCACCCACGGCCCGGTGCTCATCGGCGGCGACATGAACACCCACGCCTCCTACACCAACCTGCCGTGGGCGGCGGCCGCGAAGATGAAGGCCGCCGGCTACGGCTGGCACAACCACGCGGTCGACTTCGTCTTCTTCCCCCAGCACCAGGGCGTGCGCCTCGAGCGGGGATGGTCCGGAACGATGGTCTCCGACCACCACTGGATCTCCGCCCGCCTCTCCATGAACGGCGCCGGCCCCGAGAGCGCGCCCACGACCGCGGCCACCAGCGACGGCGTGGTGAACGCCGCCCACACCACGAAGACGGCGGCCGAGCCGCCATCCGGGGACGTGCTCGCCCAGCTGATGCGTCTGCGGTTCGCCTCCAGCTACCCGACCATGACCGCCGAGCAAGCCCGCAACGCGATCACCATCGCCCAGGTCGCCCGCGACCTCCTGGTGCCCCGCCGCGGGCTGCAGATCGCCATCGCCACCGCGATCCAGGAGTCCAAGCTGGTCAACCTCACCGGCGGCGACCGCGACTCCGGCGGCCTGTTCCAGCAGCGCCCCTCTCAGGGCTGGGGCAGCCGTGCCGAGGTCACCAACCCGGTCCTCGCGGCGCGGGCCTTCTTCGGCGAAGCCCAGCACACCGGCAACCCCGGCCTGCTCGACATCCCAGGCTGGCAGAAGATGCCGCTGACCCAGGCCGCCCAGGCCGTTCAGCGCTCCGGCTACCCCGACGCCTACGCCCAGTGGGAGGACGTCGCCGGCGACATCACCGATCTGCTCGGCGGCGACCTGCCCGACCTTCCCGACGACGGCTCCACCACGAACGTGGCCAATTGCCAGGGCGAGACCGTCAACCCGGTCACCGTCGGCACCCTCAACCTGCTCGGCGCCGGCCACACCGACAAGGCAGGGGAGCGGCCCGGCTACGACACCTGGGACAAGCGACTCCCCGGGGCCATGCGCACGATCGAGAACGCAGGCGTCACGATCGCCGGCCTCCAGGAGGTGCACGGCCCGCAGGCCAAGGCGCTGGAGAACCAATACGCGGCCAAGTGGGGGATCTATCCGGCCAGCGGGAAGGCGCAGAACCGGGTCATCTGGGACCGCAACGAGTGGAAGCAGACCGACGGCCGCCTCGTCGACATCCCCTACTTCGGCGGCAAGGACGTCGGCATGCCCTTGGTGCAGCTGACGTCGACGACCACCGGCCAGGTCATCTGGGTGTGGAGCATCCACAACCCGGCCGACACCCACGGGAACGCCGCCGGGCACCGCAAGGAGGCGCTGCGCCGCCAGCTGGCCACCATGACCGACCTCGTCGGGACCGGCACCCCGGCGGTGATCCTGGGCGACTTCAACGACGGCAAGGACGGCAACAACTCCTCACACTGTGTGCTCACCCCCGAGCTCACCAACGCCTTCGGTGGATCGGCAGAGCCCTGCAAGAAGCCCAAGAAGGACGCGCCGATCGACCACATCTACGGGGCCAACCTCACCTGGGCCAGCGCCGAGGTCGACAACAGCACGCAGGCCAGCAAGATCGCCGACCACCCGCTGGTGGTCGCCACCACTGCCGGCAGCAGCGCGGGCTGCGCGGTCGCGCAGGCGACCAACTACAACCTCGGCCCGGTCAAGCCGCAGCTGACGCAGCTGGTCAACATCCTCGGCCCGATGTTCGACATCAAGACCGTCGGCGGCTACCGCGAGAGCGCCACCGACCCCAACGGCCACCCGGCCGGGCTCGCGGCCGACTTCATGGTCCCGCTCACGCCCGCCGGCAAGGCCCAAGGCGACGCGCTCGTGGCCTATGCCCAGGCCCACGCGCGCGAGCTCGGGATCGACTACATCATCTGGTACCAGCGCATCTGGTCGGTCGCGCGCGCCGACGAGGGCTGGCGGCGGATGGAGGACCGGGGCTCGGCCACCGCCAACCACATGGACCACCCGCACATCAACGTGCTGCCCGACGCCAAGGTCACCCCGATCGGTCTCGACGGCGCGTCCTGCGACGAGGTGGTCTACCCGGTTCCCGCGCAGTACATCGGCACCGACAACCACAACTGGCACGAGACCGGGCCCTACTGGTCCAACTGGCACACCGGGACCGACTTCTCCGCGCCCTGCGGCACGACCGTCTACGCCGCGCACGCCGGCACCATCGAGATCGACAGCAGCCAGGGCTGGGCCGGTCCTCAGCTGGTCAAGGTCACCACCGGCGCCGGGTCGCTGACGACCTGGTACGCGCACATGCAGAGCGTCAGCGTCAGCCGCGGCCAGACGGTCGCCGCCGGCGAGCCGATCGGCCAGGTCGGCAAGGAGGGCAACGTCTCCGGGTGTCACCTTCACTTCGAGGTCCACCTCAAGAACGGCTCGATCTACGGCCCCGACAACGTCGACCCCTCGACCTGGCTGGCGGAGAACGCCTCAAAGCCGACCCGCTCCGTCTGATCGCTGCCGGGCGCTCCCGGCACATAGGTGACCAGCCAGAACTTTCGACCACGAGGTGAATCCATGCAGAGAGAGCGCCGACGCGACCCGTACCCCTGGACCTGGGAGATCCCCGTCGCCGTCGCCCTGGCGACGCTGTTCGTCGTCGTCATCGGCATCCAGCTCGGCCGATCGGTCGCGAACCTGCTCGCCGGTGCCGGGTGGACCTGGCCGGACGCCAACGCCGGCGCGTTCCCCTCACCGATCGGGACCGCCTTCTGGACCAGCCTCCCCGGCGTGCTCGGCGGCCACGCCGACGCCGGACTACCCGCACCCACCCCCGACGGACTGGCTGGTCGCGGTCTGGTGTGGGCCAGCCTCGCGCTCACCGAAGCCGCCCTGCTGACCGCCACGATCTGGGTCGGCGTGTGGGCCTACCAGCGCTGGGGCCCGGGACGCATGCGCGGCATGGCCACCGCCGCCGAGGCCGAGAAGCTGCTGGGCGTCACCCGGCTGCGCAAGGTCGCCGGCATCGTCCGGCCTGACCTCTACGGCAAGCACACCACCGCCACGACGGCACCCGTCCAGCGCGCCGCCGGCGACCTCACCGAACAAGCCGGGCCGCAGCTGGGCCACGGGCTCAGCCCGTGGCTCCTGGACGGCCGCCGCACGAAGGAGGAGCGATGAAGCTGAGGTTCAACCCGCTGGACGTGGGCTGGCGCATCGGCGACGCACACGAGCCGCGCGGCGGCGAGCTGTGGGTGCCGTGGGACCGCACCGCCGGCGTGATCGGCCCACAGGGCTCCGGCAAGACCCTCGACCTGCTCACCCCGGCGCTGCTCGGCGCCCCGGGCGCTGCCCTGGTGACCCTGACGAAGGTCGAGGACCTGCTACTCAGCCTCACCGAACGCTCCCGCGACGACCGGCCGTGCGTGGTGCTCGACCCGTTCGGTCTGGCCGAGGGCGTCGTCGACGAGCTGATCTGGGATCCGATCGCCGGCTGCGTGGACCCGAAGGTCGCCGAGCGGCGAGCCAAGGCCTTCACCGCCGGCACGGTCAAGGGCGCGATCACCGGCGGCACCGGCGACGACGCCGCCCGGTTCTACGCCGCGGAGTCCGCGAAGGTGCTGCAGGGCTACTTCCACGCCGCGGCGCTGACCGGGAAGACCCTCGAGGATGTGCTGCAGTGGGTCGCGAACCCGACCGCGGCCACCCAGCCGATGGAGATCCTGCGCCGGCACCCGCACGCCGAGCCGTTCTGGCACGGCCTGCTGCACGGGGCGCTCAACGGTGACGACCGCACCGCCGGCAACACCGTCACCACGGTGCAGCAGGCGGTGTCGCTGTTCTTCCAGGCCGACATCCGCCGCCGCTGCGTACCCAGCCACGGGCACCCGGCCACCGACCTGGCCGACGTGATCCGCCGCCGCGGCACCATCTACCTGCTGGGCCGCGAAGACCCCTACGCCTCGGCCAGCCCGCTCATGACCGCGGTGGCCGAGCACGTCCTGGACACCGGGCTGCTGCTGGCCAACAACTCCCCGTGGGGTGGCCGGCTGTGTCCGCCGCTGGTCTCGGTGCTCGACGAGCTGCCGTCGACCGCGCCGCTGCCGACCCTGCGGACCCGCATGGCCAACGAGCGTGCCCTGGGGCTGTCGTTCATCTGGGCCGCCCAGACCCGGCCCCAGCTGACGAGTATCTTCGGCGAGCACGAGGCCCGGGCGCTGCTCGGCCTCACCAACACCCTGGTGATGTTCGGCGGATCCAAGGACGTCGCGTTCAACCAGGAGATCTCCGACCTGCTCGGAACGGTGCGCATCGGTCGGGTCACCCACTCGATAGGCGGGTTCAACGGCGGTAGTCGCAACTTCTCCGGCGACGACATCCCGATCATGCGGCCAGAGGAGGTCCGCCAGCTCCCCGAGCGGCGAGCCCTGGTGATCGCCGAGAACGGCAAGCCGATCATCGCCAAGCTGCACCGCTGCGTGGAGGGCAATGCCGGCGAGAAGCTGCTGGCCGACCAGCGGGCGCTGCGGGCGCGGTTGACCAACGACCGCCGCATGGTCATCACCCCCGAAGCCCGGGCGACCGCTGCCCTCGTCGAGGCGCGCCGCCTCGGCTTCGTCGACGACGAGACCGACTCGACAAGGAGTGAGCTGTGACGACCGAGCAGGCCCGACGGGCCGCACCCACCCCGATGGTCTACGCGTTCCCTGTGCCGGGGGAGCACGTCCGGCTGGCCTACCGCGAGCTCCACATCGCCATCAACGGCACCGAGGAGCAGAAGAAGGCCCTGGGCAACCACGCCCTGCTGCCACGGCCATGGGAGCCGGCCACGTGCCTGGACCCCGAGCTGCGCCACCAGCTGTGGGAGTGGCTCGAGGACGTCGTGATCTGGCTCAATCGCGAGTACACCTGGGACGTCTCCGGGCTCATCCCCAGCTGCTGGCCCGTGCACCCGCACCTGGTCCACGAGATCGCGGTCCTGGCCGACCAGCGCCGCCGCGCCGGACTTGCGATGACCAGCGACGCCCTCGAGGAGTGGCACCGCTACTGCCTGCCGGCGTTCGCCGACCGCATGCGCAACCGGCTGCGGACCCACTGCGACGACGAGCACAAGAGCTGGCCGGCCAGGCCGCGGCACAACGAGCACCTGGGCGAGGCCAGTACCCAGCGGCGTGAGAACGCCTTCGCCCACGACGTCGACGCGCTGCCCGTCAACCGACGCGCCTACGAGCAGTCCGAGCCGCCTGGTCGACCGCGCCTGGTCGAGGTCGACCTGGACACCGGCGAGATCAAGGAAGACCCGCTCGGTGCGCAGCCGCGCACCCGAACTGAGAAGGGACCGAGGGAATGACAGAGGCGACGATGCTGATGAAGGAGCGGTCGGAGGCCATCGGTCGCGCACAGCGTGCACTCAAGGCCCTCGGCGAGCACCCGCGCTCGAGCAAGAAGGAGCTCGGGCACGCGCGCGAGCACCTCAACGCCTGCTACTCCCACGGCTCCGGCGAGTACGTGTGGAACGCCGTGGCGCAGGTCGAGGCGATGGCCGAGCGTCGCTACGGCGTCCCCAGCAGCGAGGAGCACCGGCAGCTGGTCGACGCGGCCGGCGACCTCGAGGAGCCTGCGACAGCCGCCCGGGGCCGCGCGGCCGAGGACCGTGCCGTCTCGCCGGCGACGTCGGCGCCCGATGTGGGACTCGCTCCCACCGCGTCGAGATGACGCCGAAGGCCCCGCTCGATGCGCGAATCGGGCTCAGAACGCCGCTGAGCGACCGGAAACCGGGTCTGATGGGCACCGCGGCACGGCCGCGTTGTGTCAGAGCGATTCTGAGCGATCCCGACGCCGCGGCCAGCAAGGCGTAGACCATGTCCGACCCGGCGGCCAACGCGCTCCTCATCATTGTGGCGATCGCCTACCTGGGCGGCGCAGTCGTGGTGGTCGCGGCGCTGGCCAAGGTCCTGGCCACCTGGTGGCAGGGCTGGCGCACCCGCCGTGCCGCCGAGCCGGTCGACCAGGCACTGCAACAGCGGGCCGCCGCAGCGATGGCGGCCGTCGCTGAGCGCGCGAAGGTGGCAGCGCCCGCCACCGACGTCGTCGCGATCCTCGGTGCGCCCACCGGTGATGCCGATCGCGGCGTGGGTGACGGCGGACTGGCCGTGACCCGCTTCCGCGCAGGACACCCGGCCACCGTGGTGTTCGCGCAGGTCGCACTCGCCGGGCTCAGCTGCGCCGCGGTAGAGAGCCTGGCTGCGCACGAGCTCGCCCACGTCATCCGACGTGACCGGACCTCGACCGCGTCGCGCTACGCGTGGGTGCTCGGCTACCTGGTGCTCGTGCTCACCGGCGCCGGCCTCACCGTCACCGCGGCCGTGGCCGCGCCGCAGCTGGCCGGTCCGGCGATGCTGGCCACGATGACTGCCGCCGTGGCGTTCCTCGGCCTGCGGGTCGCCTTCGATCGCCGGGAGGAGATCGCGGCCGATCTGTTCGCCATCAGCCTGACGCGCGACCTGGACGCAGCAGCCGAGCTGATGCGGTTCTACGAGGACAACGTCGTCCGGCCGCTGCCTGCTGGCGTGCTCGGCCGCGCGCGGGCGCACCTCGAGCGGCGCTGGTTCGCCACCCACCCTGAGCCGCAGGCACGGCTGGCCGCCATGCGACGGCACCTGGTCGACCAGGCGGCCGACTAGTCCCCGACGTCGCCGGCGTGATCGGCCACGGCCAGCGACCTCGGCTCGGTGCTGTAGGTCAGCACTCCCTCACGCGCGAGCGTCCGGATGATCCGCTCCCGCAACGCCGGCGGCCAGCCCAGCGCATCACCGAGCTCGGTCCAGGTCGGTCCGGCCCCGGTGCGTTCCCACACGCCGGCGACGTAGGCCGTGGCCCGGGCGGCGTCGCGCTGGACGGCGGTCGTTGCAGTGGCTGCGGCCTCCGCGCGGGCCTGCTGCTGCTTTCGCCAGGCCGCCTCGAAGACGTCCAGTGCGGGGGCGGACCAACCAGGTGACTGAGCGGTCAGATGCACTGCCAACCGGTGCCGAGGCAGACCCGGGCGCCCCGCGGCGCTCACCAGGTCGACGTAGGTGTCCACCAGCTCGTCCGGCGGGGTGCCTGCGTAGCCGGCGGCCGCAAGGAACTGCCGTACCTGAGAGCGCGTCGCACGTCGGGGTCGCTTCGTCGCAGACATGGCACCTTGATCGGCCGGGGGAGTGGGCGCCCAAGGCTACTGACCACCGCTCGGGCGGTCGGGCAAATCAGCGCCGAGGAGTGCCGCGCCGCGGCGGCCGCGGACGGTTGATGTCCTGCCGGTCGCGCGCTGCTCCCTGCGACGTGGTCGGCGCCGGCGTGCCCTCGCTGCCGTCGATCGGGAGCTCGAGACGCGAGACGATCCGGTAGCGAAGGTCGCGGGCGGGGCTGTCACCCAGCGGCTTCTCGGTGACGATTGCACGGGTGGCGGCACCGACGTCGTGACCCTGCTCGTGGGCCTGCTGCAGCATCGCTGCGGTGGCCGGCCAGTCGCCCTGCTCGAGCAGGCGCGGGTCGAGCTCGCGGGCCAGCGGCGCCCACCGCTCGGCGGGCGTCTTGTCGGCCGCGGCCGCCAGGCGAGCGCGGACGTCGCTGCTCTTGTGCAGCTCGGCCAGAGCAGCCTTCCGCGGGTCGGCATCCCAGCTCTTGACCGCGTCGCGCAGGTCGCGGCGGGCCTGCAGCTGGGACAGCTGCAGGCGGGGCCGCACCTGGTTGACACCCGGTTCCCAGGCCCGGCTGGGACGGGCCGAGAGGATCCGCATGGCCGCCACCCGCGCCTGTTCGGGGCGAGGTTGTCGAGCCGCTCGGTGAGGAGCTGGTCGCCGAGGGCCCGGAAGGCGGGCTGCCCGCTGGCCACCGCGGCGGTGAGCGCGGCCGGACCGCGCTGGGCCAGCAGGTCGGCCGGGTCGAGGCCGTCGGGGAACCGGGCGAAGCCGGGGTCCATGCCGTGCGGGGTGAGCATCCAGAAGTCGCGCTCGGCAGCGACCTGGCCGGCCAGGTCGGCGTCGGTGGCCACGATCGGGTCGCGGCCCACGGCGGCCAGCTGGGCGGCCTGCTCGTCGGTCAGGGACGTGCCGAGAGGGGCTACGCCGAGGTAGAGGCCGTGGCTGGCGATCGTGACGGCGACGGCGTCCATCGGGCCCTCGACGATCACCGGGACGGCACCCTCGGCGAGCAGCTCGTCGACGACGCCGAACAGCTGCGCGCCCTTGTGGAACAGCGGGGTGTCGGCGGTGTTGAGGTACTTCGGTCCGGCCTTGTCGGCGTCGGTGAGGTCGGGGCGGCGGCGGCCGACGAAGCCGAGCACTTCGCCCTGGTGGATCACCGGGAACATCACGCGGTCACGGAACCGGTCGATGAGGCGTCCGGTGCTGGCCTCGGTGGCGACGCCGGCGGCCAGCATCTCTGCGTCGCTGACGCCGCGGCCGCGGAGGTGGTCGACCAGGTTGGTCCACCCGGCCGGCGCCTGACCGGGGCGGAACCGTGCGTCGCCGGCGAGGTCGACGCCGAACCGGCCGGTGAGGTAGTCGCGGCCCCAGGAGTCGGTGAACCGGGCCTCGAAGAAGGCCTGGGTGAGCTCGTTGATCGCGACCATGCGCTCACGCGTGACGGGGGAGGAGTGCCACTCCTCGGCCCGCTGGTACATGAGCCGGATGTCGGCTTCGGTGGGCTCCAGGCGGGTGCCGCCGAGGTCGCGGAGGTAGGCGGCCAGCGTGAGGTCGGGTTCGACGTACTGGTCCTCGTCGACGTCGACGACCAGGTCCTCCTCGAGCGCGTCGACCAGGTGCTCGTCGACCACGTCGACGGGCGGCTCGAGGTCCTCGGCCAGTGGCCACGGGGCGTCGTCGGGGTGGTCGACGAACGCCACGGGGTCGGGCTCGACGCCCTCCCACAGGTCGGCGGGCGGCTCGTCGAAGTGGACCTCGTGCGCGTGCTCGTCGGGGGCGGTCTCCAGCGCGATCGAGGTCCGCCAGACCAGCGCCTGGCACTCGTCGACGCCCTCCCAGCCGTCGCTCGGCATCGCTCGGCCGGCGCCCAGCAGGGCCTCGAGCTGCCAGCCGCGCTGCAGGCCGTGGTCGACGTTGGAGACCAGCGCCGGCCACCAGGTGCTGGCCTGGATGCTCGCGGCCCGCTCGGGACCGAACAGGTCAGCGAGCCGCGGCGCCCAGTCGGTGGTGACGCTCTCGCCGTGGGAGCCGTCGCCGATCTGCGCGGCGACTGCCGGCGTGAGCTGGCGGGCCATGCGCCACCAGATCGCGGCCGCGGCGTGCTCGTCGGGGAGCGGGCCGGCCGGGTGGTCGGCGGCGGTGGCGGTGCGCAGCAGCTGGTGGGCGGTGACGCCGGCGCGCGACATCGCGGCCAGCCGCTCGGCCAGGAGCGGGGTGAACTCGTCGTCGCGGACCTGCGGGGCCAGCGTGTAGAGCAGCTGGCGCCATTCCTTGAGTGCCGGCGTGTGGTCTCCGGTGACGGCCCGGTTGAGGCGCCGCTGGTAGGTGGAGGAGGCCTTCTGCAGCTGCGGAGCGCCGGTCGGTCGCCGGTCGTCGACGGGGACCTGCATGGCTGCGCGCCAGACCTCGACGTCGGCCACCGTGGATGCTTCGGGGCGGATGCCGTTCTGCGCCCACACCGGCAGCGAGGACTGCTCGGCGGCGCGGGTGTGGACCTGCTCGGCGAGCTGCTCGACCAGGTGCGCGCGCTGGGAGAGGTAGGCACCCCAGTGCGGGTCCTCGGCCAGACGGGCCGGGATCCCGGGCATCCACGGCAGCGGCCCGGCGCCGGCGTTGCGCAGGCCGGAGGCGTCCAGGCGCCAGTCGAGGACCGCTGCCCGGTCGCGCGCGCTCTCCAGCTCCCGGTCGCCGGCCGCGGCGCGGAGCGCTTCGACGGGGTTCTCCCCAGTGGCGCCGAGCAGGAGCAGGTGGGCGCGCAGGGTGGGCCAGGCGGCCTCGTCGGAGAGGCCCGGGGCGAGGGTTTCGACGGCGGTGTCCAGCGCGTCGACCAGGTTGACCGTGGTGCCGTCGGCGGCGGTGATGGTCTCGTGGCGCAGCAGGTCCTCGGCGGCGACGTAGAGGCTGTCGAGGTAGCGCTGGGCGGCCTCGCCCAGCCGGGTGGCCGGGTCGGCCTGCTCGCGGAGCAGGCTGGTGGCGGACCGCTGGGCGTCGTCGCGGGCCAGCATCGACTCGAGGATGTCGGTGGGGGTGAGCGGCCGAACCAGCGTCGGGTGGATCACCGAGTGCGGGTCGCCGTCGCCGACGACCTCGAGGTAGACGTGGTTGGCGTGAGCGCCGCGGGTCATCATCGTGTAGAGCTGCTGGCGCGACTCGGCGCCGGTGGCCAGGCCGTGCATGGTGTCGGCGGTGACGCCCTGGGCGGTGTGCACGGTGCACGCGTAGCCGAGCTCGGTGGAGCGGGCGACGTAGTCGGCGGGCAGGCGCACGGTGCGGCCGTGCTGGGTGTGCTGGACGGTCAGGTCGCCGCCGTCGTGGATCTCCAGGACGGTCCAGCGGTCGCCGTTCTTGACCCAGTCGGTGGCTGAGGTGCGCAGCCGGCGGTCGTTCTCGCGGGTGATGATCAGCTCGCCGATCGAGGCCTCGTTGCCGTCGGCGAGCCGGCGGACCGGGCCACTGGCGGCGACGTCGGTGGGGTCGATCCCTTCGAGGCGGTGGGCGCGGGCCTGCTGGTTCAGCTCGCTGACCAGGTCGCGAGTGGGGGCGAGCATGATCGAGTCGAGCCCGGCTGCGCGGTCGGCCTGCCAGGCGGAGAAGACGTCCTCGGTCATGGTGGCCAGGTCGCCGACGTGGACCCGGTCGCGGTCGAGGTAGAAGCCGAGCGCCTCGGCCTTGCCCTCGCGCAGCGCGAGCGAGGCGGCGCCCTCGGCGGGGTCCTTGAACCGGACGAGCTCGGTGAGCTGCAGCGCGCCGTGGGTGGCGCGGATGTCGCGGAGCACGCCGCCGGCGCCGATCGCGGAGAGTTGCTGGTCGTCGCCGATCAGCCGGACGCTGCCGCTGCGCTCGAGGATGTAGGAGACCGCCGCGTCCAGCGAGAGGGTGTCGGCCATGCCGGCCTCGTCGATGACCACGAGGGTGGAGGAGTCGATGCCGGCGACCCAGTCCGGCATCGCGGCGCCGGTCTCGCCGGCCTGCTCGAGGGAGTGGGTGAGCTTGGCCAGGGTGTCGGTCTGGGTGTCGATCTGGGAGCGCAGGGCGTCGGCGGCCGCGGCTGAGGGGGCCAGGCCGATGATGGTTCCGCCGCCGTCAGCCCAGGCGCTGGCCAGGGCTCGCATCGCGGTGGTCTTGCCCGATCCGGCCGGCGCGATCGCCAGCTGGAGCCGGGCGCCGGAGGTGGCCATCTCCCGGACCAGGGTGGCCTGTCCGGCGTTGAGGGTGATGCCGTTGGCGGTCGACTCCAGCAGGGCCAGGTCGACCGACGCGGCCTCGACGGCGTACCCGTCGTGGCGGCCGGCGGCGTCGACCAGGCGCTGCTCGGCGGCCAGCACCTTGCTCGAGGTGAACAGGTCGGCCCCGGCCTGGGTGTAGACCGAGGAGCCGTCGGCGCGGCGCAGCTCGGCCGGCTCGCTGATGGTGTCCCAGGGGCGAGCCATGCTCACCGAGTGGTCGTCGAGGACCTCGCTGACGAGCAGGTCGACGACCTGGGAGACCTGGTTGGTGGGCACGTTGGCGGCCCGGACCTGCCGCTGGGCCTCGGCGTAGACGTGCCAGTACTGCCAGGTGGACCGGCTGCCCTCCATCGTCGCCACGATGCGGTCGGTGGTCTTGGCGAACCAGGCTGAGTCGGCCAGCGAGCGGGCCGCGCCCTTCGGGTTGAGGGCGCCGTGGACCATCTGCTTGACCCGCTGCGGGGTGCCCAGCACCTCGACCGCCTCGCGGTGCCACGCCTCGCGCTGCTCGGCCAGCGAGCGCGGCTCGTGCTTGTCCTCGCGGGTCTCCAGCGTCGCCTGCTGGGACAGCTGGATCGTCTCCACCGGGGTCGGGGGACGGCCGTGGGTGGCCTGGAACGCGGCCGCGAGGACCTTGCGGCGGTCCTCGACGTTGAGCCGGCGCTTGGAGAAGCGGCGGTTGAGCTCGGGGGCGACGCCGACGATCTCGCGGATCGGCCGCTTGCGGGCGTCCTCGTTCGGGCGCTCGGCGAACTGGACGCCGAGGGCATCGACCAGGTGCCGCTCGAGCGCGGTGTTGTAGGTCTCCGAGGCCGAGACGACCGCCTTGTGCAGCGGTCGCCCGTCGATGGCCAGCCACTTGCCGTCGAGGGTCTGGACCTTGTTCGCCACGGCGACGTGGGTGTGCAGGTCGGGGTCGCCGGCGCGGGAGTCGCGGTGGGTGAACGCGGTGGCGATCAGGCCGCGGACGTCGACCTGGCGCACGCCGTTGGTGCCCTGGCGGGTGAACAGTGCCTTGGACTCGATGAAGTTCAGGGCGTCCTTGATCGCCGCCTGGTGGGCCCGCTCGATCACCGCGGCGGTCTTGGGGTCGGCGATCGCCCACAGCACCGAGACGCTCTTGACTGGGGAGAAGGTCAGGTCGTAGCCGGCCACCGCGTTGGTCTTCGGGCGGGAGTGCTTGGCGATCGTGGCGGCGAGCTCGCGGGCGTCGGCCGGCTCGCGGCCGTGCTCGGCACGGAAGAACTCCGCGGCCACCTCGGTGCGGATCTTGGCCCGGTCGGCCGCGGGGACCGGCCAGTCACCGGGCAGGCCGGCGGCCTCGTTGAGGGCCGCGATGCGCTTGGCGACCTCGATCCGGAACGGGCTGATGTCGTTGTCGTAGACCTTGTACGGGGTGCCGAGGCGGACCGCGGTCCTGTAGTCGGCCTCGGTCGGGCGGCCGGCCTCGTCGCGGCCGATGCGCAGGTCCAGCTCCTTGGTTCGCTGGGTGGCCAGCGGGTGGTGTCCGGAGCCGAACAGGCTCTGCATGTGGTCGGCGGTGACGATGTCGCCGGCGTCGAGTCCTTCGATGCCCTCCATGCCCGATCCGAGCCACACGCCGGGCGTCTCGCCCTTCTCGGTGTAGTAGCTCGCCAGGCCGGTGTGGCCCTTGTCGGTGGCGTCCATCGCTGCGACCTGGCGGGTCAGGTAGTCGTACCCCGACCCGGCCGTCAGCTTGTGGAGGCTCATCGTCACGGTCACCTACGTGCGTGCGCGCGTGGCAGGCGATCACTTTCGGCCGGATTTCTGGTGTGTTCCTTCTATTCGGCGAACCGAGAATGCAAGAGGTGTGTGGCACTTGGTCGGTCGCGGCAATCTGGGGGACGCTGGGGGCGTGGGTGACGGCTTGGGCGTCGGGTTCGGATCGGGCTGGCTGGATGGGTCGAGGGAGCGGGTTTGAAGGTTTCTGGGGTTCGGTGATCGCTCGGGGTCGGGGAAATGTCGTAGGTGACTGTCAGAGTCCATGTCGACACGAGTGAGGACCGGATGAGTCAGCAGACGATCAAGCAGCAGGCGCGGCGTACGGCGCGGGAGATGGCCGAGAAGCGGCGGCGCGAGCGCGAGGAGCGGGAGCGTCGGGTGATCGACCTGGCCGAGCGGGTCATGGTCGCGATCGGTGAGCGCGACGCTGCTGTGGCCGAGACCGAGAAGCGCGCCGGTGAGGCGCTGCGGGAGTTGACCGAGCGCGAGGGCCTGTCCCTGAGTGAGGCCGTCGAGTGGTGCGGCGAGACCGTGAGCGTCCGGGAGGCCACGCGGCTGCGGCGGCTCGCCAGTGAGGCCCAGGCCGACGGCGGCGGCGAGCAGGACGGCGGCGTCACGGCCGCGCTGGCGGCTGCCGGGAGCGGGGGAGCGGGTGCCGGTTCGGCGGCTGGATGATGCCGGCCTCGCGGCGGTCGCGGCAGCGATCGCCGATCCGGCGGTGCTGACGCGGTACCGGGCGAAGGTCGCCACGGTGCCGGGCAGTGAGTGCCTGTGGTGGACCGGCGCGGTGGCCGGTCGGTCCGAGCGGGAGCGCACGGACGGCGGCGGGCATGGCCGGTTCTGGTACGCGCCGGGGCGGGTGATCATCGCGCACCGGTTCGCGTACGCGGTCATGCACGGCGTGGACGCGCTCGCGGAGGCGCGGTTGCTCGGGCATCGGTGCCACAACCCGCTGTGCCAGCGGATCGCACCCGATCACGTCGTGGTGTCGAGCGCGGCGCAGAACCGGCGTGAGTGGTCGGTGCAGCGGCGGCTGCCCTACAGCCCGCTGGCCGATCCGCGCGGGCCGCGTCGGCGGGCTCGGGAACTGCGCGACCTGGCGCGCGAGGACCCGCAGCTCGTAGCCGACGACCTCGTGCGGCTCCAGGAACTGCTGGGGGAGCAACTGACCCTGTGGTGACCAGCCGGACGCAGAAGGCTGCCCGCACCGTCGATGGTGCGGGCAGCCTTCCGGTTGTTGGTTCAGGCTGGCTCGCCGTCGAGGGGCCGACCGAGCGTCTCCCACAGGTCGAGGTAGCCGTCCGCGTCCTCGGGCGATTGCTCGCCCCACTTGGTGTGAAGAGCGCGGATGCGGTCGAGCCGGTCGAGCCGGTCGGGCAGCGCGGTGCGGGCAGCGGCCATGAACTCCACGTCGGGCGCGTGCTCGGGAACGTCGCCCCCGCGCGGGTACTTCTTGATCCCGAGCCGCTGCCAGTGAGCACCGGCGTAGGCGACGAGGATGTTGTCCGGGATCAGGGCGTCGGCGGCGGTGGCGCGGATCTTGTCGCCGTGCGGAGTCCAGGGGCCTGGGGTGGCGCGGGACTCAAGGGCGCGGAGCGTGGCGTCGTCGCTCATGCTGGCTGGTCCTCCCGGTCGGTCGCGTCGGCGCGGTCGAGCCTTGTGGACGCGGCCGCGACGACGACGCTGATGCGGGCAGCCAGCGCCCGCAGCTCGGCGGGCGTGCCCTGGATCGCCACCACGTCGTCCCCGGCGAGCGTGAGGACCGGCTGGCGGTGCTCACCTGCTCCCACCCAGTCCTCGCCGGGAGTGAAGACCTGGAGGCTGGTCTCGCGGGCGGCCAGCCACTCGATGTGGGCGCTCACGGGGTCACCTCGGCGGGTGCGGTGCCGATGAGGCGGCGGAACGCCTCCACGTCGGCCTCGAGGGAGAACAGGCGTCGGCGGTCCTGGTCGTTCTCGGTGCCGACCTCGGTCAGGACTTCGGCGAGGCCGTCGAGGAACGCCACGACGGCCTCGGCGGTGACCGTCTCGGCCTTCGCGGTCCACGGCTTCGGGACGCGGCTGCTGGCGGCGTACGGCATCTTCATCATGGCGACGAGGATGCGGCGCTGGTCGTGCTCGCTGATCACGGTGCCGGTCGGGTCCGGCTGGGTCTGCTCGGTCATCACTGCTCCTGTTCGGTGGTGCGGGTGGCGTACTCGGCGTGCAGGGCGTCCAGCGCCGTGGCGACGCTGGACAGGGCCGCGTCCAAGTGGGCGCGGGCGCTCTCGGGGGTCCAGCGGCGCACGTCGCGCAGCCGGTGCTCGATGACGACCAGGTCCGCCGTGGTCTCGGCGAGGGTGTGCCGGTCCTTGGCCGCGCCGGCGGCGATGTCGGCGGCGGTGCCAGTCGGGGTGGTGTCTCGCTTCGCGATGGTGACGAACTGGTTGAGCGGCAGGGTGCGGGGCCGAGGACCAGCGCTGCGATGTGGACTTCGCGTCCGGCGCGGCCGGGCTCATCCACCCTCACGGTGGTGATGGGGAATGCGACGCCGGTGTCGGGGTCGACCAGGGTGTCGGTCGCCCGGAGGTCCCATGCGCGGACCTGCTCGGTGGCGAGGTCGGTGTGAGTGGTGGTGTCGGTCATGGCTCCTCCTTCGGTTGGGCCGGTGGCGGGCCGGACTCGGGGTCTCAGCCCGCCACCGGAGGAACTGGCGTGGCCTGTCAGGCCGGGCTGAGCGCGGTCCAGGCGCGGCGCTTGATCCGGTCGGGGTCGTCGCTGGTGAGCACCCGTGCGGCTCGGGCGGTCTGCTCGTCGCCCTTGGTGCGGACCGGGGCGTAGTGGTCGACGTACTCGGCCACGGCCTGGTAGCCGGCCCACGCGGTGTCGCGGATGCCGGCCTGCGTCTCGGCGTCGGCGAACAGCCAGTGCAGCCGGGAGCGGCGACGGCGCTCGGTCTCGCGGACGCGCTTGGTGGCGTTGGCCTCGGCCTTGCCGAACGTGGCGTCGATCAGGGCGTCGAACGTGGCGTCGGTCATGGTCTGCTGGATCAGCCGCTCGGCCTCGACCTGGAACGCGTCGACGTAGGTGAAGGTCAGCCCGAGCGCGTCGCGGGCGGCCTGGACGGCGGCCTTGGCGTTGCGGGTGTGCCGGATCGAGAACGACGACTCGTGGTTGCGCAGGGCCGCGCTCTGGGTGTTCGCGCACACGACGCGGACCGGGGTGACGAGGATGCGGAACGCGCTGGACCCGTCGTGGCTGTTGAGTGCGGCGATGTTGAGGTCGACGCGGTCGGTGCCGCCGACGGTGAGCGAGTTCGGCAGCTGCATGGTGATGAACACCTGCCGACCGCCGCGCAGCGACCCGGCGGTGTCGAAGATCGCGCCGGACTCGTCGGCCAGCAGGTTCAGGAACTCGGCGTGGTCCTCGTTCTGCAGCGGGGTGTAGCCGCCGCCGACGACGCCGAGCGCCTCGGGCTCGCCGGTGAACGGGTTGGTGCGCACCGTGGCGAAGCCGGGGACCTCGATCGCGGTGACGCCGCCCTCGCTGACCTCGGCGGTGGTGAGCGGCAACTTGCGGACGTCCCAGCCGCCCAGGTGGCCGAGCGTCATGGCCTCCTCGGCGGTGAACGCGCGGTCGCGGACGGTGGTGCCCAGGCGGTGCCAGGCGTCCTTGCGGGCGAAGACGGCTGCGGCCTGCGAGCCGTGGGTCTCGATCTCGTGTGACATGTCGGGGGTCCTCCCGGTAGCGGATCAAACGAACTGAGTTCATTCTATGGTTTCTATTCCACTGAGGGCGGTTCTCCACAGGAAGAACCGCCCTCAGGTGGGGGAGTGGGGAGCCGGTCAGGCGGCGCTGTCGCTGGCCTCGGCGTCGCTGGCCTCGTCCTCCGGCTCGTCGCTGCCGGTGCTCGTCGGCGGCTCCTCGCCGAGCAGGATCCGCTCGACCTCGCTGGGCTGGTAGCCCCACGCCACGAGCGCGCCGAGCACGCGGGCATCCCACGCGGTCGGGTTGCGCCACGAGTGCTTGCCGGTCGTGGCCTCCCACGCGGCGATGACGGCGGCGAGCGTGGTCATGGTCGCGGCCTTCGGCGTGCTCGCCTTGGTGGCGATCTTGTGGCACTCGTCGTGCCCCGCGCCGTAGTAGCCGGTCGGGCGGTCGACGCCCAGCAGCGTGAACAGCATCGGGTGCCGGTGGTCCATGGCCTTGCTCAGCGAGTGGTGGCCGGTGACGACGGCCTCGCAGATCAGGGCCTCAGCACCCTTCGGGGCGGTCTTGCGGGCGACGAACGTGGCCAGCCACTCGCGGCGCACCGTCTCCGCGCTCGCCCAGGCCTTGTTGTTGGCGATCACGCGGCGGCGCTCCTCGCGGCGGGCCTCGGCCTCCTCCTCGCTCTCGCCCTCGTCGCTGCTGTCGGCGGTGGTGCTGCCGGAAACGCCGCGACGGCGCAGGCCGGAGGCGGCGAGGTCCGTCACGACCCACACCGGCACGTACTGCTGGTAGGGCTCGGCGGGCTCGTAGTCCTCGTCCTCCGACTCGTCGCCGTCCTCGCTCTCCTCGTCGTACTCGTCCTCGGGGTAGACCCACTCCTTGACGACGTGGACGCGAGCGCCGGGGACGTTGGGCCACTCCTCCTCGGGCAGCGGCTCGCCGTCCTCGGTGACCAGCCGCTCGATGCGCAGCACCTCGTCGGCCTCCGCGACCTCCTCGGCGCTCAGCACCGGCAGGCCCTCGGCGCGCAGCCGCTCGACCTCGGCGGCGTCGGCCTCGCGCTCTGCGGCCTCGTCGCGCAGCCGCTGGGCCTCGTGGGCGAGCGAGCGCCGCCACCGCTTGGCGTTCTCCAGGCGCTCGACGGCCTCGGGGTCGTGCTCGAACTCGGCGAAGATCGCGGCCTCCTCCAAGGTCAGGTCGCCGGAGTCGAGCCGGTTGCGGCTCTGGTCGGCCTTGGTGACCGCCAGGGCGGCGTTCACGGTCGGGCGGTCGATGCTGGTGCGCTTGGCGATCTGCGCGGCGCTCACGCCGAGCAGGGCCAGCTGCTCCACGCCCGCGACGATCTCGGCCTCGCGCATCCCGGCGCGGTGGATGTTCTCGACCATCTGGTCGCCGATCCGGTCGGCGTCGGCGGGCTGGGGCACGACGCGGGCCGGGATCAGCCCGGTCGGGGTGCCGACCTCGGCGGCGGTCACGGTGCGGCGCTGGCCGCGCAGCAGGACGTACTGGCCGTCCTCGTTGCGGTAGACCGTGACGGCCTCCAGCACGCCGCGCTCCTTGATCGACTTGCGGAACTCCTTGTGGTCGGCGCGCAGGTCGGTCCGGACGTTGGTGCCGATGATGATGTCGGCGGGGTCGAGGTACAGGAACTCCTCAGCCTGGACGGCCTCGGTGGCCTCGTCGGCGGCGGTGTCGGCGGGGGTCTGGATGGTGTCGGTCATGCTGCTGTCCTCCGTGAGTAGAATAGAAAGAACTGACAGGACCAAGTCTCCCAGCGGGGGCCGACGCCTGCCGGGCCACAGGGCAGACCTGTGGAAAGGTGGGCACCCGGTGAGGGTGGGGATAACCCCGGCCTCCCCAGGCGCGGACTCCGCTGCGGCGACGCGGCGCAGCTGCACCTCGTAGCTGGCTGGAACGGAAGGAATCGAGCGAGGGTGGGAACGGCTGCGCAGGGCCCCGACCGGGAATGCAGCGGCGTTGGTGTTAGCCGCTGCAGCTCGACGCCGGCGGCCGAGGCCAGGGGAGTGATCCGGTGACGAGCCAGACCACGACCCCGGTCGGGATCTACTGGAAGCCCGGCGTGTGGGACCTCGCCCGCTCGGCCTACATCGCCGACCTGGACACCGACCCCGACTCACCAGGCTCGTTCGTCGGCTGGCTCGCCCAGGCGCTCGAGGTGCACGCCAAGCGCTCACCGCACAAGCGGGCCGAGCTCGCGGCCGCCGGCGAGAACCATCCCGCCCTGGTCAGCGTGACCCGCAAGAGCTTCAACAAGAAGCACGACCTGCCCGCCTCGACCATCGAGGCTGTCGAAGACGCACTCGTGGCCGACCGCCAGGAGCTCGGCCGGATGCTCGCCCGCTCCGCGTTCGCCCAGGAGGCCGTCATCGCCGCGGCCGAGGCCGCCCGCCGCCGGCTGGGCCGAGACCTGCCCCCGCCACCGCAGAAGCTCAGCAACCGCCCGCCGCGGCGCCGGCCGGCACGGTAGGCCAGCTGCCCGCCGGCCGGGTTGTGTCGGTGGCTGCGTCTAGCGTCCTTCCCAGCGCCCCGACCCGGTACCCGAGAGCCGGTCGGGGCGCTTCCGTGCGCCGTGGGGATGACCGGGCGCACGCGAGCTCGAGCAACAAGTTTCGACGGATGTGATCGCTGCCGGACCCCGACAGGACCTAGGTGACTGCGGGACTCAACGTCCTCGCCGTCACCTAGGAGGAAGTCATGTCGACCACCGTCACCTTCGCCGGCAACCTGGCCGAGGCGCCAGAGCTGCTCTACACCCGCGAGAACAAGCCGTTCGTCAGCTGCCGGGTCCTGGTCAACCGCCGGACCCAGAACGACCAGGGGGAGTGGGTCAACGACGAGCCCACCGCCCACAACGTCAAGATCTTCGGCTCGGCCGCCACCCACGTGCACGACAGCTGCGGATCCGGCGACCCGATCTTCGTCCACGGCCTCGAGCGCACCGAGGCCTGGGCTGACAAGGAGACCGGCGAGAAGCGCACCAAGGACGTCGCGGTCGTCGACAACCGCTTCGGCGAGGTCGGCCTGTCGCTCAAGTACGTCTCCGCGCGCATCGAGCGCGCCCCCCACGCGGCCCAGGCCTGCTGAGGAGGTTCGCTCCGATGGATCTCGTCGTACAGTCCCCGGACGAGCTGCTGGCCGCGGTGCCGCACGTCTTCGGGTTCAAGCCGGAGGAGTCGATCGTCCTCGTGCCCTTCCGGCCAGGGCTCCCCATCACCCGCGTCGACCTGCCGAAGACGGCCGCGGACCGCGAGGAAGTGTGGGACGCCCTGAGCGGCCCGTACGGCCGCCACGCCCGCCCCGGAGCCCGCCTGGCGATCCTCTGCTTCACCGAGGACCGCCGCAGCGCCGAGCTGGCCAGCCAGCATCTGTCCAACCGCCTCGAGACAGTGGGCATCACCACCCACATCCGGCTGTGGGCCGACGGCGAGCGGTGGCGTGAGTTCAACACGGGCCAGACCGGGCTGCAGACCGAGGCGACCGCGGAGCGGATCGCGGCCGCGACCGTCCTCACCGGCCGAGCCCAGCCGGCGGCCAGTCGGTCCTCGCTGGCGGCATCCATGATCGGTGACCGGGAGCCGATCGCCCAGCTGCTCCCCGCGGCCCGGGCCGCGGCCGCGGCCAGCACTCCCGCCCTCGAGCGGGACTGGGCACTGGACCGGCTCGAGCAGTTCCACGCCGACGGCAACCGGCTCTCCGACGTCGACGGCGCACGAATGCTGGTGGCCCTGGAGACGATCAGCACCCGCGACGCGCTCTGGGAGGACATGAGTCGCGAGAACTCCACCTCCCACACGGCCATCTGGACCGACCTCACCCGCCGCGCGCCGGACGAGGTCCGCGCGGCGCCGGCGTCCCTGCTCGGCTTCGCCAGCTGGCTGCACGGTGACGGGGCCAAGGCCTGGTGCGCCCTCGACCAGGTGCCCGCCGACCGGCCCTACTCCATGGCCGCCATCGTCGCCTCGGCGCTGCAGAACGGCATCCATCCCCGCGAGTGGGAGCGCTACCAGACCCAGATGCGTGGCCTCGCCGCCGAGCTGGACGAGTCCTTCGTCCCCAAGCCACCCGGGCAGCAGCGCGATATCCCGGGCGCGCAGCCCGTCACCGACCGTCCGGCCCCGGGCCGCTGAGGAGGACCACCGCGATGAACAACGACGACGACACCACGGTGCAGCACAGCACCACGGAGCGGCAGCTGCGGCGCCTGGTCGTACCCGAGCCCGTGGCCTACGCGGCCGACAAGCGCCTCGACGTCATCCACGAACCCGACCTCGACCTGCTGTGGGGAGGCCCGGAATGAGCACTCCGCACGCCGACGTCGACGACCGGTTGGCCCGCGTCAAGCTGAGCAGCGTCATCGAGCCCCGCGACCTGCGTGTCACCGGCCTGGTCAGCGAGCTCGGCGCCGGCAAGGTCCTCGACTACCTCGAGGCCGCCGGCGAGGTGGAGAACCACTGGGGCTTCACCATCGGCCACGAGCTCGCCCACATCGATCCCGGCAAGGTCCTCAAGTAGGCCGCCGGCCACGGCATCCGGTTCATCATCCCCGGCGATACCGAGTGGCCCGACCAGCTCGCGGGCCTGCGTGCCGCCGGCGCTCTGCACGACCGCGGAGGCGAACCCGTCGGACTGTGGGGCAGGGGAGCGGCTGACCTCCACCAGCTCGCAGCCAACGCCGTGGCCGTAGTGGGGTCGCGCGCCGCGACGGACTACGGAACGCATCAGGCCACCGAGCTGAGCCGGGACCTCGCAGCCATGGGCCACTCGGTCGTCAGCGGACTTGCCTACGGCGTCGACCAGGCCGCCCACCGCGGCGCCCTCCTCGCCGGCGGCCAGACCATCGCCGTGATGCCGTGCGGCGCCGACCGGCCCTACCCGGCCGCGCACGTCCAACTGCTCGAGGCGATCGCCGATCGCGGCCTCGTCGTCGCCGAAGCGCCACCCGGCACCGCGCCCACCCGCGCCCGGTTCCTCGCGAGGAACCGGCTCATCGCCGGCCTCGCCGAGGGCACGGTGGTCGTCGAGGGAGCCTTCCGCAGCGGCGCCCTCACCACCGCGCAGTGGACCGGTGCCCTGCACCGGCCCGCCATGGGTGTCCCAGGTCCCGTCACCAGCGCCGCCTCCACCGGCGTCAACCAGCTGATCCGACTGGGCCAGGCCAGCATGGTCACCAACGCCCAAGAGATCATCACCGACCTCGCCACCCACGCCTATTCGACCGCGGTCAGGGCCGCGGCCGCACAGCCCGACGAATCCTTCGTGCCCAGGCCGGTGCGCTCTGCGCATAACCACACCCCGGGGCCAATGGCGCCGGCCGCCGCACCTCGACGTTGAGGTCCACCAGGGGCGCTGTGGATAACCGGCCGTGCGTCGGTGCTCCACCTACGCTGTTGAGAGTTCCTCGGCACAACACACGACACCGAGCATGGAGTCAACCGATGTTCGACCTCACCGCCCCGCCGGCGGCACCCACCGTCCGCGTTGACTGGATCTGGAGCGTGAGCGTCGAGCGGGTCCTGGAAGCGCCGCCGGATCTACTCAACGGGGCGAACTGACGGGCCGACGCCGACGTGCTCCGAGAGGCGTTTGGAGCCGCGGGCGGCCCAGTCGGATCTGCCGGGATCATGTCCTCGATTCGCTGCCAGTCCACCTTCAATGACCGGCTTAAGCGCTGCATGCTCGTGCCAGCTACCAGCGCTTCCAAACGCCAACCTTCGCGCTTCCAGATCCGGGCGGTGTTCCCGGGATCAGCATGAAAGAGGGTGAGGCGCCATTGGGTCCGGCGGAACCAGCTTGGTGCAGACGCGCTCTGGCTACCCCCATGTCCCCTGCCCCCCATCCGGCGAAGGCTGCGGCGATGGTCTAGCCCCAGGGGGCTCGACGGCTGCGCCGCCACCCTGGCTGGAGCAAGCGGATGGGATCGGAATGTGATCCCACGCCAGGCATTCATCTGCGGAACAGCATCAAGATCCGCCACCTGGGCCGAGTGCAGTTGCTTGGCGCACGTCTTCTACTATATCGGCTAGTAGAGGAAGCCTCCCCGACGATTTGGCTGGAAAGCGTGACTACGGACTCCATCATGGCCTCGCGTGCCCCGGCCCCCGGGTGGGGTTGGGGCCGATGGGTATGGCGCACGCTGACGTCGATGCGGACAGCTGTGATCCTGCTGGCATTGCTCGCCCTCGCAGCGGTGCCTGGCTCCGTGCTGCCTCAGCGGAATGTGGCGTCCGATCCGGCGGCGGTCCTTCGGTATGAAGCCGAACATCCCCGGCTCGCGCCTTGGCTGGATCGGCTCGGGTTGTTCGAGGTGTACTCCTCGCCCTGGTTCGCGGCGACGTACATGCTGTTGCTCCTGTCGATGACCGGCTGCGTGCTCCCGCGATGCGCCCGGCTATGGCGGGAGATGCGCGCGACGCCGTCCCCGGGGCCGCGGCGGCTGGACCGAATGGACAGCTACCACCGCGTCACCTCTGATGCGCCCCGCGGAGTAATCCTAGCTCGGACGGCGGCAGTCCTCCGTGGGGAGGGCTACCGGATCGCGGCGTCCGACAACGAGATCGCGGCCGAGAAGGGTTACTCCCGCGAGCTGGGCAACTTGGCGTTCCACCTGTCGCTGCTCGTGCTCCTTTTCGGGATGGCGGGCAGCAAGCTGCTCGGCTACGAAGGGCGGGTGGCGCTCGTGGAGGGCGAGACGTTCACCAACGTCAGCTCTTCCTACGACGCCCTCACACCTGCCGCCCTGATGGATGTGGAGGATCTGACGCCGTTCTCGGTGACGCTCCGAAGCCTGGAGACCGCGTTCGCTCCCACGGGCCCCAAGGTCGGCGAGCCCCGCAAGTTCGATGCCGCGGTGAGTTACTCCGTTGCCGGGGAGGAGGCAACGGCGAACATCCGGCCCAACGAGCCGCTCGATGTTGACGGAACGAAGTTGTTCCTGAGCGGTCACGGCTACGCGCCGAAGGTGACGGTGAGGGACGGTCGCGGCGAGGTGGTCTTCTCCGACGCCGTCATCTTCCTGCCCTCTGACGCGGCGTTGACCAGCGACGGCGTCATCAAGGTTCCCTCCGCCACGCCCGGCCAGCTCGGGTTCGAAGGGGTACTGCTGCCTACGGCGCCACCAGCTGGCGGATCCCGATCGCAGTTCCCCGCCCTGTGGTCCCCGCGCCTGGACCTGACTGCGTACGCCGGCAATCTCGGGATGGACGACGGCACGCCGCAGTCCGTGTTCACACTCGACAAGTCCGGCCTCCGGCCGATCGACCGGAAGAGCCTGCGGGTGGGTGAAACGATGCGGCTGCCCGACGGAGCGGGTTCCATCACGTTCGACGGCGTCGCCCGGTTTGCCAACTTCCAGGTTGCCCGTGATCCCGGCAAGGAGGTTGCCCTCGTCGCCGGGGTGCTGCTGCTGGTCGGGCTCACGATGTCGCTCGTCATCCGACGTCGGCGGCAGTGGATTCGAGTCACCGACACCCCTGACGGCGGCGTCGCGATCGAGCTGGCCGGCCGATCCCTGACTCGCCGAACGCTTCCCGAAGGCGAGGCCGAGGAGTTGCTCGCCCTCGTGACCGCCCTCTCGCCCGAACGATCGAACCGATCGAGGAGTCACACATGAACGCCGCATCACTCTCGGACGCACTCGCCGCCGCCGCCATCGCTGCGTACGCCGCAGCGTTCATCGTCAGTGCCGCCGATCTCGCCCGAAGCCGCGTCGCGGCCTGGGCCGGCGCTCCGGCCGCTGTCCGCGTGCCCGCGCTGAGACCGCGAACCGTCGCCGTCGAGCCGGGTGGCGGCGTCGATGTGGACCTGGGCATGGCTGCTCTGAATCAAGACTCCAGGACTGCTCCCGGTCGGCTGGCTGGCGGCGCGGTCGCTTTGCTGGCCGTCGCCTGCGCCCTAAATATCGGCTCGGTGATCACTCGCGGCATCGCGGCCGAGCGAGCGCCCTGGGGAAATATGTACGAGTTCGCGCTGGTCGGCGCTGCGTCGATCGTCGTCGCGTTTCTGATTGCTCGACGGCGGTTCCCCATCGACCGCCTCAGCGTCGGCGTGGCTGGCCTTGCGCTTGTGGTGCTCGGCCTAGCCGTGACCGTGCTCTACGCCCCGGTCGATGCGCTCATTCCTGTCCTGAACTCCTACTGGTTGGCCATTCACGTTGCCGCGGCGATCGTCGCGGGTGGCGCATTCACGATCGCTGCGATCGCCTCGCTGGCGTTCCTGTACCGCCGGTGGCGAGAGCGCCGTCGAGGGGAGACCCCGGATCCGAGCGGGACAACCGCGGTTCTGGAGCGTGCGTCGTACGGGCTGGTGGTGTTCGCGTTTCCGATCTGGACGTTTGCCGTGATGGCTGGCGCGGTGTGGGCCGAAGCCGCGTGGGGCCGTTACTGGGGATGGGACCCCAAGGAGACGTGGGCGTTCATCACTTGGGTGCTGTACGCGGCCTACCTGCATGCCCAGGCGACGGCCGGGTGGCGCGGCGCGCGAGCCGCCTGGTTCAGCGTGTTCGGCTATGCCGCGTTCCTGTTCAACTTCGTCGGCGTCAACATCTGGATTCCCGGGCTCCATTCCTACGCTGGGGTCTGAGAAGCACGAAGGGCTCTTTGTCATGCAGTCTCCGACGCGGTCGTGCGGGCGCTTGGTCGGCGTCATGCTCGGTGTTCTCTTCGGCGTACTCGTGCTGGCATTGTCGCCGGCGGCCGCCCACACCGACCTGATCGCGTCGGACCCGGGCTCGGGTGCGCTGCTGCGGGAGCCGCCTGCGCGTCTCACGTTGACCTTCAACGAGCCGATGGATCCCCGCCTCGCCGTCGTGGCGCTCACGGTCGGAAAGCGAGAGCCGGCACGCCTTGACGTCGCTGCTGGCGCGGACGCGGTGGATCTGGTGGCCACAGTCCCCGCCGAGATGGCAGACGGCGGAAGGTGGCGCGCTACGTTCCGCGTGACGTCGGCGGACGGTCATCCGGTGCAGGGCGATCTGGAGTTCAGCGTGGAGCCGCCTCCCGATGTCGCGGCTGATGAGCCCCAGGCCGAAACCCAAGCCGGCCCCCGCCCAGCCCCCGAGCCGGCGGCGTCCGAGGAGGGCGGCCCCGGCCTGGCGGTGATCGCCGGAGTGGTGGGCGGTGGCGGCTTGTTCCTCGCCCTGCTGCTCCTGGCCGCCCGCTACCTGCGGGTGGAGGAGTCGTGAGCGCCACGCCTGCAGCGACGACGGGATCGCGGTCGACGTGGCGCGTGTTGGGGTCGGCAGTGGTCGCTGTCGTAGCACCTGCCAGTGCCGTGGCGCTCCTCGCCGTGACAGGCGGGATGAGCCCCACCGTGCTGCCCGGTCTCCCCGACGCGGGCTCGGTGACCCGCTGGGGCCTGCCCGCCGTGACGGCCCTGCGTGATGCGAGCGCGGCGGTCACTGTGGGCGTTCTCGTGCTTGCCGCGGCGTGCGTTCCGGGCCGGCTCGGCAGCGACGGACTCTCGCCAACGCAGGAGCTGCTGCGGCGTGCCGCGGTGGTGGGCTCGGTGTCGTGGGCGGCCAGCGGGTCCGCGGTCCTGCTGTTCGCATACTCCGATGCGGCGGGCACCGTCGTGGGGTCCGCCCGCTTCTGGTCCGAGGCCTGGTTCTTTGCGACACAGCTAGAGGCCGGACGCCCCCTGCTGAGCGGGACGATGATGGCCTGGACTCTGGCGCTCTGCTGCGGTGCGCTGCGGCGCACGTCGGGGTTGGGGTTCGCGACTCTGCTCGCCCTGGCGTCTCTGTGGCCGCTGGCGCTCGGCGGGCACTCGGCGGGCACGCTGGACCACAACGTGCTGGTCGACCTCCAGCTCTATCACCTGCTCGGCGTCACGGTTTGGACGGGCGGCCTGGTCGGTCTCCTGTTCGTACGACCGCGGCTCGGCGCCGCCCTCCACACCGTGGCCGGGCGGTACTCAAGGATCGCTGGCTGGTGCCTTGTCCTTGTCGCTGGTTCCGGGGTGGCGGGGGCGCTGGTTCGGCTCCCAGGTCTGTGGGCCGTCGAGTCGGCATACGGGGCGCTGCTTGCCGCGAAGGTCGTCGTGCTCACCGTGGTTGGTGCGCTGGGCTTCTGGCAGCGCACGCGCATCCTGCGCCGAATCGGAGAGGGTGGCTCCGGGGCGTTCGCCATGCTTGTGGCGGTCGAGGTCGTGCTCCTGCTAGTGGGAGCAGGGGCGGGTGTGGCTCTCGCGCGAACCGGCATCCCGGGGCCGACCGAGGACCCGTCGCTGGACGCCGCTCAGGTGCTGCTGGGCCGGAGCCTGCCACCGGCCCTTGGCCCGGGAGAGTGGCTCACTCAGTGGCGACCGGACCTGCTGTGGTTGCCGTTGGCGACGATGGTGTGCGTCGTCTACGTCGGCGGGGTGCTGAAGCTGCGAGCGCGTGGCGAACGCTGGCCCGCGCCGCGCGCGGTGCTCTGGGCTTCAGGCTGGTTCTTGGTCGCGTGGGCGACCGCAGGTGCGCCCGGCGTCTACGGACCGGTGATCTTCAGCATGCACGTGGTGCAACACGTCACTCTGGCCGTGATCGCACCCATCATGTTGGTCATGGCGGCCCCGGTGACTCTCGCGCTGCGAGCCATCGAGCCACGAACCGACGGGTCGAACGGGCCGCGGGAGTGGATCGCAGAGATGCTTCGCTCCTTCGTCGTCGTCGTGGCGTCGACGCCAGTCGTGGCGGCGGGGGTGTTCATCGCCAGCTTCCCCCTGCTCTATTTCACGGGCGTCTTGCGCCTTTCCATGGAGTCGCACACGGTGCATCAATTGGTGGCCGTGCAGTTCCTGTTCGTCGGCCTTTTCTTTGTCGGTGGCCTGATCGGTCAGGACCCACACCTTCACCGGACAGCGCTTCACGCACGACTTGTCCTGCTTGTCGCCGCGCTCGGCCTTCATGGGTGGTTCTCGGCCACCTTGCTTGCCACCGACGAAGTGCTGGCCGCCGACTGGTTCGGAGCGCTGCAGAGGCCATGGGGAGCGACCTTGGCCGAGGACCAGGAGATCGGCGCGCTACTCGGCTGGGTACTCGGCGAGCTGCCGCTGGTCATCCTCGCTGGCTTCCTGGTCGTGCAATGGATCTCGGTGCGCCGTCATGGGCGGTGCCGCGCCGAAGGTCGACTGGCTCATCCGGCTCCGCTGTCGGAGGTTCCTTCCGGCGCACCACAGAAGCCCGGCGACCGCGAGGCCAGCCAACAGGCGCTTCTGCAGCGTCTGGAACCGGACCGCCGGCGTGATGGCATCGGACAGCGGCACATCCGCGACGAGGACCGTCGCTGACCCATCCGAGGAGCGGGCGGTCACGCGCCCGTTAGGGTCCACGACGGCCGAGATTCCGTTCGTCGACGCGACGGCCACGCTGCGGCTGAGCTCCACGGCGCGAGCCCGCGTGATCTCGAACTGCTGCTCCGGCTGGGACGTTCCGAAGAAGGTCGCGTTGCTGGTCTGCACGGTGACCAGTTGCGCGCCGCGCCTCACCTGATCCGGAAGCACGTCGTCGTAGGCGACGTCGAAACAGATGGCATCAGCGACCTGGATGCCTCCGAGGTCGAGGGGTCCCTCACCCGATCCTGCGAGGAAGTCGCGCGGGATCAGCTGGAATCGGGACGACCAACCGCCGATCACGGAGCGCCAGGGGATGTATTCGCCGAACGGGACAGGATGCGTCTTGGTGTACGTGGCACCGGTCCTGCCATCGGGAAGCCACAGGATGCCGCGGTTGTACGCCGTGGCGTCGTCTGGTCCGTCGAAGATGCCGCCGACCAACGTGGGGACACCCAACGCGGACACGGCCTCGTCGATGACGATGCGGGTAGCCCCGTCGCGGAGAGGGTCGACTGCGGTGGAGTTTTCCGGCCATACGACGAGATCTGGCGGGCGCTCTATCCCCTTCGAGATGCGCTCGGCAAGCTCGCGAGTCTCTCGGACGTGGTTGGCAGTCACCTGTCGGTGGTGGCCCGCCAGATCACGACCATCGCCGGGCACGCCACCCTGCACAACCGCGAGTCGGAGAGTGCCCTGGGCTGAGGGCGCGTAGGGCACCGCCACCGCCATGCACAGGGCCGCGAAGGCGCTGGCCAATACGGCGAGACTCCAAGCTCTCTGCTGGAGGGCGATTCCCCCGAGAGCGAACCCGACCGTGGCCACGAAAAAGCCTGTCCCCGCGATTCCGGCGTAAGGCAGCAGGGTCTCCCACGGTGTATCGAGAGCCGTGACGCCAAGGCGGCCCCAGGGCATTCCTCCGAGTGGCCAGGCACTTCGTGTCGTCTCCACGAGCGCCCAGACGGCGCCCGCCCACACCGGCCCCGCAGGCAGGCGACTGACCGCCCTCACCCCAGCAGCTGCGACGGCGATTGCCATAGCCTGCGTCCCCCGAGAAGCGCCCACGCAAGCCAGCCGATCGAGTCCACGAGCCACCACAGCAACACCGCCATGAAGGCGAAGCCGAAGCCGGCGCCATGGAGCAGAGCTGCCTGCCATGAGGATCTCGTGACAGCTAGCCAGAGAGCGCTCATCGCCAGGGGGGCGAGCCAGCCGTTGCCGACCGGTTCGAACGCGAGAGCGGCGAGCAACCCGCCGGCGAGGGCGAGCGGGAGCGTGCGAAGTTCGCGAGGCATGGGCGGCGTGAGATTCTGTGGGAAGGGAACGCGACTACGAACTAACATAGTAGAAATGGTGGGTGGAGGACTTCGATGAGGCAGCTCGGTCAGCTGGAAGCGGTCGTGATGCACCGCTTGTGGGAGTGGGCCCGCCCGGTCTCGGTGCGCGAGGTCGTTGATGACCTTCAGCAGCAGCGCGAGATCGCCTACACGACCGTCATGACCGTCATGGACAACCTGCATCGCAAGGGGCTGGTGGCACGGGAGAAGGACGGACGGGCGTACCGGTACACCGCCGCGATGTCGCGCGAAGACCACGCTGCTGGCCTTCTGGAGGATGTCCTGGCCCAGACCCCGGACCGCGGCGCCGCTCTGCTCAGCTTCGTTGGACACCTCTCGCCCGATGAGCAGGTTCAGCTCCGCGCAGCCCTGTCCCAGTTCGACGAGGAAGCCTGACGCATGCTGGCTCCCATCGCGCTGCTCGTCTTTGCTGTCGCCATGGCGGCGGTCGGGCCCCGGATGCTGGTGCGAGCCGCTTGGGTGAAGCGCGCTCCCGGCTGGGGGGTGCTGGCTTGGCAGGGCCTGACTGCGTCGCTGGTCGTTGCGATCCTCATGCTAGGGCTAGTCCTCGCGGCGCCGCTGTCGCCGCTCGCCGATGCCATGGCGTACATGTGGGCGACGAACGTTCCTGAGGTGGTCGAGCATTACCTGACTCCTGCGGGCTACGGACTGGCCAGCACGGCAGTGGTCGGCCTGGCCGCTCTCATGCTGAGGCTGTGCTCGCTCACCGCTGTAACGGCGCGAAACACATCGCGTGCGCGTCGTGCGCAAGCCAGCGTGCTAGACCTTGTGGGGAGAAGCATCCTGGCGGTTTCGTCGTCATCGAGCACACCACGCCCCTGGTGTACTGCCTTCCTGGGGCATGCGGCGGACGAATCGTGGTCACCAGTGCCGCACTTCGCGTACTTACGAGCGAGGAGCTCGACCTCGTCCTTGCTCACGAACGCTCGCACCTTCGTGCACGCCACGACATCGCGCTCGCGATGGCACAGGTCCTGCGCCGAGCCTTCGGTCCGCTCCGGGTGTTCCGTACGGCCCAGGAGCAGATCGCAACGCTCGTCGAGATGCAGGCCGACGACGCCGCTCGAGACCCGAGAGGGCTCGCGCGCGCCCTGGTCACCTTGGGTTGCGGCGCTCCCCAGGCGGGGCTCGCCGCCGGCGATGTCGCCGCCGTCGCGCGCGTGCGACGGCTCACGGAACAGGACGGTAGCTGGTCCCGCGCGAGGGGCACTGCGGTCTTGGTCGGCACCTTCGTGTTGCTCGCGGCGCCGATGGTCCTGGCGATCTCGCCCATGATCAGGATGATCGTTACCGGCTGCGAGACGATGCTCGCCTGAGAGGTGGGCGCTATTCCGTTCCTTGGCTCTCGGCGACGACGGGCTCCAACAGGTTTCGCAAGGTGGTAGCCGTAACAGGACCGATCGCCCTTGCGGCTACCCGTCCTTCTCGGTCCACGACCAACGTCGTCGGAACCGCGGCCGCGGCCAGAGAGCTGTGGAAGGCGCCCATCGCTTCAGCAGAGTCGCCTGAGGTGATGCTGTCGTAGGGGACGCCATGCTCTCGTTCGAACGCCCTGGCAGCGGCGTCGTTGTCGCGCACGTTGATCCCGACGAACGTCACGTCGCCCGCGAACTCCTTCGCGACCTCCACCAGGTCGGGGCTTCGGCGACACAGGGTGCGCACCAAGAGCCCCAGACGTTGTAGACGACGACCTTGCCCTCAAGCGTCGCTGTGTTGAGCCATTCTCCGCTGAGGAGTTGAGCCTGGAACGGCTCTCCGGCCGGGCGGTCGTCGGCGTCGTACTCCTCGACGACCGACCCGCCCTGGGCGCGGGCGCGGGGGTCACCCTCGGAGCGTCCGGCCACGACCCACGCGAGCAGCGCAACGGCGGCCGCGATCAGGATCAGGGTCAGAAGGCGGGTTCCGCGCGAGCGCGACGCGGGTCCTTCGGGGCGGTCCACGTTCACTTCCTGCTCAGTTGGGATGCTCATATCGGTGTCTTCCAGCCGGTGATCAGGGACTGCAGGGATGCCATCAGCTCCGACCACGCGCCGGTGAGCTGTAGGAGGCCAAGGACGATGAGGAACGCGCCCCCGATGCGGGCGACCTTGATGCCATGTCGGCGGGCCCAGGCGAACCGGCGCATCGCCTTGCTGACTGACAATGCCGAGAGGAGGAACGGCAGGCCGAGGCCCACGCTGTAGGCGAAAGCGAGGACCGCGCCTCTGCCCGCGGTGGCGGAACTCGTAGCCAAAGTCAGCACCGCAGCGAGAGCCGGGCCGATGCACGGTGTCCACCCGACGCCGAACACAACTCCGAGCAGCGGGGCGCCGGCGAGCCCGACTTGGGGTCGATAGCTCAGGCGCATGGTTCGGCCGAGGAGCGGCACGCGTGCGCCGGACAGGGCGAACACCAGACCGAACACGATCGTCAGGGCTCCCGAGACCCGGATGATCGTCTCCTGATGGCGCACCAACTGTGAGCCCAGAGCCCGAACAGGGCGCCGTAGCTGGTGAAGACGACCGCGAAGCCGAGCACGAAGAGCAGTGCTCCCAGCATGGTGCGCCCGCGGCGCGACGGAGCCTCACCTCTCAGCTCACGGACGACGGCGGACTCCTGCCCCGACACCCCCGCAACGTAGGAGAGGTAGCCCGGCACAAGGGGGAGTGAGCAGGGGGAGAAGAAGGACACGACCCCGGCCGTGGCTGCGACGAGCGCCGCCAGGAGTAGCGACCCGGAGAGCACCGTTTCCTGCAGGCCAGTCATGCGATCACCGTCATGCCAGGGTCCGCCAGTAGTACCAGAACTGCTCGGTGATCAGCACGAGGACCAGGACGACCACAGACGTCAGGACGAGCAGGTGCCACTCGGTCACCGCGCGAACAACCCCAGATGTCGCGACGCGTCGGCCGAAGAGGCCGGACTGCGCATTGCGCAGTGACACGTACCAGAACAGCGGCACCACAACGGCCCAGACCGCCATGCAATAGGGGCAGAGTGCGCCGATCCGGTACAGGCTCTGGAAGATCAGCCAGCCGACAAACGCGGCGGCCAAGGTGACTCCGACCTGGAGTCCGAGCCAGTACCAGCGGGCGAGGCGGGCCCCGGCGAGCATCGCAGCACCGGTCGCGGCCACTACTGGGAACGCTGCGACGCCGATGAGCGGGTTCGGAAAGCCGAACACCTCAGCCTGTGTCGTCTTCATGATCGACCCACAGTTGAGAACGGGATTGAGGCTGCACGACGGCGTGTACCCCGCATCCGTGAGAAGCGCCAGCTTCTCAACGGTCAACACGAAGGCTGCCGCGAAGCCGATCAGGCCACCGATCAGGAGCAGGAGCGCGAGCGCTCGGTCCGGTGCCCGCCGGGTGGGATCAGTTGCGAGCGTCACTCGGCCAGGGCCTCCATGAGGCCTTCCTCGAAGTCTTCGACCGACGCGGGCTCGAACCGCTTGCCATCGAGGAAGAACGTGGGCGTGCCCTGGACGCCGAGGGCAATGCCGTCCTCGACGTCGCGCTGCACTCGAGCCGCAACCTCCTCGGAGGCGTAATCGGCGTCGTACTGCTCCATGTCGAGACCGATCTCCGCGGCGAACTGCCGGAACAGGTCGTCAAGCGGGACCTGCTGCTCGCCCCAGGACGCCTGGGTCTCATACATCTTGTGGTACATCTCCTCAAACTTGCCCTGCCGGGCCGAAGACTCCACCGCGCGAGCAGCGCGCTCGGCGTTGAAGTGCCCGGGGAGCGGGAAGTAGCGGGCCACGAACGTCACCTGATCGCCGTACTTCTCACGCATGTCCTCCACGACCGGGAACGCCGCCCGGCACGCCTCGCACTCGAAATCCAGGAACTCGACGAACACGACGTCGCTGCTGCCGCGCTGGCCGATGATCCGGCTGTCCTCCCTCACGAGTCGACTGTCGGACGCACCACCGGGGGCATCGGCACCCGCCCCGCCGCTGTCGCGGCCGGCGAGAACCAGCAGTGTCGCCACCACCGCGACGAAAACGCCGGCAACCAGTAGGGACACCCTGACCTGTGGCTTCATGCAGACGTACCCTTCGCTCGCTATCTACTAAGGTGCATCGTAGTCGACTCTCGACGCCCGTCGCGCAGCGGTGTGTGAAGGCGTGATTCGCAGCCGCCCGGGAGAGCTCGGAGACCTTCGGCTTCTTCGGCACCACGGCGCTCAGGTGCAGGTAGGTTTCGAGGTCAGAGGCTCGCGGAGGGTCATAGGCCGAACGCGCCTCCTTCGATCAGAATGACGAGGCCCAGTCCGATGAGGACCAGAGGGAACAGGATGTGCTCCCAACGTTCGAGCACCTCGGCGATCGGCTTGCGCGTGGCGACGAACTTCGCGGCTAGAACGAGGACCACGACCAGGGCCAGGAAGACGACGCAGTAGGCCACGAGGGCGCCAGTACCGACCGCCAGGAACACCGGGACGTAGACCCCGATGTTGTCTCCGCCGTTGGCGAATGTGACTGCGGCAACGGTCAGAGCGCCGATAGGGCGGTCCGCGACGTTGTCGTTGTCATCGTCCCCGTTGCGCCAGACCCGCCAGGCGTGGTACGCGCCCAGCAGCAGCGGAATGAGGCCGAAGTATGGAATTACGCCGTCGGGGAGGAAGTACCCGGCGCCGAAGGTCACTGCTAGGGCGGCGAGGAGGATGCCGCCGAATCCGAGGTACTGCCCAGCGATGATCTTTGCGGTGGTGCCTCGTTGTCCGGCTCCGCGGGCGAAGAACAGTGACAGGACGATGATGTCGTCGATGTTGGTCACCAGGAACAAGCCGATCGCCTGCAGCGCGGCGGTGATCGTGTTCATGCCTACTTCGTCTCCTTCGGTCGCTTGTCGCTCGCGCGTTTGGCGGTCAGAGGCCCGCGCCTGCTGTGTCACCGCCGCGGCGGTGAGAGCAACTGCCGGCGTGTGGCGATCCCCGTCATTGAGAGGTGGTGACGTCAGCCGCGCATGTTGCCGTCATCGGGGATGGGTCACGGGTCCTTCGTGTCTGGGGTGACCGGATCGACCTGTGCCGGCTCCTCCCGTACTTCGTCAGCCACCTGCCCGGGGCGGGCGTGCACCAGCGCGATCGCGATGCATCCCATGACGAGGAACGTGTCGGCGAGATTGAAGGTCGGCCACCAGCCAGTGTGCAGGTAGTCGGTGACCACACCGTCACGAGCACGGTCGACCACATTGGCGACCGCTCCGCCGATCACGGCGCCGCCGGCGACTCGTTCGACCCAACCGGCTCGTGGTGCCCGGAGCCAGGCGTACACGGCGAACCCGACCGAGATTGCCGCCGTGGCGGCGACGATAACCCAGACCGGCAGCCGGTCACCCATGCTGAACGCCACCCCTGGGTTGTACGCCAGCTGCAGCTGGATGAGACCCAGGTCGACGGTCGAGTCGGCGAGCCGCACCTCAGAGACAGCCTTGGCGGCCAGATCAACGGCGGCGACCGCGGCCGCGACCAGCGCGACTGCGGCGCGGCCGGTCCGGGCACTGATGGCGACGCTGGCAGGGGCGCGGCTCACCTGGCCCCGGCCTCTGCAGGCATGGCGGCAGCCGTGGACGTCTGCACGGGCGGCGGGGGGAGCGGGCGGGCCCGGCCAGCACGGACACCGTTGCCGATGACGAAGATCTCGGCGATCTCGTGGACAAGGACCACTGCGGCGAGTCCGAGCACGCCGAGAGCGGCCAGCGGGATCAGAACCGCGATCAGAGCGAGGGAGAGGCCCACGTTCTGCAGCATGATCGACCTCGCCCGGCGGGCGTGGGTCAGGCTGTGCGGTAGGTGACGCAGATCTTCACCCATCAGGGCGACATCGGCGGTCTCGATCGCCACGTCGCTGCCCATCGCGCCCATCGCGATCCCGACGTCGGCCGTGGCCAGAGCCGGCGCGTCGTTGACGCCGTCACCGACCATCGCTGTCGGACGGCTGTCACGGAGTCGGCGAATGATGGCCGACTTGTCCTCAGGGCGAAGGTCGGCGTGCACGTCGGTGATCCCCGCCTCGGCGGCGAGAGCGCTCGCGGTGCGCTCGTTGTCGCCGGTGAGCATGGCGACCTGGTAGCCGCCGGCGCGCAGCCGAGCGACCACTTCGATCGCCTCGGGGCGCAGGTCGTCGCGGACGGCGACGGCGCCGATCACGGTGCCGTCGTACTCGACCAACACCGCGGTGGCGCCCGCCTGCTGCATGCGCGTGACCGGCTCGGCGAGGTCGCCTGCGGGAATCCAGCCGGGGCGCCCCAGACGGGCGGGCCGGCCGTCGACGGTTCCAGTGAGGCCGGCGCCGGTGACGGCCTCGACGCCGTCGGCAGAACGGTGCTCGGGGATCGCGGCGAGGATGGCCCGCGCGAGGGGGTGCTCGCTGCGAGACTCGAGGGCTGCGGCGATGTCGAGAACCTGCTCCCGGGTGTGGCCGGTAGCAGTGGCGACCTCAACGACGGCGGGCTCGTTGCGGGTCAGGGTGCCGGTCTTGTCCAGGGCGACGGCGCGGATCCGGCCGAGGGCTTCCAGGGCCGCCCCACCCTTGACCAGCGCGCCGATGCGGCTGGCTGCACCGATGGCGGCGACCACGGTAACCGGCACGGAGATCGCCAGCGCGCAAGGAGAGGCGGCAACCAGGACGACCAGGGCGCGCTCGATCCAGGTCGCGGGGTCGCCCAGCACGCTGCCGGCGATGGCGATGACGGCGGCGAGGACCATGATCCCGGGCACCAGGGGCTTGGCGATGCGGTCGGCGAGCCGCTGGGCGTTGCCCTTGCGGGACTGCTCGGCCTCGACGATGGTGACGATCCGTGCCAGGGCGTTGTCCTCGGCAGTCGTGGTGACCTCGACCTCGAGGACGCCGGTGCCGTTGATCGAGCCGGCGTAGACGGTGTCACCGACGCCGACCTCGACCGGAACGGACTCACCAGTCAATGCGGAGACGTCGATTGCGGTGCGGCCGTCGCGAATGACGCCGTCGGTGGCGACGCGCTCACCTGGCCGGACAAGCAGCAGATCGCCGATCGCGAGGTCGACCGGAGCGACCGTGACCTGGGCGCCACCGCGAAGGACGGTCGCCTCCGCCGGAACCAGGGACAAGAGCGCGCGCAGGCCCCGGCGGGTGCGGGCGACGGCGTACTCCTCCAAGCCCTCGCTGATGGAGTAGAGGAACGCCAGCATCGCAGCCTCGGCGACCTCGCCCAGGATGACCGCACCCACGGCGGCGATCGTCATCAGAGTCCCGACGCCGATCTTGCCCTTCGCCAGCCGCTTCAGGGTGTTCGGGACGAAGGTCCAGGCGCCCAGGGCTAGCGCAACGGCGTTCAGGCCGATCGCCGACTCGTCAGATGCACCAGAACGATCGGCGATGAAGCCCGCGAGGAGGAAGAGTCCGGCGAGGGCGGCGAACCGCAGTTCGCTGACCTCCCATAGCCGCTCTGGCTCCTGCTCCTCGACCTCTCCGTCGTCGTTGCGTGGTTCGTCGTTGCCGCAGCCGCAGGCGTCCGTCACGGTGCTACTTCCTCGGTGGTGGGGGTGGTCGCGGCAGGGGTGCCAGCCGCAGGGCCGTAGTTCGGGCAGAGCTCGACGGCATCGCCGGTGAGGGCGAGCAACCGCTCGGCTGCGCCGAGCAGATCCATCAGCTCGGGATGGGCGATGGAGTAGAACATCTGCCGGCCCTCGGGCCGGCCGACGATGAGGCCGCACTCGCGCAGGCATGCAAGATGACCCGACACGGTGCCCTGCGCCAGTCCGAGGGACTCCGTCAGGTCCACGACGCGCCGCTCGCCATCAGCGAGCTGTCGGACGATCGCCAGCCGATTGCGGTCCGCGAGGCCATGGAACATTGCGGCGCCCCGCAGCAGCGCCGGGTCTGGATTGGGCGTTGTCATTGGCATACGCCGATGATAGCGTCGCTCCCGTTGATCGTCCAGTCCCGCTGACAGCGGCCAAGCCTGAAGGATTCCATCATGGTGACGACGACGACGGTGCACGACGAGCGGAGCGGGAGGCGGGAGCCGGAGATCGCGCCGGGCGCGTTCCTGCGGTTCCTTCTCCGGCGCCGTGGGCTCGTGCTCCTGGTGGCACTGCTGCTCATGATTCTGGCCGGTGTCGCCGGGCAAGACGCTGGCGACAAGCTGGTCTCTGGTGCCTACCTCGATCCTTCAGCAGAGTCTCAACGCGCGTCGCGGTTGTTGACAGAGCAGTTTCCCGGTGGGCCGCCGAATCTGGTTCTGCTCGCCGAGGCACAGGGCGGAGACCTCGACTCCCAGGAAGCGGAGCAGTCAGGACGCGACCTCACCGAGCAGCTCGCGGAGACACCTGGCGTGGCCAGCGTGCAGTCCTACTGGACGACGCAGGACCCTGCCCTGCGCGCGGACGACGGCCGATCCGCCCTGATCACGCTGCAACTGACCGGCGGCGAGCACGCCGCGCAGGAGACGGCGGCAAGCGTCGTCGAGGATCTCGAGGAGATGTCGAGCACGCTGCGAGTGAGGGCCACCGGACCAGCTGCGGTCGGGCTGGCGGTCGACGAGCAGGCCGAGAGCGACCTGGTGTCTGCGGAGATGGTGACGTTGCCCATCACCCTGCTCGTGTTGCTGCTGGTGTTCGGCTCCGCGATCGCGGCGGGCCTGCCGCTGCTGGTGGGAGCGGGTGCGGTCGTGGGGACGCTGGCGGTCCTGGGGCTGCTCGCCGAGGCAACGACGATGTCGAGCTACGCACTGAACCTGACGACCGCTCTGGGGTTCGGGCTGGCGGTGGACTACAGCTTGTTCCTGGTCACCCGGTTCCGCGAGGAACGACGCGCCGGTCGCACTGTTGACGCCTCCGTTGTCGTTGCCGTGCGTACCGCTGGGCGCACCGTGGTGTTCTCCGCGGTCACGGTCGCGCTCTCGCTAGCGGCACTGCTGTTGTTCCCGATGCCGTTCCTGCGATCGCTGGGATACGCCGGGATCGCGGTCACCGCGCTGGCGGCCGTGATCGCGGTCATCGTGGGTCCCGCGCTCCTCGCCCTGGTCGGGCACCGACTGGACCGAGCCGACGTGTTCTCCCCGATTCGCCGGCGGGTCGCCCGGCGCCGCGCGGCGATGGGGGAGGATCGGCAGGCCTGGCACCGGATCGCCGCGCTGGTGATGCGGCGCCCCGTGCTGGTCCTGATCTCGGTCAGCGCGGTCCTCGTGCTGCTGGTGTTGCCCTTTGCCGGGGTGCGGTTCGGGCTGCTGGACCACCGGACCCTGCCCGCCGACCACCCCGTCACGGAAACCGCCGAACGGCTGGTCCACGACTTCCCCAGCGCGGCCGAGGACCCGATCGCCGTGGTGCTGCCCGAACAATCCGGGACATCGGTCGACGAGGACGAGCTGGACGCGTACGCCGCCCAGCTCTCAACCCTGCCGGGGGTCAGCGCCGTGGAGACCGCCACCGGCCGCTACGCCGACGGACAACCGAACGCTCCCGCCGGTGAGCAGGCCGCCGCCCTGGATGCTCGCTACACCTCGGCGGCGGGGACCTGGGTGGCCGTCACGCCGCTGGCCTCGGAGCCCGCCGACGCCCGCGACGTGGTGGATGAGATCCGTGACCAGCCCGCGCCGGGGGAGATGATGGTCGCCGGATCAGCCGCAACCCTGGTGGATGCCACCGACACGATCGCCGACCGCCTGCCGTATGCGCTGGGCGTCATCGCCCTGTCCACGTTCGTGCTGCTGTTCCTGTTCACCGGGTCGCTGCTGATTCCGGTGAAGGCGATTGTGACCAACTTGCTCAGCCTCAGCGCCACTTTCGGCGCGCTGGTGTACGTGTTCCAGGAGGGTCACCTGCGCTGGTTGGTCGGTGACTTCACCCCGACCGGCACGCTGGAGACCACGCTGCCGGTGCTGGTCTTCTGCATCGCCTTCGGCCTTTCTATGGACTATGAGGTCTTCCTGCTCTCGAGGATCACCGAGGCCCACCGCAATGGCGCCACGACCTCCGAGGCCGTCGCCCAAGGCCTGCAGCGCACCGGCGGGCTGATCACGGCCGCGGCCGCGATCCTGATCACCGTGTTCCTCGCACTGGCCGCCTCGAACCTGACGGCGCTGAAGGTGATCGGTGTCGGCCTGACCTTGGCGGTCGTACTGGACGCCACCATCGTGCGTGCCCTGTTGGTGCCCGCGATCATGCGGCTGGCGGGCGAGGCGAACTGGTGGGCGCCATCGCCGCTGCGGCGCCTGCACGACCGGCTCGGACTCACCGACTGACCCCACCCAACCGGCCACTTGGGAAGGAAGCTCCATGACGACGGGATACGACGACCCGCGGCGCTGGTGGGCGCTCGCGGCTCTGGGTCTGGCGGTCCTGACCCTCGGTTTCGACATCACCATCATGAATGTCGCCCTGCCGACCATCGCCACCGAGCTGGAGGTCGGCACCGACGCACTGCAGTGGATGGTCAACGCCTACATCCTGGTGATCGCCGGCTTGATGCTCACCTGTGGGGCGCTGGGGGACCGGTACGGCCGCAAACGACTGCTCCTGATCGGGCTCGGCCTGTTCGGGATCTCCTCGTCTATCGCCGCAGGGGTCGACTCGGCAGGCCCCGTGATCGCCGCACGCGGCGTGATGGGTATGGGAGCGGCCATCATGATGCCGGTCGCGTTCGCGGTGCTGGCCGCGCTCTTCGGCCCGGCCGAGCGCGGCAGGGCGGTCTCGTTGCTGGTGATGGGTCTCGGGGTCGGGATCCCGCTCGGGCCGATCATCGGCGGCTACCTGCTCGAGCACTTCTGGTGGGGGTCGATCTTCCTGATCAATGTCCCGATCGCGATCATCGGCGCGATCGCCATCGCGTTCCTGCTCCCTGAGTCGCGCGACCCGACGCCACGCCGCCCCGACGTACTAGGAGCGGTGCTGTCCACGGCCGGACTCACCTCGCTGGTCTACGGGGTGATCGAGGCCCCCTCTCGCGGGTGGTCGGACTTGGCGACCATCGGGCCGATCACCGCCGGATTGGTGGTGCTGGCAGGTTTCGTGGCCTGGGAGCTGCGGGTCCGCGACCCGATGATTGACCTGCACCTGTTCAGACGGCCCCAGTTCCTGTGGGCGAGCATCGCCGGCGTCCTGGTCACCTTCGGCATGCTCGGACTGTTGTTCGTCGTCCCGCAGTATCTGCAGTTCGTCACCGGCCACGACGCACTCGGCACCGGGATCCGTCTACTGCCGCTGATCGGCGGGTTGGTCGTCGGCGCCCCGGCAGGGGAGCGGCTCGCCGCGCGCACCGGCTACCGGGTGCCGGTCTCCGCCGGACTGGCGGTGCTCGCCGCAAGCGCGGCACTCGGCGCGCTCACCGGCCTACAGTCCAGCTACGGATTCGTCGCCACATGGCTCGCCACAGCCGGACTCGGCATCGGGATGGCGCTCGCACCCGCCATGGACGCCGTCCTCGACGCTCTCCCCACCGAGCACGCCGGAGCCGGGACCGCGATCACCATGACCCTGCGCCAGACCGGCGGTGCCCTCGGAGTCGCCCTCCTCGGCAGCCTCCTCGCCGAGGGCTACGCCAACCGAGTGCACACCGCTGGCCTGCCCGCGGAGGCAGCAGCGACTGCCCGTGAATCGATCGCCGGAGCACTCGCCGCCGCCACACGCCTCGCCGAGCCCTCGCTCGCCGCCAGCGCGCATGCCGCCTACCTACACGGCATGACCCTCGTGCTGGCCGCCACGGCCATCACCGCCGGGCTCAGCGCGTTGCTCACCGCGCTCCGTTTGCCTGGCAAGCCAAGCGCTGCTTCCGTTGATGATCACCGCACCCTCGGCGCGACGACCTCCGACGACAGGGACGTCTGAACCGATGATCAGAAAGCTGGGCAGCCGGCCACAGAAGGGACCACACCATGACCTTCCCCGCCCTCAAGACCGTCGACAGCACTATGGCCCTCCTCCGGGACCCCTATCGTTACATCTCCCGTCGTGCCGCCGAACGAGGAAGTCAGACCTTCGAGACTCGGCTCCTCATGCGGCCCACCACTTGCATGACGGGAGCCGAAGCGGCTGCCGTCTTCTACGACCCGAAGCGGTTCCAGAGGGCCGGCGCCGCCCCACCGCCACTACAGAAGACGCTGTTCGGTCAGGGAGGCGTTCAGGGTCTCGACGGCACCGGGCATCGGCAGCGCAAGGCGATGTTCCTCGAGATCGCTGGACCCGAGCGGGTCGCGGCGCTTGCCGATCTCGTGACCTGTGAGTGGAGGCGCGCCATTCCTGAATGGGCCGCCGCCGGTCAGATCCAGCTCTACCCCCGACTCCAGGTTCTCCTGACCCGGGCCGTTTGTGAATGGGCTGGGATGCCGCTACCAGACGCCGACGTTGAGAGCCGCACCCGGCAGCTCAGCGCCCTCTTCGACGAAGCCGGTCACCTCGGCATCGGTCACCTCAAGTCACGGGTAGCCCGCAAGGCCGCGGATCAGTGGGCGGTGGGCATCATCGAGCAGATCCGCGCTGACGAGCTGGATCCTCCGCACGCCTCCGCGGCGTACGTCGTCGCCCACCACCGTGAGCCAGGTGGCGATCAGATGAGTTCCCGTGTCGCGGCGGTGGAACTGCTCAACGTGCTGCGGCCCACTGTCGCCACGGCGGTGTACATCACCTTCGTCGCACATGCACTGGACGCTGAGCCGGCTTGGCGAGAACGCCTCGCCCACGGCGACGGGGGAGAGGACCTGGCGTTCGTCGAGGAGGTGCGTCGCCACTACCCGTTCTTCCCGGCGGTGGCCGCGATCGTCCGCGACGACTTCGAGTGGCGGGGCCACCGGTTCACCCGGGGCCGCCGCGTCCTGCTCGATCTCTACGGTACCAATCACGACAGCACAGCATGGCGCGACCCGGAGCGCTTCAACCCCGAACGGTTCCTCGGCGCAGCACCGGACCGGTTCGCATTCGTCCCTCAAGGGGCGGGGACGCAGCCCTGCACCATCGGTGTCCCGGTGAACCGATCGCGACCCGGCTCATGATGGTCGCACTCGATCAGATGGTCAGGCACATGACCTACACGGCACTCGCCCCGTCCGCTCCGGTCGATTTCCGTCGACTCCCGGCACTGCCGAGCGGGGGTTATCCGATTCAGGTGGCCGCGACCAATGGTGGTCACACCGGTGCATGACCTCGGGTGGGGCTCCTGCGAACTGAGGGCCCAGCGGCGGCCGAGGCAGTGCAACGTCCCAGGACGCGTGTGATCAACTGTCGAATGCCTCAAGGCAATGCTCGGAGCAGAACCAATAGCGCTCGCCCTCGCGTGTCGTCTGGGCGGCAGCCCGTGCGGGGTCGATCACCATGCGACAGACGGGATCGACCGGCAGGGGCGGCCCGTGTCTGCCACTACGCGCGGACCAGATCCGAACTGCTTGCGCGACGTTCTTGAACCGGTGGTCGCCGTTGTCGCGGACCTCGATCTCCGTGAGCCTGCCTGCTCGCCTTCGGGTCGCGTCGGTGAGCAGCACCTGCCCGGCCGTGGCGAGATCTGCAACTCTCGCGGCAAGGTTGACTGTCGCCCCGAACCAGTCATCTCCTCGCCGCACGGCTGACCCGTAATGCATGCCGACCCGGACTGCCGGAAAGCCGTGGCTGCGGCCGATCACGTCGACGATGCGTACTCCAAGTGCGATCGCCTCCCGCGGATCGGGAACCCAGGACATGACAGCGTCGCCGAGAGTCTTCACGTCACGGCCGCCGTGATCCAGCTCGAGGGAACACACGCGCTCACAGAACATCTGCGCCAGGTCAGCAGCTCGCTCGTCCCCGTGCGCCTCAGTGAGCGCCGTGTAACCGGCCAAGTCTGCGAACATGAAGGTCCCAATCTCGGTCATGCTGGTCTCCTGCAAGCGCGAGAAATGTTGCTGGCTCGGTGCCCGAACCTAGCGCCCGCGGCGTTCTCCTAGGTGGCATAGTAGAATCATGAATCCATCGAACGATGGTCCTGCAAACGGGGTCGTCGCAGAGAGCATGGCGAGGGCGCGGCCCATTCGCCTGACGCTCGACCGACGAGACGGCCACCGTCAGTACACGCTCATCGCCACGATCCTCGCTCTCGTCGGTGTAGTGATGGCTGCGGCAATGGCTGTGTTCGGACTGCCTCCGTTCAGCCTGAGCGGGCCATTGCACGACCTGGGTCTCATCTGTCCGCTCTGCGGCGGCACCCGGTCGGCGCGCTTGACCGCTCAGGGCAACCTGGCTGAAGCTTGGAACTACAACCCATTGGGAATCGTCGCGGTACTGGGAGCCGCGGCTACCGTGATGCGCACATCGTTCGGATGGACCACCCGCCGCTGGCTCAATGTGCAGTGGAGCCTCAGCCCTAAGCAGCGTCGTGCGCTTCTCATACTGGCGATCGCCATGCTTGTCCTGCTCGAGATCCGCCAGATCCAGCGTGCAGACCTCCTCACCTCCAGCTGACCGCGACGCGCTGACGTCACCGGCGGGAACTCGCGAAGCGGAAGATGTCAAGCAGTCTGAGACACGTCTCGTTACGCGGTTTGTATGAGGGCCTCCGGTGATGGCTGGTTGATCCAGGCCGCCTCGGGCAGTTTGGGCGCGATGGGTCGGCGGTTGCCGAACCGTTCGGGGTGAGCGGCATGAGCGGCGTCGAGGGTCTGCTGTCGTTGGGCGCGGATCTCGGTCGCGGTGCCGTGGTGGACCGAAGCCGGGGTGTGCAGGCCGATCCCGGAGTGGCGGTGCTCGTGGTTGTAGTAAGTGAAGAACGCCTCGCAGAACGCCCTGGCATCTGCCAGCGACCCGAAGCTCTCGGGGAACACCGGCGCGTACTTCAGCGTCTTGAACGCCGACTCGCTGAACGGGTTGTCATTCGACACCCGCGGCCGGGAGTGGGACCGGTCGACGCCGAGGTCGAGAAGCAACTGGGCCACGGGCTTCGAGGTCATCGAGGTGCCCCGATCGGCATGGACTGCCTCGGGGATGCCGTGGACGCCCATCGCTTCCTCGAGCATGGTCTTGGCGATCTCGGAGTCCTCGACCGCCTGGACGGTCCACGCCACGACATAGCGGGAGAAGATGTCGAACACGACGTAGAGCTGGAACCAAACCCCGCGGCCGGGACCACGCAACTTGGTGATGTCCCAGGACCAGATCTGCCCGGGCTTGGTGGCCAGCAGCTCGGGCTTCTTCCGTGCAGGGTGGGTGGCCTGGCGGCGCCGGTCGCCGGCCGCACGGCAGGAACGCAACAGCCGGTGCATCGTGGACATCGAGCACCAATAGGTGCCCTCGTCGAGCAGCGTGGCCCACGTCTGCGCCACCGACTTGTCGCAGAACCGTTCGCTGGTCAACGCGGCCAGCACCTCAGCCCGCTCCTCGATGGACAGGGCGTTGGGTGGCGTGGGCCGCTTCGGTGCCGGGCCGTGCACCCGGGGCTGCTTGGCGCGGTAGTGACTGCCACGTGCACGGCCCAGCAGGTCGCACGCCTGCTTCACGCTCGTGTGGACAGCGAGCTCGTCGACCGCCGGGACGATCACCGCTGCGGCGGCTTCGGCGTGCCCGTGCTCTCGGAGAGCGTCTCCAAGAGCGCGTGTGCCTTTCCCACGATGTCCAACGCCGCCCTGGTCCGGGCGAGCTCGGCCTCGGCCTTCTCCGCACGAGCCTTGAGCTGCTCGATCTCCCGGTCCCGTCGGTCCTTCGTCTTCGGTCCCAGAGCGGTGACGGCGCCGGCCTGGGCGGCCTTGCGCCACTCGGTGATGTGGGAGGAGTACAGGCCCTCCCTGCGCAGGATCGCGCCCCGCTCGCCGGACTCGGCGGCGTCGTACTCGGCCACGATCTGGGCCTTGTACTCCGCAGTGAACGCGCGTCGCTTCGGACGATCAGCTCTCGGGGTCACCGCCCCATCATCGAACGCAGAGGTATCGGCCAACGTCATGGTCATCAGGTGTCTCGCTTCTCCGTCCCGTGCAGAGGGAAGGAACTCAGAAGTGGTGTCTCACCTCAGCCTGACGCACAGGGGCGCGTCGGTCAGTGGACCACGAGGTCCACCCGGGCGGGCCACGGGTTCGGCTCGCAGCCCTCCAGGCCCTTGGTCTGTTGCAGCATGACCGGCGCCAACTCTCCGGACCCGGGGCAGCCGACGTGGGCATAGCCGAGCGCGTGGCCGGTCTCGTGGTTGACGACGTAGCGCCGATACCCTGCCAGGTCGCCTGGGTAGCTCTCCGCGCCGAACTGCCACCTCCAGGCGTTGATCACCACGTTGTCGCCGTTGCGGCAAGACAGCCGGCCGCCGGTGTCGAGTGGAGCGCACAGCTCGTCCACCGTCTCGGGGGTTGCCAGGACGATGCGTAGGTCGGCGTGGTCGTCGACGCGGACGAGTCGATGGCGGGCGGCCCAGCCGCGCCGGTCGGTCAACGTCTCTTCGATGAACTGGGCGACCTGCGAAGCCGGGAAGGGTAGCCCGTCCTCGACCTCGACCCGGTAGGTGGTGGCCTCCTCGGTGGAGGTGGCTGTCGCAGCCGCGACCCGGAAGATGCCGGGTCCCTGTTCTGGAACTCGTGGGGTGGGGGGAGTGCGCCTGGCGGGTGCTGGGCTTCGGTGTCGGCCGACCGCTACCTCGCCGTTCGGCTGCCCGCTCGCCCGTGGCGGGGAAGGAGCCGCGGCGGTGGATGGCGGTGAGACGGCGGCATTTCGATCAGCGTCGTCGAGGTTCGGGAGGTCCTGCGCGAGGAGCAGGGCGGGCACCGCGACCGCGGAGGCGGTCAGGAGGACCGCCAGCCCGGCGAGCCAGGCCGGGGCCCGTCGCCTGGGTGCGCGATGGGCGCCGCTGTAGCGCGGCGGTTCTCTGTGTTTGCTCATCGTTGTAGCCCCGGGTCAGAGCACTCGCGCCCAGGTCGCGCCGGCATCGGTGGACCGGAACACGGTGGTCTCGGTGGCGGCGTACCAACCCTGCTCGCTGATCGTGAAGGCGGCCGGCTGCCCATCGATCGAGCCGGCCTCCGTCCAACTTTGTCCGTCATCGGTGCTGATGCGGACGGTGCCGTCCGGGGCGATTCCGGCCAAGGTGCCGTCGGGTGCGGTGTCGAGGTAGGTGGTGGTCGGCCCGCCGAGCTTGCGCGTCTCGCCGGTCTCAGGGTTGATGGTGATGAGCTGTGCTTGGTCGGTGGTCGCGATCAGCTGGTCCTGGGTCTCGGTGGCTGCGACGCTGAGCAGTGGGGCGGTCAGCACCGCCTCGAAGGTTCCTCGGTCCTCGGTGCGCAGCAGGCGACCGGAGGTGGCGTCGTAGGCGTAGAGCACGTCGCCGGCCGGCTCGAGGATGTGGAAGTCCGCCTCGCCCTGGAGGGCGACCGGCTTCCAGGTCTGGCCGGCATCGGTGGACTCGATGAGGCCGAGGTGGCTGGGCAGGTCCTCGCGGAGGTCCGGGTGGCCGCTGCCCAGGAAGTTGCCCGGTCCGACCACGGTGAAGGCCATGGTGTCCTGAAATCGGTCCGCGACCCGGCTGGGCTCTTGGTCGTCCTTGACGTGGAACAGCCCGAAGTGGGTGGCGACGTAGAGGGTGTCGTCGGCAGGATCGATGCCGAGCCCGTGGATGTGGCCGACCTCGGTGTCGTCGGCGGAGGGGCTTGCGGACGGGGTTCCCTTGCTGCACCCGACTCCGAGAAGGGTCGTAGTGAGCGCAAGGGTCGCGGTGACGAGGCTGGTTCGGTTCATGGCGAGAACTCCGATGTGAGGGGTGTCGGGCAGGCGGGCGTGCCTGCCCGACACCGAGACGACGTCAGGGCTTCAGCAGCTCCTGCATCGTCTGGATCTCCTCGGTCTGGGCGCTCTCGATCTCCCCGGCCAGCGCGAGGGCGTCGGGGAACTCACCCTCGGTCTGCTCGGTCTGCGCCATCTCGATCGCGCCCTCGTGGTGCTCGATCATCATGGTGAGGAACATCTGGTCGAATCCGGATCCCGAGGAGCCCTCGAGGTCAGCCATCTCCTCCTCGGACATCATCCCGGCCATGTCATCCGACGACATGTCGTGTCCGCCGTGTCCGCCATCTCCGGGCACCTCTTCGCCCCAGGAGTCCAGCCACCCGGTCATGGTCTCGATCTCGGGGTCCTGCGCCGCCTCGATGTCGGCGGCCAGGTCCTTGACCTCGGGGCTCTCGGCACGGGTCTCGGCGAGCTGGGCCATCTCGACGGCCTGCTGGTGGTGGGGGATCATCTGCTGCGCGAACGCGACGTCGGCGTCGTTGTGCCCGGCTGCGGAGTCGCTGCCGTCTTCGTTGCCGCACGCCGCGAGGGTGAGCAAACTGGCCGCGACGATGGCGGCGGTGAGGGTCTTGCGCATGGGTGTTCTCCATCTGTGTGATCGGTGTCTGGGCATGCGAACGTCCGAGTCACCCGGTGGGGTGTCCCGTGGCGAGTGCCTGTCAGCAGCGGATCACGCAGAGTCTGCGCAGGTCGGGCGGGTCACGGTCCCGCCCGATGAACACCGGAAGTGACCATCCCTGCAGCGTGCCCCGAGCAAGGCGGATGCGGCGTCGGCCCAGCAGCAGTGCGACGCCGAGAAGGATCCCGGCGAGAATCGCCAGGCAGAGCTCGAGCAGCCCGCCGCCTCCGTCGCCGTCCGGGGCTGGGGTCGGGTGGCCGGAGGTCAGCTGGCTCGACGCCCCCGTGGCGAGAGTGTCGTCGCCGGTGACGGGGGTGTGGCCGTGGGATCGATCGTGAGTGGCGGCCGTCATGTCGCTCGGACCCGGGGTCGCCACGAAGTGTGCGCCGGTGTGGGAGCCCCAGCCGTGCATCGACATCAGGCCGAACAGGGCCACGGCCACGGCGACGAGCGCAAGGCGCGCGCCCGATGCCGGGATCGCAGTTCGGACATCCCGCATTGTTCAATCCTACGCAGCGCCGGTTCGCAGTAGGCCAGCCGCGCACGAGCCGTCGACGCGACGATCTGGATGAGGACCTCCTGGCCCGGCAGGCGGCTTAGCCCAAGTCACCAGTTTGTGCAGCAGACCCTGCCACTGGGGCAGAACCCACCGACGATGGCCGCTCGTGCGAGAGTCGAAGATCCCACCGAAGGTGAAGTGCCTCGATCTCGCTCAGGCGACGAACAACTGGGCATTGTCATGAACTCGGGCACGGCTCGTTCGGGGTCCCATTCCTCCATGACCGGTCACGGGGGTCCGTGGGAACAATCGGCGCGCCGCGCTGTGACCCAGGTGAACTGCTGCCCGGCGCCGCCTGGAGTGAGGTGAGTCCGCGTTTCCGCATGAGTGAGGTCGAAAGCGGGCGCGAACAGAGCGGCGATGTCGTCGGAGGAGAAGCGGGCCGTCGGCAGGCCCGAGCAGGACGTGGGCCCGTCGGGGCCGAAGGTGGCCAGGACAAGGAGGCCACCAGCGGACAGGGCTAGGGCGGCCCGATCGACGTACGCCGCCTGGTCGGCCGGAGCTGTGAGGAAGTGGAACACGGCGCGGTCGTGCCACACGTCGTAGGTGCGGGAGGGTTCCCAGCAGAGGACGTCGCTGACGATGTAGGCGACCCGGTCTTCCCCGGGCCCGAGACGCTCGCGAGTCACTGCGAGCGCCTCCTGAGAGATGTCGAGCAGGGTGATGTCGTCGCGGCCGTCGGCGAGGAGCGCGCCGGGAAGCCGGGACGCGCCAGCCCCGATATCGATCACCGAGCCGGGCTGCGCGCGCAGCAGCTCCGCAGAGTGGGTGGGCATCTCCTCGAACCATGACACCGAGTCGAGGTCGCGCGAGGCGAAAACGGCATCCCAGTGATCAGCGCGCTCGTCGCTCATCGGAAGGCGCACCCGTTGCTGACGCCGAGGCGGCGGAAGATGACGGCCGCGGGACAGAAGCCAGTGATGCTCGACTGGAGCAGATTGAGCCCGACGAAGGCGGTCAGCAGCCACCACCACGGTGATACGAGGGCCACCAGCAAGGCGCTGAGAACGGTCAGGGTGCCGGCGAGGAGGAGAACGGCGCGGTCGAGGTTCATGCCTTCCCTCCGAAGAAGCGGCTGAAGAACCCGGTTCCGGCCTCGCGGGGTGGCCGGCGCACCGGTCGGCGCGCGGGACGCGGGCGAGGACCTGGTCGACGTGCTGGCCGCAGCCGGCCCAGGTGGTCTTGCCACACTTCTTACAAGTGACTGCTCGGCACATGGTGGAGCTCCTTTGGTTCGAGGTGATGGTGCGGGAGAGGTGAGGCTGGGAGGGGAGGTGTGGTCCGGACACCCGTGGGGGTCGCGCGCCCGGACCACGTGCCGCGGCGCAGGGGGCACGCCGTGGCGGTCGAGGGGCGCTCAGCCGTGCGAGAACGTGATGGTCGGCAACACGCGGCGCAGCCAGGCCGGCGACCACCAGGCCGCCTTGCCGGTGAGACGCAGCATGACCGGCAACAGCACGAGCCGCACGAGGAACGCGTCGAGCAGCACAGCGACGCCCAGCACGATGCCCATCTCCTTGGGGGCAGCGGACCGGACAGCGCGAAGGTGAAGAACACCGCGACCATGACCGCGCCGGCGGCGAAAATGACCCGTCCGGAGTGGGCCAGCGAGCCGACCATCGCGTCCTTCGGGTCGCCCGAGTGCTCGTAGTGCTCCTTGGCCGACGCGAGTAGGAAGACCGTGTAGTCCATGGCGATCGCGAAGATCATGGCGAAGAAGAACACCGGAGCCCACGCGTCGAGGAAGCCCTGACTCTCGAAGCCGAAGAAGTCAGCGCCGATGCCTTCCTGGAAGATCAGGCGGGCCACGCCAAACGCCGCAGCCGTCGACAGCAGGCTGGCCAGCGTGCCGAGCAACGAGATCAGCGGCGCCTGGAGCGCCACCAGCAACAGCAGGAACCCGAGCACGAGCACGACCCCGATCACGAGCGGCGTGGATTCGTCGAGCTGGGCCTTGAGGTCGAGGTTCTCCACCGCCGCGCCTCCGACTAGGGCGCTCGGCGGCAGGTCGGCGCGCAGCCGGTCGACGGTGTCGCCGAGGGCGGGGTCGGATGGGTCGACGGTCGGCACGGCCTGGATGAGGACCAGCCCGCTGTCGTCGGCTGCCGGCATGGCCGGCATCGCTCCGGCGATGCCGGAGTCGGAGGAAAGCACGGTGCTCGCGGCCTCGGCGTCGGAGGCCTTCATCACGATCTGCAGCGTGCCGGGTGCACCCTCGCCGAAGGACTCCTGCACTAGGTCGTAGCCGATCCGGGCGCTGGCGTCCTCGGGCAGGACCTTGATGGAGGGCATGGCGGTCTTGAGGCCGATGACCGGTGCGGCGAGCGCGAGCAGCACGATGAGCGCGCCCAGGCCCCAGACGACGGGGCGCTTCCAGAGTCGCTCGCCCCACGCGGCGAACTTCGGGGAGCGGTGCTCCCCGGTCTTGACCCAGGGCAGGGACAGCTTGTTGATTTTGTGGTCGAGCTTGAACAGCACCAGCGGCAGCAGGGTGAGTGTGGCGGCCAGGACGAAGACGACCGAGAGCATGATCCCGCCGGCCATCGAGCGGAACGAGGGCGAGGGCACGAGCATCACGGCCGACAGCGAGATCAGGACGGTGGCGCCGGAGAGCAGGACGGCCTTGCCGGCGGTGTCCATGGTCTCGGCGATGGCCTGCTTGGCGGAGTTGCCCGAGCCCATGCGGGATGCGCGGTAGCGGACGACGAGGAAGAGCGCGTAGTCGATGCCGAGCGCGAGGGCGAACATCATCGCGAAGTTCATGGCCCAGATGGAGACCGGGACGAGCTCATTGATGAGGACCAGGGAGCCGGCGGAGGCGACGAGGCCGGCGAGGGTCAGGATCAGGGGGAGGCCTGCGGCGACCAGGGCGCCGAAGGCGAGCACCAGGATCGCCATGGTGACGGGCCAGGAGAGCATCTCGGACTTCAGCATGGCTTCGAGGTTGGCCTCGTTGAAGTCTGACCAGAGCAGCGAGGAGCCGGTCGGGTTGACCTGGATGCCCTCGACGGAAAGGTCCTGGAGGTCGCCCTTGAGGTCGGTGGCGACCCGGACCATCTCGTTGGTGTCGGCACCCGCGCCCGCGAGGATGATCGCGGTGCTGCCGTCCTGGCTGATGGTCGCGCCGGGCATCGGCGCGATCACCTCAGCGATGCGTGGTTCGGCTTCGAGCATCCGGGTGACCTGGGCGAGGACCTCGGCGCCGGGGCCCTCGGTGACGGGTCCGTCGGTGGAGTGCACGACGACCTGGATGGCCGAGGAGGCGTTGCCGCCGAAGCTCTTCTGGGCGAGCTCGCGTGCGGCGACGGACTCGGATCCGTCGGCCTGCCAGCCGGCGCCGGACAGGTTGTGCTCGACCTGGGGGGCGAAGGCGCCCAGGCCGACGATGAGCAGCAGCCAGACGCCGGTGACGAGCTTGGCGTGGTTGGTCACCCAGAGGCCGAGGCGGCCGAGGGGGCCGGGGCGGAAGCCGGGGGTGAAGTCGGGGGAGGCGCCCTTCGACGGGGCGGTGGTGGTGCTCATGGATGTTCCGTTCGATGAGGGTTGAGCGGTGGGTGTGATCAGAGAAGGGCGGGGACCGCGCGGGCTGCCGTGTAGACGGCGACGCCGAGGACCAGGACGGCGAAGGCGGCCTGGAGGCGGTTGGTGCCGACACGGTCGGCGAGGCGTGCCCCTGCGACGGCTGCTGCCGCTGACGTTGCGGTGAGCGCGGCGACGGACGTCCAGTCCGGTGCGGCGCCGGAGCCAGCTCGGACAGCGAGCGCTGCGGCGCTGGTGATGGTGATGACAACCAGTGAGGTACCTGCGGCGTACTCCATCGGCAGCGCGAGGGCGAGCAGGAGGGCGGGAACGACGAGGAAGCCGCCGCCCACGCCCAGGAAGCCGGTCAGTGCCCCGACGACGGTCGCGGTCAGCAGCACCTTGAGGGCCCGGGGGCACTGGCAGGCGAAGGTCGGGCTGAACGTGATGATCGGGTCGTCCAGGGTGGGCCGCGCGACGTGCCGAGGGTCGTCTACGCGACGGTGGCGTAGCTGGCGCCAGGCCAGCATCCCGCCGACCAGCAGCATCAAGGCGGCGAAGGCGGCCAACAGGATGTCCTCGGGGACCCGGATGGACGCCTCCGCTCCCGCCACCGCCCCGCCGATCGCGACCAGGCCGAAGACCAGGCCGTGGCCGAGCAGCACGTTGCCGGCGCGGTGTGCGGCGATCGCCCCGATCAGGGAGGTGACGCCGACGACCACCAGCGACCCGGTCGTCGCCTGGGAGGCGGACTGATCGAGCAGGTACACCAGCACCGGCACGGCCAGGATCGAGCCGCCGCCGCCGAGTGCTCCAAGGGACAGGCCGATGAGCGCGCCGGCGGCGACGGCGAGGAGCAGTGTCATATCAGGCGTCGGGCCCGTCGGCGCCGTGGGTGGTGTCAGAGGAGTCGCCTTCGGGGCTCACCAGGTGTAGGCCGACCTTCTCGGCGTTCTCGAAGGAGTCGTCGACCGCGACCGGGGTGCGGCCGGCGGCGGCGACGAACGAGGCGGCGACCGAGGCGCGGTAGCCGCTGGCGCAGTGCACCCACACCTCACCGGTCGGCACCTCGCCGACGCGGCGGGGCAGCTCGTGGATCGGGATGTTGACCGCCCCGGCGATCGCTGCGCCCTCGTACTCGTCAGCGCGGCGCACGTCGAGCACGACGACGTCGCGGTGATGGCGCACCTGCGCCAGGTCGGCGAAGGTGGCGGTGGGAAAGCTTCCGAGCTCACCGTCGGTCCAGTCCTGCGGACCGCCGGTGGCCTGGGATGCGGGCCGGTCGATGCCGATCCGGACCAGCTCACGCTGGGCGGTGGCCACGTCCTCGGCGGTCTCGCCGAGCAGAGTCACGGGGGTGCCCCACTCGATCAGCCAGCCCAGGTAGGTCGAGAAGGCACCGTCGAGTCCGAAGTTGAAGGTTCCGGGGGCGTGCCCGGCGGCGAAGGCCTTGCGGTTGCGCAGGTCCACCACCCACTCACCCGCGTCGATCCGGCGCCGCAGCTCGGTCGCGTCGGCCTCCTGCACCGGGGAGAGGTCGGGCGCGGAGGGACCGGCGGCGTTGGCGGGTCCCATGTGCACGTAGTACGCCGGCCAGGCACCGAGGCCGTCCAGCAACTCGCGGACGTAGGTCTCCTCGTCCTGGGTCAGGACCGGGTTCGAGCGTTTCTCGTCGCCGATCGTGGAGGCGGTGACGTCGGACTGGGTGGCCGAGCAGAACGACCCGAACCCGTGGGTCGGGTAGACCTCGGCCTCGTCGGGCAGTTGCTCGGCGAGCTTGTGCGCCGATGCGTGCTGGTGACGCACCAGGGCATCGGTGTGCTCCTCGCCGAGCAGGTCGGGTCGACCGGTGGCGCCGTAGAGCAGCGAGCCGCCGGTGAACACGGCGTACGGCTCCTCGCCGTCAGGCCCGTCGACAGAGAGCGCGTAGGACAGGTGGGTGAAGGTGTGACCGGGGGTGGCGATCGCACGGACGCGCATACGGTCGCCCACCTCGACGACCTCGCCGTCGGCGATCGGGGTGCGGTCGAAGGACACCTCGTCCTCGCCGTTGACCAGGTATGCCGCTCCGGTTGCCTGCGCGAGCGCCAGGCCACCGGTGACGTAGTCGTTGTGGATGTGGGTCTCGAAGACGTGGGTCAGTCGGACGCCGTCGGCCTCGAGCACCTCCAGCACCCGGTCGATGTCGCGCTGAGGGTCAATCACCAGGGCGGCCTCGCCGTCGTGGACCACGTAGGTGCGGTCCCCGAGCGATGAGGTCTCGAGGGTGCGGACGGTCAGTCCTTCGGCCGGCCGCTGCTGGGCCTCCTCGGTCACCGAGGCCGGTGCGGGTGTCTCGGTGGTGGTCTCGTCAGTCATATTCGCCTCACTTCTCGATCGGTCGCCCGGAGCGGATCCAAGCGCTGGTGCCACCGGCGACGTTGATCGCGTCGAAGTCGTTCGCGGTCAGGACGTCGACCATCGCGCTGCTGCGATTGCCCGAGGCGCACACCACGTGCACCGGACGGTCCCGGTCAATCTCTCCCAGTCGGGCGGTCAGCTGACCCATCGGGATGTTGGTCGCACCCGGCACGTGGCCCTCGCGGAACTCCGCGGGCTCACGGACGTCAACCACGGCTGCGCCCTGATCGAGCGCCGCAGCGAGCTGATCGACAGTGGTCTCGCGCATGGAAGGACTCCTTTGCTGGCTCGTCGAACCTCACAACACAACCCCCGGGGGTTATGTCCCCGAACAGTAACACATCCCCCAGGGGGTTGTATGGTTGTGAGTGCAGGCCAGCCACGGGCCTCGTGATCGGTACCCGGGAGGAAATGACCCATGACGAAGTACACGCTCGAAGCCACGGTGCGCCGCCCCTATGACGAAACCGTCGAGGCGGTGCGTGCCGAGCTCTCGGCCGCCGGATTCGGCATCCTCACTGAGATCGACCTCAAGGCGACGCTGAAGGCGAAGCTCGACGTCGACGTCACTCCGCAGGTCATCTTGGGCGCTTGCCGGCCGCAGCTGGCCCACCAGGCGCTCGAGGCCGACCCGTCGATCGCCGCGCTGCTGCCTTGCAACGTCGTCGTCCGAGCCGTGGACGACACCACCACCGTCGTCGAGGCCTTCGATCCCGACGCCATGATGTCCCTCGCCGGCCAGGGCCAGGCCGGCGACACACTGCGCACAGTCGCGACCGACGCACGACAGCGGCTGACCGCGGCCCTGGCCGCATTGGAGAGCAACTGATGGACCTCGAACCCACCGAGATCAAAGCGATCATCACCCGCATGAAGCGCGCCAACGGCCACCTCGCCAGCGTCATCCGGATGATGGAGGAGGGCTCGGACTGCGAGTCCGTACTCACCCAGCTCGCCGCCGTCAACAAGGCCCTCGCCCGCGCCGGTTACGCCATCGTGGCCACCGGACTGCAGCAGTGCTTGGTCGAAAGCGACGAAGGGCTCGACGGTGTTGACGTCAAGAAGATGGAGAAGCTGTTCCTCGCTCTTGCCTGACCGCCGCGCCGGTCACTGAAGGACCAGACGTCTCGCCGACGCTCCGCTCCAGGAGGCAGTGACTCGCTCATGATGAACCTGGGCGAGGTCGCGAACCGGGCGCCGCCCGGCATCTGGCGCCGGACGGCGCCGCGTGGGCCGCTCGCCTTCGCTAACCGCAACTTCGTCTTCCATCAGTAGGGCGATCACCAGCGAACCCATCTCTCGCAAGCGTACCGGCGTAGAAGGCCTCGCCGCAGCTGGGTTTCGACGAGGCCGCCGTCGAGTTCGAAGAAGAGGCCGAGGGCGGCACGCAAAGGAACTGAGATTCGAACCGTGCCGCGTTTAGGCCCCGGAAACCACAGCAAGAATGGCCCTTCGAGGTCACATCCGAACAAGAAGTACCAGCCCGACACGACTGTCCTCATCAGCGTTCGCGCAGGTCAGCGCACGAATGCTCATAGGCCAGCAAACGCTGGCCAACTGGCGTCCGCTCGCGCTGGATGTCCAGAGGTCGCAGGTTCAAATCCTGCCCCCGCTACAAGAAAGTGGCCCCTGACCTGCGGAAACGCGAGTCAGGGGCCACTCAGCATTTTGAACCCATTGCGCTTATGCCGCGGATTGGGTCCCAGAAACCCCGCTGCATCCGCACGCAATCGGGGCCTTGGGGCCGCGTGGTTCTTGCGCCGTAGGCGCTACGAGGCTCCAATGGGCCGTGTCCTGCACGCTGGTGGCCGCGTGGGGCTTGTCACTGCACTCTTGACCTGGCCTGTACAGTTTTCTGTACTGAGGAGGTGGGATGGTGAAGACGCTGAGCTACACCGAGTCCCGGGCCCGTTATGCCCAGGTGCTCGATGACGTGGTGAACGACCGAGAGGAAGTCGTGATCACCCGAGCCGGTCACCCCTCGGTGGTGATCGTGTCGTTGGAGGACTTCGAGTCCCTGCGCGAAACCGCCTACCTGATGCGCTCACCCGCCAACGCTCGTCGCCTGCTCGATGCCATGGAGCGTCTGGAGGCCAACGCAGGGGAGAGCCACGACCTCCTCGACGCCGACTGAGGATGCGGCTGGTCTGGGACGCCAATGCCTGGGAGGACTACCTGTGGTGGCAGACCCAGGACCGCAAGGTCCTGAAGCGCATCAACCTGCTCATCCAAGACGTCGTGCGCAACGGCAACGAAGGCATCGGCAAGCCCGAGCCGCTCAAGCACGACTTCGCCGGCTACTGGTCACGGCGGATCACCGACGAACACCGGCTGGTCTACAAGGTCACCAGCACTGAAGTCCGCATCGCCGCCTGCCGCTACCACTACGGCCGCTGACCCACCACAACCGCCGTCACACTTCCCGTCGCTGACACGTCGGCATCCGACCGCCGCCCCAGCCCAGTCTGCGGAGGTTTCAAGAGTGCGGTTGGGGCACCAGACGATGCTCGGCTCCACGTAGGTGCGGCATGCGCCCTCGCGAGCGGGCGGGGGAGCGGCGACGCGCCAGCAGGAGCCTGATCCGATGTGCACGCTCATGCCGAGTTGAGTGCGTCAGGGCTCCTGGTCGTACTCGGACTCAACGTAGGACTAGAACTCTTCGACCCATGCGATGAACGTTACCCGTGGCTCAGCGGCGTCTCCCGCTTCCGGGGCCAAGTGAGATGCACGATCGCGACTTCGTCGCCGCACTCAGCAATGACGTCTCGTTCGGCAGGGCCCCCTACGCAGCAGGTGAGTGCGATCAGGTCCGAATCGCGACTGCGGAGGGGGACTACTTCGTGGGTATCACGATGGAAGTGGCCGGTGACCCATGGATCTTGACCGGTCCCAGTTCCTGCGCGAGCTGGTGGACTCGTGCCGCGATGTCGTCGCGAACCAGCCGCATGCGGTCCGCACCGTCGATGCCTCGTTCCGAGGGCTCGTCGGTCTCCCAGACCTCGAAGCGGGTGCCGTCGACGGGTTCGAGCCGCGCCTCGGGGCCCAGAATGACGACGAGGTCTGCTGCGCCGACCAAGTCGGACGTGACGGGCTTCGGCTTCTGCCCGGTGATATCGACGTCGATCTCGCGCAGGGTCGTCACCGATAGCTCGTTGAGGTTCGCGCCCGGGTGGGTGCCGGCAGAATTGACGTGGACGCGGTCGCCGGCCAGCTGCCGCATGAGACCGGCGGCCATCTGCGACTTCCCTCCGTTCTTCACGCAGACGAACAGGACGCTCGGGTTGTCGGCCACGGTTGCGCTCCTCGTCCTTGTCAGCCCTGTTGGAGGACCGACGCCGGGAGGGTGATGTCGGGGACAAGCTCGATCAGGAGGTCGCGGACCCGTCCGTCGATGTCGGCGATGATGGCCCGCACGGTGGCTTCGTCCTGGCCGCCGGGGTCGGCGACGGGCCAGTCGATGTACTTCACCCCGGGGACGTAGGGGCACTCTTCGCCGCAGCCGAGGGTGATGGCCATGGTGCTGGTGGCGATGGTGTCGTGGGTGAGGAGCTTGGGTTGCTCGCCGGAGGTGTCGAGGCCGAGCTTCTCGAGGACCTCGGCGACTTCGGCGTGGATGTGCTCGCCGGGCTGGGTGCCGGCGGAGAGTGCGCGGACGTGGCCACCCGCGTAGTGCTCGGTGAGGACTCGGCTGATGACGGAGCGGCCGCCGTTGCGGATGCAGGCGAACACGACCTGTGGAACGTCGGGCTCGCCGGTCCCGGCTTTGGGGCTGGTGGCGAGGTCGGTATCGGTCATCGGGGCGCTCCTGAGGGATCGGTCGAGGAGGGGCGGGTGTCGGGCTGGGTGGTGGCGCGGTCGGGGAAGAACTTGCGGGCCCAGAGGCTGACGTAGACGAGGCCGACGAGGACGGGGACCTCGATGAGCGGGCCGACGACGCCGGCGAGTGCTTGGCCCGAGGCGACGCCGAAGACGCCGATGGCCACGGCGATGGCGAGCTCGAAGTTGTTGCCGGCGGCGGTGAAGGAGACGGCGGTCGCGCGTGGGTAGTCGAACCCCAGCGCCCTGGTCAGCAGCATGGAGCCGCCCCACATGAGGGCGAAGTAGACCAGCAGCGGTACGGCGATGCGAACGACGTCGAGAGGCTGGTTGGTGATCGTGTCGCCCTGGAGCGCGAACAGCAGGACGATGGTGAACAGCAGCCCGTAGAGCGCCCAGGGTCCGATGCGGGGCAGCAAGGTCGTCTCGTACCACTCGCGGCCCTTGGCGCGTTCGCCCAGGGTGCGAGTCAGGAACCCCGCGGCGAGCGGGATCCCGAGGAAGACGAGCACGGACTTGGCGATGCTCCACATGGAGACGTCGAGGTCGGTCTGGTCGAGTCCGAGCCAGCCGGGCAGGACCTGGAGGTAGAAGTATCCGAGGACGGCGAAGGCCAGGATCTGGAAGACCGCGTTGATGGCGACCAGGATGGCGGCGGCCTCTCGGTCGCCGCAGGCGAGGTCGTTCCAGATCAGCACCATCGCGATGCACCGGGCGAGGCCGACGATGATGAGGCCAGTGCGGTACTCCGGCAGGTCCGGCAGCAGCAGCCAGGCCAGGGCGAACATCAGTGCTGGGCCCAGGACCCAGTTCAGGGCGATCGAGGTCGCCAGGAGGCGGCGGTCGCTGGTGACGTGGCCGAGCTCGTTGTAGCGGACCTTGGCGAGGACCGGGTACATCATCACGAGCAGACCGATGGCGATGGGCAGGGAGACCGAGCCGATTTCCACGGCGGCGAGGGCGTCGTCGAGGCCGTCGACGAGCCGGCCGAGCAGCAGCCCGGCAACCATCGCCACCCCGATCCACACTGGGAGGAACCGGTCCAGGGTCGAGAGCCGCTGGAGTACTGGGCTGTCGGCGCCGGCGGCCGGTGTCTCGCGGACGGCGTCGCTCATGCCGAAGCCCCCACCAGCTCGTTCGAGTTCGCGGTGTTGCCGGTGGCGAACAGGGCTCCGAGCGCGGCCATGGCCTCGGGTCGGGCGATGTAGTAGACCCAGGTGCCCCGCTTCTCGCGGTTCAGCAGCCCGGCCTCGTGCAAAACCTTGAGGTGGTGGCTGATGGTCGGCTGGGACAGGTCGAAGTGCGGCAGCAGGTCGCACACGCATGCCTCACCGCCCTCGTGGGACAGCACCAGCGAGAGCAGCCTCAACCGGGCGGGATCGGCCATGGCCTTGAGCATCGCGACCACGCCGGCGGCCTGCTCGGCGCTGATGGGCTCGCGAGCCAACGGGACGCAGCACGCCAGCCCGTCGGCAGTGAAGGGTGCGCAGTCACTCTGCAACGACTTCGACATGCGTGAATGTTGACATACGTCGATACATAGCGCCACATTGACACTCATCAACATCGACACTCATCCATACCCTGCACCCAGAGTGGGGTGCTTCTACTCGACTGGAGCTGTCATGCACACGAATACGGGTCCCACGTTGGCCGCGGCGCAGGCTGAGCTCGTCGGAGAGTTCGCCGGCGTCTTCTCCTCGCAGACGGTCGAGCAGATCTTGGAGGACAGCTACGCACGGTTGCTCCCGGCGAGCATCGAAGGGTTCCTGCCATTGCTAGCTGAGCGTTTCGCACGTGAACGGCTCCGGGCAGCCTCCCGCGCCTTGCCCGGGCGCGAGGCGCTGCGCCCATTGGTGCTGTTCGTGTGCACCGCCAACTCCGGGCGCTCGCAGATGGCCGCAGCGTTGCTCGCGCTGCGCTCAGCTGGTGCGGTCGAGGTCGCTTCGGCCGGGACCCGACCTAGTGACCACGTCCAGGACGAGGTCGCCACTGTCCTCGCTGAGGTGGGCGTGTCCACGTCCGAGCTGTTCCCCAAGCCGCTGACCGATGAGGTCGTCTCTGGTGCGGACGTGGTTGTGACCATGGGCTGCGGTGACTCGTGCCCGGTGCTGCCTGGGCGGCGCTACGTCGACTGGGACGTCGCCGACCCCGCCTGCGCCGACCTCGACGTCGTTCGGCGGGTGCGAGACGACATCGACGCGCACATCTCGTTGCTTCTCGACGAGCTTCTGCCTGACCGTGGTGCCACGGCTGCCTCAGCGCAGCTCTGAGATGGCGCCCGGCTCCGCGTCTACGTCCTGCAGGGCCGGGCGGTCCTTAGGGGTGGCGCCGACCATCAGGACGGCCGCGACGCCGGCGACGGCTGCGAGGACCAGGAACGCGTCGGCGTAGGAGCCCAGGACCTGAGCCAGTGCGGCCCCGACGAAGGGAGCGATGGCGGCGGCCGCGAGCGCTGGTGCGGTGAGGATGCCGTTCACGGTCCCGTAGGCGGTCGGGCCCCATCGGTCTGTGACGGCGGTGGCCTGGATGAGTGTGTAGATGCCGCGGGCGAGTCCGAGGACCATCCCGAGCACGATGAGGACCCCAGCGGACGACGACGCCAGGGCCAGCGCGGCGGTCGCTACCGCGACGGCAGCGAGCACGACGACGCTGCGGACAGTGACCGAGGTGACGGCCGCGAAGCGGGCGTAGCCGAGGCGTCCGACGACTTGGCCCACGCCGCCGAGGCCGAGGGCGACGGCGGCGAGGTTCCGGCTCAGGCCTTGCTCGACCAGCATGGGTACGAGGTTGATGATCACCGCGAAGACGGCCAGTGCGGTGAGGGCGTTCGCTGCCGCGAGCAGCACGAACGGCCGACTGCGAACAGCTGCGGCAGCCTGCGCCGTCGGCGGTGCTGCCGCCTGGACAGCGGCTCGTGACGTCGTGGGTTGCTCGAGGCTGGCGGGGTCGGTCGTGCGCCACGGGTGGTCGAGTCCCCACCAGTGCAAGGGCACGGTGATGAGGACCAGGCCGGCCAGGAGGATGAGGTAGGCGCCGCGCCAGCCGACGAGGTCCTCGAGGAGTGCGGCGAGTGGGGCGAAGACGGTGCTGGCCAGGCCGGCGACGAGCGTCAGGGTGGTGAGGGCACGTACCCGCTGCGTTCCGCCCCAGTGGGTCAGGGCGGCGAACGCGGGCGGGTAGAGCGTGCCGGCCATGGCTACCCCGACGAGCGCCCATCCGATGTAGAACAGGGCGAGGTGCGGGGCGAGCGCCACGCTGGCGACCCCCGGGATGGCGACCGCCGACGCCGCAGTCACGACACGGCGTGGGCCGAACGCGTCGATGTGTCGACCGACCCAGATCCCGACACCGCCAGACAGGATCTGGGACAGGGAGAATGCGCCGGTGACGGCGACGCTTGACCAGCCGGTGTCGGCGGCGATGGAGGACTGGAGAGCAGCGAACGCGTAGTACAGGACACCCCAGGACACGATCTGCACGGTGCTCAGCACCGCCCCACGTGCCGCAGCCCGACGGCGTCGAGCGTGTCGCCGCCGGGCTGCGTGTGCGTGTGGGTCACCCGCAGGAGCCGCCCGCTGCGCTGGCAGGGCCGGCACTGGCACCGAGGGTGACCAGTTGCGGCTCTACAGCGGCTGGCCCGCAGCAGCCGCCGCTCGCTACGCCGAGGTCGGCGAGCGCGTCGGGATCGTCGAACGCGCCGGCGCCGTTGCAGACCCCGGTGTCAGGCAGGACGAGGTCGACCCGGTCGGCGGCCACGAGGTCTCCGTCGAGAGCCGCGACGACCGAGCGGACCTGCTCGTAGCCGGTCATGGCCAGGAACGACGGCGCGCGGCCGTAGGACTTCATCCCGACCAGGAAGAGACCCTGCTCGGGCTGGGTGAGTTCGCGGTGCCCGTGCGGAGCCACATCCCCGCAGCTGTGGTGGTCGGGGTGGATCTGGTCGGCGAGCACCCGTGCGGCCCCGAGGGCGGGGTCGAGGTCGAGGCGGACCTCGGAGAGGAAGCCGAAGTCGGGCCGGAACCCGGTGACGACGATGACCTCGTCGACGCCAGAGACGCTCTGCCCGTCGAGCGAGGTGATGCTCAGGCGACCGTCCGCCTGGGCGGTCACCGACGCGGTGCGGAACTGGGTGAGGTTGGTGACGATGCCGCTGGTCGCGGCGGCCTTGGCGTCTTGGCCGAGCTTGCCGCGCTGCTCGAGCTGGTCGTTGTCGCCGCCTCCGAACGCGTCGCCTACGGACGGGCGGCGCAGTAGCCACGACACCTGAGTGCCGGTGCCGGCATCGGTCTTCGCGAGCTTGGCCAGGCCGACGAGGACGCCCTGGGCGGAGGCGCCCTTGCCGGCGACGGCGACGTGCTTGCCGGCGTACCGTGCGGCGATGGTCTGGTCGGCGAAGTCGGGGATGCCGTAGGTGATGCGGTTGGCGTTCTCGGTCTCGCCGAGGGCGGGATAGCCGTCGGCGCCGAGCGGGTTCGGGCGCGTCCAGGTGCCGGAGGCGTCCACGACAGCGCTGCCCAGGAGCCGCTCACGACCCTGGGACGTCTCGACGTGGATGGCGAACGGGTCGCTCTCGCGTCCGGAGTCGACCAGCAGGTCCCGGCCAGCGCGAGCGACACCAACGACCCGCGAGTCATAGCGGACCTGCCCGCCGGTGGTGCCGGCCAGGAGATCGGCGAGCGGCTGCAGGTAGCCGTCCCGCCATTCGCCCCCGGTGGGGTAGGCGGCGTCGTCCGGGGCAGTCCAGGTCCCGGACGCGTCCAGCAGGCGGCGTGCGGCGGGGTCGACAAGCTCGGACCACGAGGAGAACAGGCGAACGTGCGACCACTCGCCGACCGCGGCGGCCGCGCGGGGCCCGGCCTCGAGGACAACGAAGCCCATCCCGCGCTCGGCGGCGTTGGCGGCGGCGGCCAGCCCGATGGGGCCGGCGCCGATGATGACCACGGGGTGCTGCATGACTCACTCCTCAGCTCTTGGGCGCTTCATCGACAACAGTCGATGGAACTCGATGTGAGTGACTGTATCGACGTGGGTCGATGGAAGCAAGGTAGTCTGGGTGCATGACGTCGTCATCGGTCACCGACACGCAGGCAGCCCCCGAGGACGCCGCGGCGCAGCCGACCGGGTCTTTGCCGGGCGGGCCCTCGCTGCCGCTGCTGGACGCGGGTGAGCGACGCGAGACGCCCGGATTGGGCAAGGCCGAGGCTGAGGGCTACGCCGAGTGGTTCGCTGTTCTGGCGGACCCGACGCGGGTGCGGCTCCTCCACACGGTCTCGACGTCACCGGCTGGCGCGATGCGCATCGGCGACCTCGCCGCGGCACTCGGAGTCAGCCAGTCCACCTGCTCACACCACGTGGAGCTGCTGAAGAAGGTCGGCTTCGTGGTCGTTGACAAGGTCGGCACCGCCAGCATGGTCTCGGTCAACGCCGCCTGCTGCACTGGCCTCCCGCACGCCGCTGACGTCATCATGGGCACGCTCTCCTCGCCGCCGTGCTGCCCGGAGGACCTGCCGGCCGACGTCACCATCCGCCTGGTGACCGACGCCGACATGTCGGCCGTCCTTGCCATCTACGACGAGGGTCTCGCGACCCGCAACGCCACCTTCGAGACGGCCCTGCCCACCGCGCAGCAACTACGCGACCGCTGGCTGCCCGACCTGGCCTGGGTCGCCGAGTTGAACGGCGAGGTCGTCGGATGGACCGCCGTCACCCCGGTCTCGGCGCGTGACTGCTACGCCGGCGTCGGGGAGAGCTCGGTCTACGTCGCGGCCGCCGCCCGCGGCCGGGGCGTCGGCAAGGCGCTCCTGTACACCCAGGTCACGGGGGCCGACGGTGCCGGGCTCTGGACGCTGCAGACCTCGATCTTCCCCGAGAACCGCGCCAGCATCGCCCTGCACCACTCCGCCGGGTACCGCACCCTCGCCGTGCGTACCCGCATCGCCCAGCTCGACGGTGTCTGGCGCGACACCGTGCTGCTCGAGCGCCGCAGCGAGATCAACTGAGCACGGGGGTGCCCGCCGACCGAGCTGGCTCCGGCGACGGGGACGTCCGAGAGGTCGCGGTCGCGATCATCGGCGGCGGGCAGGCCGGGCTGGCGGTCGGCTTCTACCTGCGCCGGGCCGGACTGGTACCTGGCGAGGACTTCGTCATCCTCGATGCCGCCGACCAACCGGGTGGGGCCTGGCCGCAGATGTGGGACGGGCTGCGGCTGTTCTCACCCTCGACGTACTCCTCGTTGCCCGGCTGGATGATGCCGCCGTGGGACGACGCATCCCACGGGTTCCCGCCCCGCGACCACGTCGTCGACTACCTCACCCGCTACGAGCAGCGATACGAGCTCGCCGTCGAGCGCCCGCGGCGAGTGCTGTCCGTCGAGAGATCGACCTTCGACCCCCATGAGTGCGAGCCGTTGCTGGTGCGCACCAGCCATGGCGACCTCACCGCCAGGGTCGTCGTGTCGGCGACCGGCACCTGGACTCAGCCTTTCTGGCCGGCCTACCCCGGCGCGCAGAGCTTCGCGGGCCGCCAGCTGCACGCCTCGCAGTACCGGCGGCCCGAGGACTTCGCAGGGCAGCGTGTCGTCGTGGTCGGGGCGGCAACTCCGCCGCCCAGATCCTCGCGGAGGTCTCGACGGTCACCGACGCGATCTGGGTGACGGCCCGGCCGCCGCGGTTCCTGCCCGACGATGTCGACGGCCGGGTCCTGTTCACCACGGCCACTCGGCGCGTCCAAGCGCAGCACGAGGGTGGCGACCACCCCGGCGTCGGCGGGCTCGGTGACATCGTGATGGTGCCGAGCGTCCGCGACGCACGCAAGCGCGGGGCCCTCGAGGCGCTGCCCATGTTCAACAGGCTCGACGCCACCGGCATGGTGTGGGCCGACGACACTGGGCGCGACTCAGACGTCATCATCTGGTGCACTGGCTTCCGACCGGCTCTGCGACACCTGAGCCCGCTCCATCTCAGCACCGCAGACGGGCACCCGCGCACGGGCGGACCAGCCGGAACGCAGGCGACCGACGAGCCCCGACTGCACCTGGTCGGGTACGGCGACTGGACCGGCGCAGCATCCGCCACCCTCATCGGCGCCGGCCGAACCGCACGCGACACCGCTCGTGTCGTCCTTCAACAACTGGACGACGGGCAGCGGTCCGAGGCCATCAGCGACTGACGGCGACGACGGGGAGCGCGCTGGACGACGACATCAAGGGTGAGCTTGCTCGTCGGCTCGCCGCGTCCTGGCTGGCCTGGCACTGCTCTCCGCCCGAGGGCGGGCTACCGGCGGGTCGTGGTCTCCCGGGTGAGGAGGCCGATGAACTCGTCTGCCATCTCAAGCTGTCGGACCAGCTTGTGGCGTCGGTCAGCCGCTTCTGCCTGGACCGAGGCCAGACGGTCTCGTGCCTCGACCTGGGCGGTGTCCGAGGTGGCGGGGTCTCGCAGGGCCTCGATGTCGTCGAGGACGGCCTTCATCTCGTCCAGGGTGAAGCCGAGCGGCTTCATGCGGCGGATGACCAAGATCTTCTCGACGTCGTCCTCGGTATAGAGCCGGAACCCGCCCTCGGTGCGACCCGAGGGTGCGAGCAGGCCCACCTCCTCCCAGTGCCGGAGGCTGCGCAGCGACAGCTCGGTCCGGGCAGCGACCTCACCGATGTGCATGACGGCCGACGACCGAAGCCCGGCCTCGTCGCGCCCCGCGTCTGACAAATCCACCTTGCTGGTCACCGTGGCCACCCTCACGTCGCGTCAACTTCAACTCTACCCTTCCGTAAAGGTAGAGTTGAGTCCAGACTTCCGCTGGCGATGACGCCAGCACCCGGCCCATGGTCTCGCACTCACAGCAGGTGCGACGCACCACGGCCGACGACCGCCGCCCTTCCAGCTCGATCGGAGCACCTTGCCTTGACCACATCCGCGCCCGCCGTTGCGCAGTCCGTACCCGACAACAGCGTCAGGACCGCGCTGCGCTCGCCAAAGCTGCTGCGCACCGAGGTCCTCGCCGGCCTCGTCGTCGCGCTCGCGCTCATCCCCGAGGCGATCTCGTTCTCCATCATCGCCGGCGTCGACCCGCAGGTCGGGCTGTTCGCGTCCTTCACCATGGCCGTCGCCATCTCGTTCCTCGGTGGGCGCCCGGCGATGATCTCGGCCGCCACCGGCGCCATCGCATTGGTCATCGCTCCCGTCATGCGCGAGCACGGTCTGGACTACCTGATCGCCACCGTCCTGCTCGGAGGCCTCATCCAGGTCGCGCTCGGCCTCGGCGGCTTCGGCAAGCTCATGCGGTTCATCCCGCGCTCGGTCATGGTCGGGTTCGTCAACGCCCTGGCCATCCTCATCTTCATGGCCCAGGTGCCCTACCTGGTCGACGTGCCCTGGCTGGTCTACCCGATGATTGCCATCGGCATCGCGGTGATGGTCGGCCTCCCGCGGGTCACTAAGGTGATCCCGGCTCCGCTGGTCGCCATCGTCGCGCTCACCGGGTTCACCGTCCTGGCAGCCATCACCGTCCCCGACGTCGGCGACGAGGGCGAGCTCCCCAGCTCGCTGCCGAGCCTGTTCTTTCCCGATGTGCCGTTCAACCTCGACACACTCCAGATCATCGCCCCCTACGCCGTGGCGATGGCGCTGGTCGGGCTGCTGGAGTCGCTGATGACCGCCAAGCTCGTCGACGACATCACCGACACTCACTCCGACAAGACCCGCGAGTCGTGGGGCCAGGGCGCCGCGAACATCATCACCGGGTTCTTCGGCGGCATGGGCGGCTGCGCCATGATCGGCCAGACCATGATCAACGTGAAGGCCTCCGGGGCCCGCACCCGCATCTCGACCTTCCTGGCCGGCGTCTTCCTGCTCATCCTGGTCGTTGGCTTCGGCGACGTCGTCGCCATCATCCCGATGGCCGCGCTGGTCGCGGTGATGATCATGGTCTCGGTCGGCACCTTCGACTGGCACTCGATCCAGCCCGCCACCCTGCGCCGGATGCCGAAGTCGGAGACCACCGTCATGGTCGCCACCGTCGCGGTCACCGTCGCCACGCACAACCTCGCCATCGGCGTCGTCGTGGGCGTCCTGGTTGCCATGACCCTGTTCGCCCGCCGCGTTGCCCACCTCACCGAGACCCGCCGCGAGCTCGTCGAGGACCGCGAGGGGAACGCCACGGCCGTTTACCGCGTCACCGGCGAGCTGTTCTTCGCCTCCTCCAATGACCTATACACCCAGTTCGAGTACGCCGAGGACCCCGACCACGTCGTCATCGACCTCACCGACTCTCACATCTGGGACGCCTCCACCGTCGCCTCACTCGACGCCATCACCACCAAGTACGCCCGCAAGGCCAAGACCGTCACCATCATCGGCCTCAATTCCTCCAGCGCCGACCGCCACGAACGACTCACCGGACAGCTGGCCACTCACTGAGACCGTCCTCTGCTGCGCTGTCCGACCGTCCGCGTTTCGGCAGGGACCGCCCGGATCGCCGGATGACCGAGCGGGTAACCCTCGTTCCCGTCGGCGCGGAGGGGGCAGGGATCCTGCGGCGGCAAACTCAATAGCTTGATCCCGGGACGGTCTCCTGCGCTGCGAGGTCGGCTCTTCTGGGGGACTCGATATCGATTTGAGTCGTGCCGCATTTATGTCCCTTAACGTCCCCCAGGGCGACCCGAACCCCGCGTCCAGCGGCGCGGGTCGGTAGGACGAGGCCCATGAATCTAGCCCTCGTCACCACACCTCGGACCTCCGCTGACGCCGCCGTCGTTGCCCTTGGAGCCAACAGGGGCCTGCGCGCCTTCGGCTGGACCGCGACCGACCTGCCCGACGGCCTGACCCCCGAGGACTTCGCCCGGATCTCCGAGACGATCGCCGCCGGGCGGGCGGCCTCGACCCGCAAGACCTACGCCTCGATGTTCCGCCGCTTCGACCGCTGGTGCGCCGAGCGCGGCATCCCGACCCTGCCAGCCAGTCCAGCGACCGTCAGCGCCTACCTCAGCGACATGGCCACCCTCGGCTTCGCCGCCGGCACCATCGAGGGCGCCAGCGCGGCCATCGGTGCCGCCCACGAGACCGAGGGCCACGACAACCCGACAGCAGACCCAACCGTCCGCGCCGTGCGCCGCGGCATCCGCCGCACTCTCGGCACCGCGCCCCGCCGCCAGTCCCGACCCCTCGACACCGCCGAGATCCGCAAGATGCTCGACGGCATCGACCGCGACGACCCACGGGGCAAGCGGGACGCCGCCATCATCCTGCTCGGCTTCGCCTCAGCCCTGCGTCGGAGCGAGATCGCCGCCCTCGACCTGGCCGACATCGAACCGAAGCCCGACGGACTACTGGTCCGGGTCCGCCGATCCAAGACCGACCCCGAAGCGCACGGCCAGCTCGTCGGCGTGGCCCATGGGCAACACGTCGAGACCGACCCCGTCGCCGCGCTCGACGCCTGGCTCGACTACCGCGGCCGCCAACCCGGCCAACTGTTCAAGGGCTTCCACCACGACCGCATCGGACCCCGCCCCTTCACCGGCAGCGGCCTGGCCCGCATGCTCAAGGAACGCGCAGCCGCCGCCGGCATCCCGTCGGAACGGATCAGCGGCCACTCCCTGCGCGCCGGCCACGCCACCACCGCCGCCATGGCCGGCGTCGGCCTCGACCGCATCGCAGCCCAGACCCGCCACTCCCGCATCTCCACACTCGTCGAGCACTACATCCGTCCACTGGAAGCCATGCAGGTCACCTCCAGCCGCGACCTCGGACTGTGAGGGTGGCCGGCTGGGGGCCGCGCGGTCGCTGGGGAACGGGACCGAACGACCCCGCCGTGTCGGATCCGCTCGGTAGCGTGCCCCTGTGGCGAACATGGACAACCCGGCAGGTCTGCTCCGGCACTGGCTCGAGCGGATTGCCGAGTTCCCGGACAAGAGCCAGGCACTCTCGGTAGCCGGCGCCGCCCTGATCGAGGAGAGCCACGAGACGGTCAGCGGACGCATGGCGGTCACGCGATTCGGTGGCCAGCTCGCCGAACTCTGTGAGGCTGTCCGATCTGAGGCCGCACTGTTGCCGGACTACCTCCATCCGGACATGTTGCTCTCAGACTTCCCGCAGGTCGAGGCGGCGATTGACCACTTCAGCATGGCCCGTCAGGTCCGGGTCGAGCAGTTCCTCGCCACGATCGAACCGGCAGGCCATCGCTGCCTAGAGTTTCTCGACACCTACCTCCACCACCACCGGCCGCACGCCTGGATCGACGACGCCCATCGGGAGAGCCTCATCGAGAAGGTTCGCGACCTCATCGACAAGGTCGGCGCGGACGAGGGGCTTGATCTCAACCTCAAGCAGTTCGCGATCAGCCGGCTCAGCGAGGTCGAGACAGCGATCCGAAACGCCACGCTCACCGGCACCTACGGGATCGAGCGGGCCACGGACTCCTTGATCGGCTCCTTCCGCCGAGAGCCGGGCATGTGGCAGCGCATCTTCGAGGGTGCATCCGGTGAGCTGCTCGCGGGGCTCGTCATGGCGCTGGTGGTGGCCCTCGGCGGCCCGACCGACGTGCCTGTCCTGCCGCCAGCGGCGCCTACGCCCTCGATCGATTACGTGGACAACAGCACCACGACCATCCATGTCGACCTCGACGACGATGTCGTCGTCGGCGAAGTGGTCGATGACCCCGCCCCAGGCGATTCGCCCGATGACTGATCTAACGCCTTTCGGTGCTCTCGTCGGGACGCCGCGCGACGTGCTCTACGGATCGCTGGCAACTCAGGCCGAGCCCGCGATCGCCGCACAGTATGAGTTCGCGTGGCAGAAGGATGCTGCCCTGATCGAGGCGATCGACCGAGCTCTGGAATCGGCGGCCTCAGGCGAAACGTCATCCAGTGGCACGAAGCCCCGCTGGCTCGACGGCGTCGTCGTCCGCGAGCTGCGTCAAGCAGCCACTTCCTACTGGTCGCGCGAACGGTTCTTTCGCGTCCGACTCCTCGAACGCCTGGGATTGGTCGACCTCGAGCCAGATGACACCTATGTGCTCGCGATGGTCAGCTCGCTCGGTCCGGACAAGCCCGAGAAGCTGCGAGCCGACCTGGAGTTGATCGAGCGCGCCCTGTGGCGTGTCTTCGAGATCGAAGGCGGGGAGAGGTCAGCCTCACCAACGTTGACCGCTTCGGTGGCGACGAGTGGCGCAAGACCTTCCTGGAGCTCGCAGCGGACGGCACCCTCGACCGTGCTCGTGTGCTGACCGCCTGCCTCCATGCCCTCGGACGCGACTTCGCCGCCTACCGAGCCGGCTGGTACTCCGCCACCTACCTGGCGTTCGAGCCCACCATCGATGAGACAGCCGGCGCCCAGGCCGACCTGCGACGGCTACTCGGCGCGGCCGTCCCTGCCACCGTCGCATTTGCTCTCAAGCAGCTCTCACGCGTCGAGAAGGCCGGCCCCCTCGACGTCAAGGCGACACTCGACGCATTGCCGCCCGCCACCCTCGTCAAGGCCAAGGGGACAGCCTTGGCTGCCCTCAAGCTCGCGGGCGCCGGACGAGTCGACTTCCCCGACTCGGTCCGTGCCGTCGCACAAGCTGCCCTCGGCCACCCGAACCCGGACGTCCAGCGCGCCGCAGCAACACTCCTCGCCGACCTTGGGGACGCCGACGCGGTGCGCGTCGCCGCTGATGACCTGACCCCGAGCGTGCGTCACGAACTCGGATTCGGCGCTGACATCCAGCGCGAGACCGAAGTGCCCGCGAGCCAGACCCTCGCCGCCGCCTCACCGGCGATCACCGGCGAAGACCTCGCGGAACGAACAGCAGCACTCCTGGAGGACGCATCCGACGTGGGCGAGTTCGAGGCCCTGCTCGCTGCACTCGCCACACGGAGCGCCGACGGCGCACTCGCCCCCTGCGAAAGCGAGCCAAGGCGGTCGTCGCCCGCGGCCCCCGCACCGACATCGGAGATGCCTGGCTCCCCGGCCAGGTCGCGCGACTCATCCTGGACGTGCTCGGCGACCCGGCCCCACCGGCCGACCCGGACCATCCCGCACAGCGCTTCATCGCACGGCGGATCGCGGAGGTCCGCACCTCGACCGCACCGCTGCTGGCCACCCCCGACCTTCCCGGTGGCTGGGTCAGCCCCGCCGCGTTCGTCGAACGCCTGGCGCACAACCCCAACCCGCGCCACCACGACCTGATCGCCGCCCTCCTCCGCCTCCACCCCGACGACCGCGACACAGCCAGCCGAGGGGCTGGAAGCCTGCCCGCCGCGGCCCGATTCGCGCTCGACGGCGTAGAACCGAACAGGCGGCTCATGCGAAGCCGCCGGGAGGGCCCTGCCGCATGGTGGCGCGCTGCCGAACGATCCCGCGCGCCGTACGCGGCCACCGAGGCTCCTCGGCTGAGCGGCGACATCAAGACCCACACCTGGCAGGAGAACGGCCGCGACCGTCGATCGTGGTACGCCAGATTCGCCGTCACGACCACGCACACCGATCGGCCGGCCGACGACCAGCCGACCGAGCTGAAGGCCCAGACCTCCGACCAATGGGGTGGCGGCTACACCAGCCGATTCCTCGGCGACTGGATCCCAGCACTGGCGGCGATCTGGCCCCACGACGCCGAGCACTTCCTCTCCCTCACCTGCCTACCCGTGCTGGAATCGCCAAGCTGGACCGAGACTGCCCACGACGTACCGCGCACCGTCGACGTGCTGGCTCGTCACCCCGGCCGCATGGGGACCCTGTCCGCGGCGACGCTCGCGTCCGGCATCTCGGCAACACAGCGTGACCATCGGCTCCACGCAGTCGACGCCTTCCTGGACCTCGCCGTGACCGGCCGCATCCCGATCAGCGACATCGCAGCGGTCATGGCGCGCTACGCCCAAGCGTGGCCCGCGACCCGATGGGCCGAATCGTTGGCGGCGGTCTCCCAAGCGCCGGGCGGCGGCGTCGCGACCGTCGAGCTGTTGACCTGCCTGCTCCCGCAACTCCCCACCGACCATCGCGGGCTCAACAAGCTCCTCGACCTCCTCCGCGATGAGCACATCCGCCTCGGCCGGACCACCGCCGACCCGGCACTGCTGCGATGGCTCGGCACCTTCTCCGGCAGTTCTGCTGCAGCCAAGACCGCGCGCCTCCTGCTCGGCTAGGTTCTCGACCATGGCAGCCACCACCGAGGAGCAGACGTACACCTACGTCCGCCCCTCGGAACTGACCTTCGCCGACGGCCGAGCCGACCTCATGCTCGCCACGAGTGGCGGGCGGACTGCCACCGGGCCCGCCCCCCACCCCGTCTTCTTCGATGGCTTCCTCGGACACCCCGAGCAAGCCGCCGCCGCCCTGCTCGCCGTCGCCAAGGTCGCCCGCACCCGCTTCTACATGCCGCCCGGCATGGTCGCTGCGATCCTGCGTGCCGCAGACCCGGTCGTCACGAGCAACGTCGACCGGCTCCGATTCGAGAGCTTCTCTGCCTGTTGCGGCGTCTACGCCCGCTACGACGCCCTGCCGGGCAGCCTCGACGGCACCGTGCTCGACACCGGCACCACCAACGTCGACTTCAACCCACCGATGCGCGACGCCCTGGCACGGATCGGCGGCCTCGAACCCCTTCACCTCCAGGTCGGCGAAGACGTCGTCGTACGCACCCTCGACACCGAGGTGACCGAGAAGAAGGTCTCCCTGCCCGAGCGATGGCTCAAAGGCTTTGCAGAGGTTCAACTCGCCTCCGCCACCGTGACCCCGGCGTTCGAGGTAGCCGCCGCGGAGGCCCGCCGATTCATCCGCAGTCTGCCCAGCAGCGGGAGCCGAAAGCCAGTCTGGGTCGTCCCCGCCGGTCGCGGGCTGCGGATCACTACACGCCCGACGCCCGATGGGGTGTCCCTGTCCGGCCTCGACCGACTCAAGCCGCTCGAACCACTCCTGCGGTTCGCGCGATCCCTACGCGCCTACGCCGCCCCGCACGACTCCCAAGGCGCCACCGGCGTCTGGGAACTCGAGCTCGACGACGCACGACTCGTGCTCGCCCTTAGCCCCGAATCCAGCCGCGGATTCTCCGGCGAAGGCGGGGTGCTCTGGGACCTCGCCGACGAGCAATCGGCCGACGATGCCGACCTCATCTCGGTTCTTCTGGCATTCGAGCCACGCATCGACATCCAGCGACTCGCCGCAGAGTCAGGCCTGAGCGAGGACCGCGTGACGGGAGCCCTCGGGCGGCTCGGTGCGGCCGGCCGAGTCGGCTACGACGCAGCCGAAGCTGCCTACTTCCACCGGGAACTGCCCTACAACCCCGAGCGCCTTGCCGCCATGCACCCGCGACTCCGCGACGCCACCGCACTCGTCAACGCCGGCGCCGTCCGGCTCGACGGCTCCGCCGCCTACGTCCGTAGCGGAGACACCGAACACGTGGTCCGCCGCACCGAGGCCGGGGACCGGTGCACCTGCCCCTGGTACGCCAAACACAAGGGAAGCAGAGGCCCCTGCAAGCACGTCCTTGCCGCTGACCTCGTCCGAAAGCAGCAGGCGTGAGTCTCGAAGGCGTCCTCACATGGCTCGAGCACGGTGACACCTCATACGTGACGTCCGCACTCATCAAGCTTGGTGAGTCGGACCGCAAGGCGCTCGGCCCGAAGGCCCGGGCGTGGCTCACCAAAGGCAACCCCACACGGATCTCGTCGACCCACGCAGCCCTCGCCGTCATTGCGACCGCCGGCGGGAAGCGGCAAGCGATGATCGCTGTGGACCAGTTCTTCGGGCTCGATGACTCGTTCGTCAACCACGCCGCCGCGATCCTGGTGGCCCGCAACCCACCGTGGCTCCCGGAGTTCGTCGATGCGCTGCTGGACGGCGAGGGCACCTTGAACTGGCGCATGACACGCGCGCTCGTGCGGGCGAACGCGGTACCCGCGCCCGAGCATCCGCAGTACTTCCGGGGCACCGTCCGCGGCGTGCCCGACTACTACGCCAAGGATCGCCGGCCGCTGATCGACCAACTCGACGCCGACCCTGGCCTCGTGGGGGAGCACCTCCTCCAGATGCTCGCGACGGAGGGAACAGGCCGGCTGCTGGCCTACCACGACAACTTCTGCGAAAGCACTTACGAGTACCTGCCCAACCACGAGCCGTTCCGTAAGAGTCCCCGGGAGTGGTGGGGTTTGAGGGACCAGCGGCGAGGCGTCAGCACGTAGGCGGCCATCGGCGGGATCTTCGGTGTGAACGACCAAGAACACACTGAAGAAGGAGTCCCTCCGATGGCCTTGCCCCAGTCTGCCCTGTCCGAGATCCTCGACGCGTTTCGTGCCGGTGATGGTGTCGACCTGATCCGTGAATCGGTCCGTGTCGCGCTCCAGGAGCTGATCGAACTCGAAGCGACCGAACGGATCGGCGCCGCGCCCTACGAGCGCACCGAGGACCGCACCAACGAGCGCAACGGCCACCGGACGCGGCCGTTGACCACCAAGGCCGGCGACGTCGAGCTGCGGATCCCCAAGCTCCGCAAGGGATCGTTCTTCCCGATCATCCTCGAACCCCGCCGCCGCATCGACCAGGCGCTCTACGCGGTGGTGATGGAGTGCTACGTCCACGGCATCTCCACGCGCAGCGTCGACGACCTGGTCGAAGCGATGGGCGGCTCCGGGATCTCCAAGTCCGAGGTCTCCAGGATCTGCGCCAACCTCGACGAGACCGTCGGCGCGTTCCGCACCCGCACCCTGGACCACGTCGAGTTCCCCTACATCTACCTCGACGCGACCTACCTCCACGTCCGCAACAAGCCCGGCAAGGGTGGCCAAGTCGTGTCCATGGCCGTGGTCGTCGCGACCGGCGTTACCGCCCGTGGGGACAGGGAGATCCTCGGACTGGACGTCGGCGACAGCGAGGACGAGACGTTCTGGCGAGCGTTCCTGCTCAGCCTCAAGCAGCGAGGTCTGGGCGGGGTACAACTGGTGATCAGCGACCAGCACTCCGGGCTAGTCGCAGCCCTGTCCCGAGCGTTCCAGGGCGTCGCGCACCAACGGTGTCGTGTCCACTTCGCCCGCAACCTCCTCGCCCACGTCCCCAAGGGTCAGGCCGACTACGTCGCCGCAGCGTTCCGGATGATCTTCGCCCAAGCCAAGCCAGCCGACATCGACGCGGCCTGGGACCGCACCCGTGAGGAGTTCGCCCTCAGGTGGCCCAAGATCGGTCCCTACATGGACGACGCGAAGACCGAGGTCCTCGCCTTCACCGCGTTCCCGCGCGAGCACTGGCGCAAGATCTGGTCGACCAACCCGCTCGAGCGGGTCAACAAGGAGATCAAGCGCCGCTCCCGCGTCGTGGGGATCTTCCCCAACCCCGCTGCGGTCATCAGGCTGGTCGGAGCCGTGCTGATCGACATGCACGACGAGTGGATCGCCGCCGATCGCCGCTACCTGTCTGAAGGCTCGATGGCGAAGCTCTACGAGACCAGCGATACTGACCCCGTCGCCGCCATCGAGGGCAGCGACTCGTAGGCACCGAGGATCACCTCAAAGCCCACCACCCCGCGGGGCTCTGTCGCCGTTCCCTGCCGCGACTTGGCGGGTGACCCTTCTCGTTCTGTCCCAAGAGGGACGACTCGATCGTGGCCGGTTGCTGGATGCCGTCCTCGCCGCACCTCTGCGCGACTGGGCTGCGGCCGACCTCGGCTGGTACGTCGGCCTACACGACGCCCTAGAGCCAACTCTCGACGAGATCGCCGAACGCCAAGGCACCTACGCACGGCTCTTGACGGTCGAACACGGGCCGTCAGTCAAGATGGCCCAACGCGAACTACTTCGCCTGATGGCTGACCAGCGGTTCGACGCTCAGGGGTTTCTCGACGCCAGCAAGGCCACCGTCGGCAGGACCGACAAGGCAACAGTGGCAGCGCACCTGCGCCTTCTCGCCAAGCTCGGCAAGGCACACCCACACGTCTCCGTAATCGACACCGTCCACATCGCTCTCGATCATCCGCGCGCGGACATCCGAGAGCAGGCTGCCAAGATCCTCGAGCAGTTCGGAACCCAACCTGTTGTCAGCCACGAGCAGGCGTCGTTCGCACCCGCGCCGCCAGAGAAGCGGTCGCCGGCCGAGCCAGTCCGGCCCGTCGAGTCCGCCGAGGAACTGGGCGAAGTCCTCCTGGGCCTGTTCGAGCAGGTCGAGCCACTCGAGACGGAACGCGCCATCGACGGACTCCTGCGCTTCGCAACTGACCGCCCGTCAACGGCAGACCTTCTGAACGCACGTGCAGCCGAAGCGGAGTACTACCAAGACGACCCCCGCATTGCTGCGCGCGTGTTCACCCTCGCCTGGCTGACGCCCCGGCGCCGCCTGCGGAGCGAAGACTGGCCCATTGCTCTCGGCCACACAGTGTTTCCCACCGTCGCAGCGGATCCCCACACTCACGTCGGAGCGATCGGACGACGGCTCACCGGAATCGCCCACGCGGTTCGCGATGGCAACCATGTCTCCGTCGCACTCCCAACCCACGCCGACTTCACCATTAACGCCAGCGAGCTCAACCGCCGGCTCCGCGACGCGAGCCGATCGCGCCCCATTTCCGAGCTCGAGCTCGTCGTCGCCCTGCTCCGAGTCGCGCCGCGCGATCGAAACACGGTCGAGCTGCCGCGAACCCTCAGGAAGTCAGCAGCACTCCAGCACCTTCGGGAAGGTCGTCCGCCCCGATGGGCACGCGAGGTCGCCACCTTCCAGAACTACAACTGGGAGCCGGAGCAGCGTGCCGCGATCTTCCGGGACACCGGAGGTAGCGAAGGGCACGCTGCTGCAGGTTTCCTCGCCAGAACGTCACCCGCGACCACGGTGGAGGAGGAGTCGGGATACGGACAGTACGAACCCCGCTTCGAGCAGACCCTGGGACTCGGTGCCGCCCTCCTGCCTCACGACCACGACGTAGCAGCCGCTCACGCACATCCGTACCTGGCGCGGGATCTTCGGAAAGACCGCGCCTGCAGCGTGGCTGTGATCGACGCGATCGCCCGAGCTACGACGATGACCGGCCCGCCGTCGTCCTCGGCGCTCGTGCTCGAACTCGCGGCCAAAGACGCACGCGGCCGTATGGCCGCGCAGGACGCAATCCTGGACCTCGCCCGGTACGGCGTCCTCGACGGCAAGGAACTGGGGCGCCAAGCGGCGCTCCTCCTCACCGACGACATCGTCGTGGGCCAGCGCGTCAGCACCGGCCTGAGTGAGTGCGCTCGTGCCGCCGACGCCGCTGTCCTCCCCATCTTGGACGCCCTCCAGGAGATCGTGACCGCACTGCCAGGACGCCGCGACGCCGGCGGCTTCCTCGAGCTGGCGGCCGACCTCGCCGAGCGGTCAGGCCGTGCTATCGATCTGCCGTCCGAGTTCCGACAGCTCGCTGCAGGGAAGTCCACCTCGACGCCTGCTAAGGCCGCGCGGAGGCTCCTTCGCTGAGGCGGCAGGGATTTGAGCCGCTGGCAGAAACCAGTCGCTGAAAGGCTATGGAGGTCACCTGGAGTCGAGGCCTCAGGCTGTGATCACGGTGTTCGGGAGGGCACGCGCGACTGACGTTCGATCAGCCTGCTTGCGATGGATTCCCGGCTCGGTTGGGGTTGATCACCAAGGATCGCGTCTTTGTGAGCGTCTTCGATCGCCGCGCGGATGTCAGCAAAGGACAGCCCGGCCGTCGCACCAACCAGATTCTCTGTGGGCCTAAGGCGCCAAGGGCGCAGGAGTCGGCCGAGCAACTCTCGCCGCTGAGCGTCCGTCGGCGCGGGGAGCTCTAAGACGTCATCGAATCGACGGAACAGAGCGGTGTCGAGGGCGTGTCCGGTGTTGGTGGCGGCGATCAGGAGGCTGTCGCTGTGGTCAGCATCGAGAAGCTGCAAGAAGGTGGTGACTACCCGCTTGATCTCGCCAACCTCGCTGTCGTCGAGGCGGGTCCTTCCAAGCGCATCGAACTCATCGAAGAGGTACACGCCGCGCACGCGCGCGGCTTCCGCGAAAACATCTGACAGGGTGCCGGCCGTTTCGCCGAGATACTTGCTGAAGACCACCTCGAGGCGAACGCGGATCAGTGGGAGCTTGAGCTCACCTGCGAGCGCTTGTGCGGTCATGGTTTTGCCGCAGCCAGGCGGCCCGTGGAGGAGCAGGCGTCGACGTGGTTTGAGGCCGTGGTCCGCTAGCGCCTCCGCTCGTCGTTGCTCGACTACGTACCGCTCAAGCGAGACGCGCGTCTCTGGTGACAACACGAGATCCGCGAGCTTCGTCTCGCTATAGCCGACGGACAGGATCTGCTCGAGGCTTCTCGGCGCACGGGCGAGAGGAGTGGCCTTGGCAGCCGAATCGCTGCGCGTCCCTTCGATCCGCAACTCCCGCAGGCGCTCAGCAAGACGGGAGTGTCCTGCACGCGACTCCGCGGCGATCACTTGGTTGAGGAGGTTGGAAAACCGCCGGTCGTCGCCACTGTAGTGCGCGCGGACCAGCTCGGTCAGGTACTCGGCGTTCGCCACGGTTCACCTCCTCGCGAGTAGCCTACGGCCTCGGGCCGACAAGTAATAATTTACCTCTAGAATGGTGAAATGCACCAACGAGGCAGGCCGAGTCGCGGGACGCGTTCCCGTGAGGACCTGGCGCGTTCGGTCGTAGCGACCTTGCGCCAGGCCCGTGACGACGCAGGCCTCACCCGCAAGCAGCTCTCAGAGTTGAGCGGTGTGTCAGGCCACACGATCGCGAAGATCGAGCAAGCGGCCGTGACTGATCCGGGCTTCTCGGTCGTCGCTGCGATTGCCGGAGCCCTTGCGCTGCCGCTGGACGACTTAGTTCGTCGCGCTAGTCGCGCGCAGGGAGCAAGTGGGCGTGGCAACTCAACGGCGACGGGACCGCCCGACAGAATCGGGGGTGATTGTCGGCGGCCTTCCTCTCCTCGCGCTCCGCCCAGCCGCACGCGAGCAGTTCGTCACCCGGCGGTCCGGTCGGACGCCGCAAGTGCCCGAACGCGATCGTGCACAGCAAGCCGCTATCGTCTTGTCTCAGCTCGACCAAGTGACCGAGCAGATCGCCGCCGCTCGCGCGGAACTGGAGCGGACCGAGTCGTCAGCGCTGGTCACCGCCGTTGGCCCCGGTCTGGGAGACCCGCTGGTGGCTCGCAAGTTGGTTCCCACGAGGTCCGAGAACGAGTTGCTCGTCACCGGCGAGGGGCGGGTCACCTTCCGAGTCACGGATGACCTCGTGGGACTCCGGAACAAGGCCGTCGCGTACGCCGAGGAGAACACCGCGAAGGGAAACCCGCGCTTCGCGGACCCCGTCGCTCGCATCGACGCCATCGCAATGGCCACCATCGCGGACTTGAGTCTCGGTGAGATCGCCAACGACATAGCAGACGAGGAACGGCTATGGGTCGAGATCTGGACCCGTGGCGGAGCGCGACTGAGCCCCGACGAACACCGGACTATCGATGCGACCGTTGCCAGCTTCGCCGCGCTGACCGACGACGGCGCGCAGGCAATCCCGGTCTTCCGTGGGCCCGAGCGAGATGTGCACGTCGTGCTCGCGAGCGGGGCTTCGCTCAAGGCGCTCCCGGTCCTTCTCCCCGACGCAGCAGAGGTGCACCGGGCGCCCACAGTCTTCCCGATCGTTCTCGCAGAGGCGCAGGATCAGGCTGGCGAGCTGGCGGACGTCGACGAGCCACCCGAGGATGCGGTTGTCGTCGCGGTCCATGACAGCGGGGTGGACTCCTCGCATCCTTACGTCAGCCCCATCCTTCTCGGTGCCGAAAGCGTGGTGCCGGGGGTCCTCGGCTCGGCGGACCTGGACGGGCACGGAACTCAGATGGCAGGGGTTGCCGCATACTCCGCGCTCGCCGATGGCGTCGCGGGCGGGCTCCTTCACGCGGACGCCTGGCTCGTCGCGATGCGGCTGCTCGAATCTGCCGCTGATGCTGGCGGGGATCCCGAACGCGGCGTGCTGTGGGCCGAGCGCACGGTTGAGTCCATCGATGTTGCTGAATCTCTCGCGGGTGGTCGACCGGTCGTGCATAACCTGAGCATCGGGGCCGACAATCCAGCGATCGGCAAGACCGACCGCACTTCGTGGTCGGTTGCCGCCGACGTCCTGGCGTGGAACGGGGGCCACGGTCGTCTTTTGGTCGTCGCGGGCGGGAACGCTGACACGATCACTGATCCGGCGGACTACCCATACATCAACCTCGGGCCGCCGCACCTACAGCAGCCTGGTCAGGCATGGAACGTTCTGACGGTGGGTGGATACACCGCCCTCGACGGGCTGACAGCCGCGGACACGGCAATGGGCTATCCCGCTCCGCTGGCTGCGGCTGGACAGCTGAGTCCACACAGCCGAACCGCAGTCGTCGCCAATAGCCCGATCAAGCCGGACATCGTTATGGAGGCTGGCAACACTGCTCCCGGCGTTGGATTGGAGAACCCCGATGCGCAGGGCCTCAGCATACTGACGCTCCAGTCGACGGCCGGGGGAGCTGGCAGCCTGTTGCGACGCACGTACAAGACCAGTCCGGCGGCCGCGGCGGCGTCGAACGCGCTCGCGCAGATCGCTGCAGCCCATCCTGTGCTCCTGCCTTCCACTTGGCGAGCCCTGCTCGTCCACACGGCCCGATGGCCCGATGCAGCTGTGGCGCAGTTCCCGGACCAGCGTGATCTGCTTCGCTCGTTCGGCTACGGCGTGCCCCGGCCTGACCTCGCGCTGGCGAGTGATTCGAACCGGCCGGTCATGGTCTACGAGGGCTCGCTGAAGCCGAGCCGGCACACGGGATCCAGGGCAGACCGTCAGGCGGACTTCATCGAGATCCCCTTCCCAGAGGACGAGTTGCACGCGATCGGAGAGTCAGACGTCGATCTGGCCGTCACCCTCTCGTACTTCGCGGAGCCGACCGACAACCTGACCCGCCGCGCGTACGTGGGCGGCCGTCTCCGATGGGACCTCCAGGGCCCGACCGAGACCGCCGACGGATTCAGGGCGCGGATCAACAAGGTCGTCCTTGAGCAGGGTGTCACTCCCGGCTCCGGCTCCTACCCATGGGTGATTCCGGCCGATGCGCGCTCGCGAGGCACCCTTCAACACGACCACGCCACGGTCCCGGCCTCTCATCTCGCGGGTACGCGACTGCTTGCGGTGTATCCGGTTCTCGGTTGGTGGGAGGACAGTCGCGAGGGTTGGGACAAGGAGCTGCCCTACTCAGCGGTCGTCAGCGTGGACCTCGGCGACGTCGACCTCGACGTCCATGCACTGGTATCCGCCTCCCTCGTCCCGGCGACCGTTCCCATCACCTATGGACCGTGATGACTTTCCGCGTCGGGTCGGACTCGCGACGTCGTCGACCGAGCCGAGACGGCCGGAGCATTCAATCGATCGTCGACCAGGACGCTACTGCGGGCGGTCGCAGACTCATCGCTGCAGCTTGACCGAGATTCGAGCCGCTGGCAGAAACCAGCCACATACAGGTCCAGCCGGACCCGCGCTCACCCGATACACTCCGAAGTGGACTGTGAGGTCTTCCCGCGTAAACCCGAGGAGATCCACGATCTTCCACGCCGTTCCGTAGTGGCTGAAACAAGCCAGAGGTCGCAGGTTCAAATCCTGCCCCCGCTACGAAAAAGTGGCCTCTGACCTGCGGAAACGTAGGTCAGAGGCCGTTCGCATTTTGAACCGTTTCTGCTTATGTCGCGGATTGGTGACCCAAAAATTCGGCGGAAGCTCGTCCAGCGGGGCGAACTGCAAGGTGATGGTCGGCAAAGTCCACCCCGATGTCTGGGTCTGAGTCAGCGGCACTGAGGCGCTATCGCCTTCCAGAAGATCAGTGACCGTCCTCGTGACCGTCTTCGTGACCGTCTTCGATCTCGTCGGCGGACACCTCGGGATCCATGGGAAGGTCGAGCGTGACGTTGCCGCCTTCGGCGTCGTTCGGGAGCGAGGAGAAGCTCACGCCGTTGGGCTTGTCTCCGACGGGGATCCGCGCCACGACCTCGAGCTCCTGGAGGTCCAGGACGGCGACGTCGTCCCCGTAGATGTTGGTGACGTAGGCGTGCCGGCTGGAGGGGTCGACGACGATGCCGTGGGCGCCCTGCCCGGTCTCGACGATTTCGGTCACGGTGAACGTCTTGGTGTCGATGACTGAGACCGTGGTCCCGGGCGAGCCTTCGGTGCCCTGGTTGGCGACGAGGAGGTAGAGGTTGTCGCCGGTGACGTACGTCTGGATGGGGCCGTCTCCGACTGCGACCGTGCCGACCAGCTGGCGCGTCGCCATGTCGACCTTGGCCACGGCGTCATCCCCGTTCAGGGAGGCGTAGACGAACCTGCCGTCGGGGGAGAAGGCGACTTGCGCGGGGGCCTTCCCCACGACGATGTCTGTGACCAGCTGGTTGGTCCGGGTGTCGATGACGCTGAGCGTGGTGTCGGCGACGTTCGCCACGACAAGCCAGCGGCCGTCCGGGCTGGGTCGGAGGCCGTGCGGGCCCTGGCCCACCTTGATGGTGTCGATGACCTTCATGGTGGATGCATCGATGACGGAGACGGTGTCGTCTGCCCCGTTGGTGGTGTACGCGGTGGCCCCGTCCGGTGAGACCACGACATGGGCTGGCGCGGAGCCGGTCGGAACTACGCCGTGCAGGTCCAGGCTTTCGGCGGACAGCATGGCGGCGTATCCGTCGTGGCCACTCACCGTCCACACCGAAGCACCGTCGGGAGACACCTGGACGTTGTGTGGCCCTTCGACGCCGGCGACGGTGGTCACGACCCGGTTGGTGGCGGCGTCGATCGCCGTGAGCGAGCCGCCGCCCTCGTTGGCGATCCAGACGGTGCCCTCCACCATGCCGCGGTGGCCGGCGAGAGTGGCCGCGGTCGAGTCGTTGGCGCCATCTTCGTTGCCGTTGAGTGCGGCCAGGCCACCCGCGGCGGAGAGCATGGCCAAAGCACCGGCAGAGATTGCAGCGAACCGCATGCGCCGACTCCACCCGTGCCGTTCCTCCGCAGCCTGCGCAGAAGCCGCGTCGGGACCGGTGCCGGATGTTGAGCTCATGGGTGAACCTTTCGCGAGGACGACGTCGGCCAGATGGAGACCGGGTCCTCACCCTTGCGGCCTGACCCGGGCGGATCGCCGGTGATTCGGTGAAGAATCGATGAAGGCCGACCACATGGCGGGAAAGCGAACAGGCCGCATAGTCAGATCGAGGTGGGATGCCGCCCGCTCGGCTCCAGAGAGCGCCGGGGTCGGCGAAGAGGTTGCGCGTTCCGGCGGGCACCACGACGAGGTCGGCACCGAGGTGGTCGTCGTAGGTGGTGATGCGGTCCTGGCGGCCGACCCATAGTCCGGCCAGCAGTAGCATCAGCATCAGGGCGACCCCGATCCCGGCGGCTCCGTCGGCGGTGCGGACCGGACGCGTCGTGAGGAACCGGAGGGTGACCGGCACCGACGCTCCACCGCGGCCCTTTATGCCGGCTCACATCCCTAGGCCGAGCGTGGCTCGATGCTCGTGCTACTTGTGGCCGTGACCGCCGTGACCGCCGTGCCCGCCGGGCATGGCGAACATCATGGCCGCCATCATCGCGGTGCACAGCAGGGCGGAGACGATGATGCCGGAACCTGCTACGCCCGTGAGGAAGAGCAGGCCGGCGATGGCGAGCATCGGGATGCAGCAGACGATCATCATCAACCCGTGACCACCGTGCGCCCCGTGAGCACCGCGGTCGGGCTCCTGCCCGGCGTGGTGGGTGGTCTCGGTGGTCGCAGGCGACTCCGGGTAGGTCCATCCCTGAGAGTCGCGGCGCGGGCCAGGGTCCATGCCGTTCGTGGTGCTCATGACGTCCTCTCTTTCAGTGAGGCGGGCACGCGACCCAGCCTGGCGTAGAGCGGGCAGTGTCCGAGTGCCCCGGTGACGACCAGGTCGAGGCCGGCCAGCACCAGCAGCAGCTCGAGGACGACCGCCAGGGTCGATCCGGCGCCGCCCATCAATAACGCGCCGGCGATCGCAGCGAGGCCGCCGATCACGACGCGAGCGACGCGTTCGGCGGGGGTGATGTTGATGCTCCAACGGCTGCTCATGACGTCCTCCAACTTCGTCGCGGACCGTGGTCCTTTGGTGCACTCTCAGCGTCCCGCTGACGGGTGAAGGTGACCGCGCCCTTCGTGTGAAGGTTCGTTGAAGGTGCGCGGTCGACGTGGTCAGCCACCGTGGTGGCCCTCGTGTTCCTCAGGGTCCGGGGTCTGCACGGGGGTCCGGTCCCGGTCCGGGTTCGGATCGTCGTTGCTGATGGCGGGGCCGATGACGAAGGCTGACAGGGAGAACATCAGCGCGAAGACACCCAACGCAAGAACGGGGGCCTTCCAGGTGCCGAAGCGTCGATAGAGGCGCCGGAGCAGCGGCAGGGAGAAGACCAGTCCCAGTACGGCGAACAGCACATTGCCGGTCGCGCCGGTCACCAGTACCGCTCCGCCGAGGATCCCGACGTGGTGCAGCAGGTGGGGGAGCAGGCCCATGATGCCGCCCACCAGGGCGGTCAGCGCGTTCCACGCGGTGGCGAGGAGACCTCGGCGGTGGCCCGGAGCGGCGGCGTCAAGCGTCTCGGGCCGCACGGCCTCGGCCTCAGACTGGAAGTGCTGTTCGGACATCGTTACTCCTGGCCCTGGTAGGAGAGCGTGGTCATCATGCCGGTCTCGGCGTGGTAGATGTTGTGGCAGTGGGTCGCCCACTGGCCGGGGTTGTCGGCGTCGAGGTCGACGTCGAGGGTCGCCATGGGGCGCACGATGACGGTGTCCTTGCGGGCTCCGCTGTTCGTCAGGGCGAAGGTGTGGCCGTGCACGTGCATGGGATGGAACATCATCGAGTGGTTGACGAATCGCAGCCGGACCCGCTCCCCCTGGGTGAGCTGCAACGGGTCGGTGTCGGGGAAGGTCTTGCCGTTGATGGTCCAGCGGTAGGGCGCCATGCTGCCGCCCAGCACGAGGTCGTGGCTTCTGTCGGCCGACCGCGGGTCCAGGCGGACCGACTCTGCCGCCGACAGGACGGTCCCGAGCAGCACTTGGCGGGCCAGCTCGCGGACCTTGACGTCGCCAGTGGGTGGGCGACCGGCGCCGGTTCGGATCACGGCGAGCGCCTGGCCCTGTTTGCCTTCGGCGGTGGCGACCAGCGGGTACACGCCCTCCCCGATGGTGATGGTGGCGTCGAAGCGCTCGCCCATCCCGATCAGCAGCGCGTCGGTGGGCACCGGCAGGACGGGGAAGCCGTCGCTGTGTGTGACGGTCATGCGGTGCCCACCGACGGCGACCCGGAACGCCGTGTCCGAGCCGGCGTTGACGAAGCGGATCCGAACGCGTTGACCCGGCTTCGCCGAGAGCGTGACCGGATCCTCGGTAGTCCGGCCGTTGAGCAGGTAGTGCGGATAGGCGATGTCCCCAGCACCACCCAGCAGAGGCGACTGCATGCCTTCGATGCCGTGCATCCCACCCATCGACCCGCCCATCGAGCCGTGGTCCATCCCCTCCATGCCGCCCATGTCATGCATGTCTCCCATGGAGTCGTCGCCGCCTTCCTGCAGGTCGGCGAGGATCTGGTCCGGGGTGCGACCGGTCCCGTCGACCCAGTCGTCCAGGACGACGATCCACTCGGCGTCGTAGCGTCCCGGCTCGTGGGGGTCGTCGACGACCAGGACGCCGTACAGGCCACGGTCCAGCTGGACTCCGGAGTGCGGGTGGTAGAAGTACGTGCCCGGGTGAGGGGCAGTGAACTCGTACCGGAACGTCCCTCCGGCGGCGATCGGGTCCTGTGTCATGCCGGGCACGCCGTCCATGTCGTTGCGTAGCGCCAGGCCGTGCCAGTGCACGCTGGTGGCGGCGGAGAGCTGGTTGTCGACATCGACGCGGAGCACGTCGCCGGCGTCGACGCGGAGCAGCGGCCCCGGCGCGGTGTCGCCGTAGGCCCACGTGCTCACGGCCCGGCCACCCAGGTCGAGGGTCACCGGCTGCGGGGTGAGTCGGGCGGTGACGAGTCGACCTCCGGGCTTCCGGCGCGCCGCCTCCGCCGCTGCGACCGCGTCGGCGGCGGGACCGACCGCGGTCTCCGTTGACCGGCTGCAGGAGGCAAGGCCACCGAGGGCGGCCACACCTGCGAGTCCGGCGGCTCCGCGAAGGACGGCGCGACGAGTGATCTCGGACAAGTGGGGCTCCTTGACTCAGGTTCGGCGAGGGCGAGATGTGCGAGGCGCGCGGTGCGAGCGTGCTAGTGCACCGAGGCACGCAGCACACTGCTGCGGGCGCGGTACTCGTCCTCGTCGATCTCGCCCCGGGCGAACCGCTCGTCGAGGATCTGCATCGGGTCGCGGCGGTCCGGGGTGGACTCACCGGGGCGCTCCGTGCGGAACAGCGTGAGAACGGCGAAGACCACCAGCGCCCAGAACGCGACCATGGCCAGGGTCATGACGATCCAACCGCCCCAACCCATGCCGTCGTGGTACCAGCCCATCATCGTCCTCAGCTCCTTTGCTCGGCTTGGTGACTGCCACGATCGCCCGGGCACCACTGCGTCTGGGTCGCGTTCATGTGAAGGTTCGCTGAAGGACCCGCCGTCACCGGTGCTGACCTACGGCTTGCCGCGCAGCGGACTTGCGATCATGGCGGGTATGGGCGAGGACGTGATGGACGAAAGGACCGGCTCACCGGCAACGGGTGCCGCGGGTGGTCGCCCCCGCACCGGGCTCCGGGCGATGGTGGTCGAGGACGAGACGCAGCTGGCCGGGGTCATCGGCAGCTACCTCGAGCGCGACGGCTTCGAGGTGGCGGTGGTTCATGATGGGCTCGAGGCGGTGGAGGCCGCCCGCGCCGTCGACCCGGACGTCGTCGTGCTGGACCTAGGCCTGCCCAGCCTGGACGGCGTGGAGGTCTGTCGGCAGCTGCGCACCTTCTCCGACGCCTACGTGGTGATGCTGACCGCACGCAGCGAAGAGGTCGACACGCTGATCGGGCTCTCGGTGGGGCCGATGACTACCTGACGAAACCGTTCAGCCCCCGGATCCTGATGGCCCGGATCCAGGCCATGCTCCGCAGGCCCCGTCCATTGGGAACCTCGTCCGATGCTTTGGAAGGTGCCCGCACCTTCGGTCCGCTGGTCATCGACCCGCTGGGACGCGACGTGTGGCTCGACGGCGAACCAGTGGCGCTCACGCGCACCGAGTTCGACCTCCTCGCCGCCCTGTCCGAGCGGCCCAGGATGGCGTTCAGCCGCCGCCAGCTCATCGACGCCGTCTGGGGACCCTCGTGGGTCGGTGACGAGCACCTGGTCGACGTGCACGTCGGCCACCTGCGCCGCAAGCTGGACGACGACGCCACTCAGGCGCGGTTCATCCGGACCGTCCGTGGCGTCGGCTACCGGATGGGCACAGGGCAGTGAGGAGCCTCGCACTCGTGGCGGACACGGTCCGTGCCCGGCCGCGGTTCGCCGCTCGGCTCCTGGTCGCCCAGGCCCTGGTGCTGGTGGCCGGGGCCCTGACCACCTGGCTGGTCGCCTCCGTCGTCGGACCCAGCATCTTCAGCGACCACCTGCAGCAGGCCGGCGACACCCACACGGTCGAGGAGACCCGTCACGTCGAGGAGGCCTTCGCCTCGGCGCTGGTCCTCTCGGTCTCTCTTGCGCTGCTCGCCTCGGTCCTCGCCGCGCTGGCGGTCTCGTGGTACTTCAGCCGCCGGGTGCAGCGCTCGATCGGCGACGTGGCCGCCGCCGCAGCGCAGATCGCCGCCGGACGGTACGACGCCCGGGTGCCCGACCCGGGTCTGGGCGGCGAGTTCGCCTCCCTCGCACTGACCTACAACCGTCTCGCGGAGAAGCTCGAAGCGACCGAGTCGACTCGGCGCAGCATGCTGGCCGACCTGGCCCACGAGATGCGCACGCCCCTGGCCACGATCGATGCCCACCTCGAGGCCGTCGAGGACGGCGTCCGAGTCCTGGACGACGACACCCTGGGCATCATCCGCGGCTCCACAGGCCGCCTGCGCCGCCTCGCCGAGGACATGACAGCGGTCTCCCGGGCGGAGGAGGGACTCGACGTCACGCTGCGACCGGTGGCGGCCACTGACGTGGCCGCCGCGGCCGCCGACGTCGCCCGCGACCGGTACGCCGCCAAGGGGGTAGACCTGCGCACCGAGCTCGACGATGTCGGCCAGGTCCGCGTCGACGCCGACCGGTTCGGACAGGTGCTCGGCAACCTGCTCGACAACGCCCTGCGCCACACTCCCGCGGGCGGGACCGTGACCCTGGCCTGCCGCCGGATCGACCACTGGCTGGAGTATCGCGTCGCCGACACCGGCCAGGGGGTGGCGGCCGAGCACCTGCCGCACCTGTTCGACCGGTTCTACCGTGCCGACACCGCCCGCGACCGTGGCCATGGCGGCTCGGGCATCGGGCTGGCCATCGCCCGCGCCCTCGTCGAGGCACATGGCGGTGGGATCTCGGCGACCAGCGCCGGGCCCGGACTCGGGGCCACGTTCACGGTGCGGCTCCCCGGCCTCCGGTAGGGCCTTCGGGCCCGGACATCCGGGACCAACCGCCGGGCATCTTCAGCGAACCTTCACACAACCTCGCCGCTTTTCCCCGAGCACCCCGTCGACGCTGGACCGTGTCGAACCAGCGCGCCTGAGGGGAAGCCATGTCATCACCCACGCCGGCATTCGAGCCGGTCCGGATCACCGTCGTGGACAGCGAGGCCTGCCACTTCTGCGAGGACGCACACCGAGCGCTCACGGCGCTCGCAGCCAACTACCCGCTCGCGGTCGACACGGTAGCTGTGCGCAGCGAGGCGGGACAGGCGTTGATGGCACGCCACCGCGCGCCGATGAGCCCGCTGGTCCTCCTCGAGGGCACCTTCTTCAGCAGCGGACGCCTGCCACGACGCAAGCTGGAGAAGCTCCTCAAGTGCAGGTACGGCGACGCACCGAGCACCGCCGCCGCGGCGAGGGGGCCAACCATGGGTGACCTGCTGACCACCGGCTCGGTCCTCGCCGCGTTCTTCGCCGGAGGCATCGCCCTGTTCGCACCGTGCTGCATCGTCTTCCTCGCCCCGTCCTACCTGGCGGTGGCGGTGAAGAACCGGCGGTGGCGACTGCTGCCGCTCACCTTCGTCTTCGCCGCCGGCCTCGCGCTCGTGCTCGTGCCGATCACGCTGGGCATCAGCCTGGTGGCCTCGACCATCGCGAACTACCACGCACCGCTGTACTACGCCGGCGGAGCGCTGATGCTCGCGTTGGCGGGGCTCAGCCTGTCCGGCCGGATGCTCAGCCTGCCGTCCTTCCTGCGCGCCCCCGACACCGCCCGGGGGATTCCGCAAGCTTCTTCGCCCTCGGCGTCTTCTCCGGGATCGCCAGCTCCTGCTGTGCCCCGGTCCTCGCCGGCGTGATGACCCTGTCCGCCCTGTCGGGCTCCGCCATCGGCGGAGTGACGCTGGGACTGGCCTACACCTTCGGCATGGTGTTCCCGCTGTTCGTGATGGCCCTTCTCTGGGACCGCTTCCGGCTCGGGGAGCGGGGATTCCTGCGGGCCAAGCCGGTCCGCCTTCGACTGGCGGGCAAGGTGCTGGCCACCAACTCCATCAACATCGCGATCGCCGCCGCGTTCACGGTCATGGGCGGCTTCGTCATCTACCTGGCCAACACCGGCCAGATGACCGGCGGTCCGGGGTTCCAGGTCTCCATCGGCAAGGGACTGTCCGAGATCTTCGCCCGCATCGAAACGTGGGTCGACCCGGTCCCCGAGCCGGTGCTCGGACTCGTTGTCCTGGCCCTCGCCGCAGTGTTCGTCATTGCCACCCTGCGTGACCGACACCGCCCGGACGGGTCGACCGGCGCGGCGGCCGACGAACATCTCGCCTGCCACGCCCCGGCGGCAGACGCTCACCCCGAACACCACCGCTGAACCGGATGCTGGAGGAACACCTCATGTCACACAAGGCCGCCGAGCAATCGCGCAATGACCGCCGCCTGCGCGCCGAACAGGCTGCGCGAGCATCCGGTCGTCGCCGCCGCTTGCGCATCGTGATCGGCACTGCCAGTGCATTGGCTCTGGTCGCCGTGATCACGGCCATGATGCTCACCTCGCGCCCCGAGTCCTCCGACGAGGTCCGCACCGCCCCCGACTTCACCCTCACCGACACCGGCGGCGCCGAACACACCCTGGCGCAACACCGTGGCGAGAACGTGCTCCTGTACTTCTCCGAGGGCGCCGGCTGCCAGTCCTGCATCGTCCAGATGGGGGAGATCGAGAAGCAGGCCGACGCCTTGGCGCAGGAGGACGTCACCGTGCTGCCGATCGTTATGAACACCCGTGAGCAGATCACCGCCGACATGGCGGCCAACGGGGTCACCACGCCCTTCCTGCTCGACGACGGCACGGTGGCCGAGGCCTACGGCACCCTCGGCAAGGGCATGCACGCGGGCCTGCCGGGCCACAGCTTCGTGCTCATCGACAAGCAGGGCCGGCAACGCTGGTACGGCGAGTACCCCTCCATGTGGCTGGCTCCTGAGGACTTGCTCGACCAGGTCCGCAGCAAGCTCGGCGCCTGACCTCGAGGGGCAGGAACCTGCCCTGATGAAGGTTCGATGAAGGTCTGGCCGACAGCCTTACGCGTGTACCCCTCCGGGGTATAGTTCGGAGCGACGGCGATACCCCATGGGGTACATGCAGGAGGAGGTCGCGATGGCTGTCGAACCGGGTTACATCACCGAGAAGCAGGCAGTCCTGACGAGGCTGCGCCGCATCGAGGGCCAGATCCGCGGCCTGCAGCGACTGGTGGACGAGGAGCAGTACTGCATCGACATCCTCACCCAGGTCTCGGCCGCGACCAAGGCCCTCGAAGGTGTCGCGCTACTTCTCCTCGACCAGCACCTCGAGCATTGTTTGACGCACGCCACTGACCCCGCCGAGGCCCAGCAGAAGCTCAACGAGGCCTCAGCAGCGATCCGACGACTTGTCCGCTCATGATCGACCCGTCCAACCAAGGAGTACCGATGTCCACGACCAAGACCAGCCTCGACCTCCAGCTGCTCGACACCTCCGCAGACGGCGGTGGGTGCGGCTGCGGAGGATGCGGCTGCGGATCCAGCACCGAGACCAAGAGTTCTACCGGTACCAACACTGAATCGACCGCCACCGACGCAACGAAGGGAACCGAGATGACCACCAACACCTACGCCGTCACCGGCATGACCTGCGGTCACTGCGCCAGCGCCGTCACCAGCGAGCTCAAGAGCCTCGATGGGGTCACCGACGTCACCGTCGACCTCGTCGCCGGCGGCACCTCGTCGGTCACGGTCACCAGCACCCAGCCCCTCGACCAGTCCCAGGTGTCCGCCGCCCTCGACGAGGCCGGCGACTACCAGCTCGCCTGAGGACCCAACCTTCCCACCGAACCACCGTCCCTGCAGGAGGCACAGTCATGACACTTCAGGCCAACACGCCCGGTGCCCTCAATGACGTCGAGCTCGCCATCGGTGGGATGACCTGTGCCTCCTGCGCCGCCCGGATCGAGAAGAAGCTGAACAAGCTCGACGGCGTTTCCGCCACGGTCAACTACGCCACCGAGAAGGCCAAGGTCAGCTACCCGACGACCCTCACCCCCGCCGACCTCGTCACCGTGGTCGAAGCCACCGGCTACACCGCCGCCGTGCCCGCCCCGGTGACCGGCGATGAACCCACCACGGCCGAGCCCGAGCCGGACGACCGTGACCGCGAGGCCGCGAGCTGGCGGCAGCGCCTGGTCGTCTCTGCCGTGCTCACGGCTCCGGTCCTGGCCCTGTCGATGATCCCTGCGCTGCAGTTCGACAACTGGCAGTGGATCTCCCTGACCCTGGCCTCGCCCGTCGTGGTCTGGGGCGCCTGGCCCTTCCACCGCGCCGCGGTGACCAACGCCCGGCACGGCGCTGCGACCATGGACACCCTGATCTCCGTCGGAGTCACCGCCGCTTGGCTCTGGTCCCTGTGGGCACTGCTGTTCACCCACGCCGGGATGACCGGGATGCGGATGCCGTTCGACCTCTTCCCCGACGGCGAGGCGGATGTCCACATCTACCTCGAGGTCGCGGCCGCGGTCACCACCTTCATCATCGCCGGCCGCTACTTCGAGGCCCGTGCCAAGCGCCAGTCCGGGGCGGCGCTGCGCGCCCTGCTGGACATGGGCGCCAAGGACGTCGCCGTACTCCGCGACGGCGCAGAAGTGCGTGTGCCGGTGAGCCAGCTCGCGGTCGAGGACCGGTTCCTCGTGCGCCCCGGCGAGAAGGTCGCCACCGACGGTGTCGTCGAGGACGGCACCTCGGCGGTCGACGCCTCCATGCTCACCGGGGAACCAGTCCCCGTCGAGGTGGGCCCTGGTGACGTCGTCGTGGGCGCGACCGTGAACGCCGGCGGCCGCCTGCTGGTCCGGGCCACCCGCGTCGGAGCCGACACCCAGCTGGCCCAGATGGCACGGCTGGTCGAGGACGCCCAGAACGGCAAGGCCGAAGTCCAGCGCCTCGCAGACCGGGTCTCGGCAGTCTTCGTTCCCATCGTGATCGCCCTCTCCCTGGCCACCCTCGCCGGTTGGCTGCTGACCGGCCACAGCGTCACCGCAGCGTTCACCGCCGCAGTGGCGGTCCTGATCATCGCCTGCCCCTGCGCCCTCGGGCTGGCCACACCCACCGCCCTCCTCGTCGGCACCGGCCGCGGCGCCCAGCTCGGCGTGCTCATCAAGGGCCCCGAGGTGCTCGAATCCACCCGGGTGGTCGACACCATCGTCCTGGACAAGACCGGCACCGTGACCACCGGACGGATGGAACTCGTTCAGGCCGTGCCCGCCGACGACGTCGACGGCGACGAACTGCTCCGGCTGGTCGGGGCGCTGGAGAACGCCTCGGAACACCCGATCGGTCAAGCCATCGCCACCGGCGCCAGCCAACGCCTCGAGGAGCGGCTGCCCGACGTCGAGGGATTCACCTCGACCCAGGGCCTCGGCGTCGCCGGAGTGGTCGACGGCCACGCGGTCGTGGCGGGCCGGCCCGGCTGGCTCGCCCAGGAGTGGAGCCAGCCCCTCGGCCCGCGCCTGGCACAGGTCGTCGATGCAGCCGAGCAGGAAGGACGGACCGTGATCGCCGCCAGCTGGGACGGCGAAACCCGCGGCGTGCTAGTCGTCTCCGACGCCATCAAGCCCACCAGCGCCCAGGCCGTGGCCGAGCTCAAGGAGCTCGGACTGAGGCCGGTGCTGCTCACCGGCGACAACGAACGAGCCGCCCGCGCGGTCGCCGCCGAGGTAGGCATCGACGAGGTCATCGCCGAGGTCCTTCCGGCCGACAAGGTCGCCGTCGTCGAGCGCCTGCAACGCCAGGGCCGCACCGTCGCCATGGTCGGGGACGGCGTCAACGACGCCGCCGCACTGGCGACCTCCGACCTGGGCATCGCCATGGGCACCGGCACCGACGTCGCCATCGAGGCCTCCGACCTCACCTTGGTCCGCGGCGACCTGCGCGCCGCCGTCGACGCGATCCGACTGTCCCGCCGCACGCTGCGCACCATCAAGGGCAACCTGTTCTGGGCCTTCGCCTACAACGTCGCGGCACTGCCCCTGGCCGCACTCGGCCTGCTCAACCCGCTCATCGCTGGGGCCGCCATGGCCTTCTCCTCGGTGTTCGTGGTGTCCAACAGCCTGCGCCTACGCCGGTTCCAGGCCGTCTCCACGCAATCGACCGAGACGCCCCACCTCGATCACGACTCGGCCAAGAACAACCTTCCCAAGGTGGAGGCAGGACGATGACCCAGCACGAACACCCCAGCACCGACCACGACACCGACGCGCGGCGCGACGGACGAGCAACCGCAGTCCTCGAGGTGTCCGGGGTCCAATGGGCGACCAGCAAGAACATCGCCGAGAAGGTGCTGTCACGCCAGCCCGGCGTGCACTCCGTGGCCGCCAACCCGGTCGCCCAGACCGCCACCGTCACCTACGACCCGAACCGCACCAGCATCAGCGAGCTGCGGGACTGGGTCCGCGAGTGCGGCTTCCACTGCGCCGGGCAGTCTGTTCCCAGCCACGTATGCGACCCGATGCTCGAACCAGGTCATGATCACCACGTCGACCACGCTCAGCAGGTCGCGCACGGCGAACACGACCCGCACGCCGGACACGACGAGCACACCGGCCCTACCGGCCCGGCTACGCCCGTCTCGTCACCGCACGACGCGATGGGCCACGGCGGACACGGGGCGATGTCGATGGCCGACATGGTCCGTGACATGCGCAACCGGTTCCTCGTCGCCGTGCTGCTCGCCATACCCGTCTCGCTGTACTCCCCGATGGGACGCGACATGCTCGGCTTCGACGCAGCAGCCCCGTTCGGGATGCGCGACGACATCTTCACCTTGATCCTGTCCCTGCCGGTCATCTTCTACTCCGCCTGGATCTTCTTCGACGGCGCCTGGCGAGCACTTCGCGCCAGGACCCTGGACATGATGGTGCTGGTCGCCGTAGCCGTCGGCGCCGGCTGGCTCTACTCCCTCGGGGTCACCCTCACCGGTGGCGGCGAAGTCTTCTACGAAGCCGCGGTCATGCTCACTGCGTTCGTGCTGCTCGGACACTGGTTCGAGATGCGCGCACGAGGCGGCGCCAACGACGCGATCCGTACCTTGCTGGACCTGGCCCCTCCGATGGCGACCGTGCTCCGCGACGGCGAGCCCGTCGAGGTCCCCACCTCGCAAGTCCAGGTCGACGACCTGCTCCTCGTGCGACCCGGGGCGAAGATCGCCACCGACGGCACCGTGGAGGAGGGGGAGTCGGAAGTCGACGAGTCCATGGTCACCGGCGAGAGCCTCCCGGTGCACAAGGCACCCGGCGACCAGGTCATCGGCGCCACCGTCAACGCCAGCGGCACTCTCCGGGTGCGCGCGACCAAGGTCGGTGCCGACACCGCCCTGGCCCAGATCGTCGCCCTCGTGCAACAGGCACAGAACTCCAAGGCCCCCGGACAGCGGCTCGCCGACAAGGCCGCGTTCTGGCTGGTCCTGGTCGCCCTGGTCGGCGGAGTCGGGACCTTCCTGGTCTGGCTCGCGGCCGGCGCGAGCGTGCAGACCGCGCTGCTGTTCGCCATCACCGTCGTCGTCATCACCTGCCCCGACGCCCTCGGGCTGGCCACACCGACAGCGATCATGGTGGGCTCCGGCCTCGGGGCGAAGCGCGGGATCCTGTTCAAGAACGCCACCGCGATCGAGTCCTCCGCGCGCATCGACACCGTCGTGTTCGACAAGACCGGCACCCTGACCAAGGGCGAGCCCGAGGTCACCGAGGTCGTCGTGGGCGACTTCGACCACGACCGGGCGCTGGCCCTCGCCGGCGCACTCGAACGCGAGTCCGAACATCCGCTCGCCCAAGCCGTCGTGCGGTACGTCGACGACACTGATGTGCCGCGTCTGCGTGCGACCGGCTTCCGCAACGTCACCGGCATCGGCGCCCTCGCCGAGGTCGACGGCCACAAGGTCGCCATCGGCAACCGACGCCTGATGGACTCGGAGGGCATCACGACCGGCGACCTCGGCGCCCGGCGCGACGAGATCGCCGCCGGCGGCCGCACAGCAGTGTTCGTCGCCGTCGACGGTCGAGCCGTCGCCGTGATCGGCATCGCCGACGCGGTCCGCGAAACCTCCGCCGCCGCCATCGCGGCGCTACACAAGGCCGGGATCCGCGTCGCCATGCTGACCGGCGACAACCGAGCGACGGCCGAGCGGATTGCCGAGGAGCTGGGGATCGACGACGTCATCGCCGAGGTGCTGCCCGAGGACAAGGCGCACCAGGTCCAGCAGCTGCAGGCGCAGGGCCGGGCCGTGGCGATGGTGGGCGACGGAGTCAACGACTCGCCGTCGCTGGTGCAGGCAGACGTCGGCATCGCAGTCGGCGCGGGCACCGACGTCGCGATCGAGGCCGCCGACGTCGTCCTGATGCGGTCGGACCCCCTGGACGTGCCTGTGGCGCTGACGATCGGCCGGGGCACGCTGCGGAAGATGCGGCAGAACCTCGGCTGGGCGGTGGGCTACAACGCGATCGCGCTGCCCATCGCGGCGGGCGTGTTCGAGCCCTCCTTCGGGCTGGTGCTCAGGCCGGAGGTCGCCGCCTTGTCGATGTCGGGGTCCAGCTTCCTGGTCGCGGTCAACGCGCTCCTGCTCAAGCGCCTGCGGTTGCCTGCACAGCCCGCGGAGGCTGAGCCGGTAAGGGACGAACGCCTTCAGCCCGTGGGCTGACGCTCATCCCCTGCGAGGGCTTGCCGAGCGAACGCCGGCAAGTCCTCGCATGTAGTCACTGCTGACCCGGCTCCTTTGGCAGTGGCAGCGCCAAGAGTGCCCGCAGGAACTCTCGGGCACTCCATCGAGCATCCGGAAGGCCCGAGGCCGAGCCCTGGAAGTCGGGGACGGGCCGTGCATCGGCTTCTTCCTTCGTCGTGGCCGGACCGCTCTCCTCGATGTCCTGGACCAGCCAGTCCATCTCCTTGATCTCCTTGCGCTGCGTCGCCGTGATCGCGTCGGCGAGTTCACGGACCCGCACGTCCTCGATACCGGATCTCTCACTGGTCAAGATCGCGATCGAGTGGTGAGGGATCATCGCCTTCATGTAGCTCTCGTCATCGACCAGGGCCTGCGAACGCGACAGGTAAAGGGCAGTGCCGCCGAGGACGAATGCGCCCAGGATGATGCCGATGTTCACCACGCGATTGCGGTACATCACCCCCCACATGAAGGCCAGCATGATCAGTGCCATCGCCGCGCCCATGAGGAGCGCCATGTACACGCGCTCCTCGCTGAAGCGGACATGATCGGCGCTGAACGCATTGGTGTAGGTGAGCGCGAACATCACGGCAGTCGAGGTCGCGATCATCAGGCCGAAGCGCAGATACATCTTCGCCTCGTGGTGTCCCCCGGAGTCGCCGGCGCGGGCTCGGTTGTCACTCTTCTCGCGATCGGAATGTTCGCCCGGCTCGCGGTGGTTGGCATGCTGTTGTTCGTTCTGCTGACGCTGGTTCATCTCATCGTCCCTCAAGATCGAAGTGGGTGCGTGCAGGCGGCATGGGATGACCGAACCGTTCGGATCCGGCCATCCCGAGCGGCCGCGTCAACCGATGGCGCTCAGGACGCGGTTGCAGGCGTCCTCGCACCGCCGGCACGCCTCGGCGCAGATGCGGCAGTGCTCATGCATCTCGGCGTGCTTCTCGCACTCCTCCGCGCAGGACTTGCAGGCTTGAGCGCACGCCTGCAGCACTGCGCGGGTGATGTTGGCGTCGTAACCGGTGTGGCGTGACAGCACCCGGCCAGTGGCCTCGCAGATGTCGGCGCAGTCTGTGTTCGTGCGGATGCACTTGGTCAGTTCGGCGACCATCTCCTCGCTCAGGCATGCGTCGGCGCACGCCGCGCACGCCTGAGCGCACTCCACGCATGCTTCGACGCATTGCGCCATGAGCTCGCGGTCGGTGTTGATCTCCGCCGGGTAGGTCTCCATCATGTCGCTGATCGTGCTGGTCATGAGTTTCTCCCTCTCGTCGTGACGTGGTCCTGTGGGCTGTCGAACGAGCAGCAGCGCGGCACCATGGTGATGACGCCGGCTGCACAGAGCCCTCAGGTCCGGATCGCCGGAGACGCACGTGGTGGCGAGAGGGGCGGGGGACTTCCGCGGGCACTTGCCCTCCAGTGAGCGGCGAGGAGCCGCCGCGACGGCGGTGCCCTCAGCATGCGGTTCGCATCACGCCAGAACCCGCCCGGGCGCAACAGCAGGACGCTGACGGCAAGGATGGACAGACAGGCGCCCAGCATGTGCAGCAGATGGGCGGGTTCATCCTCGCTACCAGGACCGTGACTGGATCCGGGTAGAAGGCCGCCGCTGCCCTCACGGACTCGCGCAAGAGCCGGCGCCTGGTCGGCGTGAGCAACCGCTTCGGCGACAGCCGCAGGAGTGGCAACTGTCATCCCAACGTGTCGTGCGAACAGGTCATCGCCGGAGATGCCGGCAAGAACGAAGAGAGCGGCCAGGACACAACCAGCGAGCGTTCGAACTCGGCTGGAGGGCGGTCGCTGGCGGCGGTCCATCACCCCGCCCGTACCCCGAGGTGCTCTGGTCCATACGTCGGGTGCCCGACCGATCGATGGTGCCGTCAGTGGGCGACGAGATCTACCCGCGACGGCCACGGGTTCGGCCGACAACCGGCCAAGCCCTTCGTCTGCTGCAACATCACCGGCGCGAGCCTTCCGGAACCGGGGCACCCGACGTGGGGGTAGCCCAGGGCGTGACCCGTCTCGTGGTTGATGACGTAGCGCCGATATGCCTGCAGGTCACCGGCGTATCCGTCTGCGCCGAACTGCCAGCGCCAGGCGTTGAGGACGACGTCCCCGCCGTTGCGGCAGGACAGCCGACCGCCCGTGTCGAGCGGTGCACAGAGTCGATCGGCCGTCTGCGGGGTGGCCAGGACGATGCGGAGGTCGGCATGCCCATCGACGCGGACGAGCGTATGGCGCGTCGCCCAGCCGCGCTGATCAGCCAGGGTCGCTTCGACCAGCCGCGCCACATCCACGGTGCTGAAGGGCAGGCCCCGCTCGACCTCGACCCGGTACGTCACCCCTTCCTGCGAGCCGAGTGGCGCAGCGGCGGCGACTTCGAAGGTGCCGGGGCCGCGCTCCGGAATGCGAGTGGCGGGGGAAGGCGGCCCCTTCGGAACCGGGTCACGATCTCGACCGACCGCGACCTCACCGTCTGGTCGCCGGCCCTTGAGAGTCGGGTCAGGGGCGGGCTCGGAGGGCGAGGCAGCAACTGGTGTGCGGCGGCCCGCCTCCCCGGTGTCCGGTGCGCCGGGGTTGAGAAGCGCGATCGGTGCGGCCACGGCGACGGTCGCCGCCAGCACTGCCAGGACGGTGAGCCCGTTCGTCGCACGCCTACGCGGCGCGCGATGGGAACCCGCGCGCCGATGCGTGGCTCTGCGCTTGCTCATCGTCCCTGGACCGTCACAGCACGCGGGACCAGGTGACACCGTCGTCGGTGGACCGGTAGGCGGCCGTCTCGGTGGCGGCGTACCAGCCTTGGGTGCTGATGGTGAACGCGGCCGGTTGGCCATCGATTGAGCCGGCTTGGCGCCAGGTTCGACCGGTGTCGGTGCTGACTCGAACCACGCCGTCGGGGTCGATTCCGGCCAGGGTCCCGTCCGGAGTGGTGTCGAGGTACATCATGGTCGGGCCGCCGAGTTCACGGGTCTGCCCGGTTTTGGCGTCGATGCTGACGAGTTGGCCGTTGCCGTCGGTCGCGATAGGCGGGTCGCCTTCATCGAACGCCGCGACGCTGATCAGCGGACCTTGGAACACGTCGTCGAAGGTCTTCCGGTCCTCGGTTCGCAGCAGGCTGCCCGAGGTCGCGTCGTACGCGTAGAGGGCGTCGCCGGCGGGTTCGAGGATGTGGAAGTCCGCCTCGCCCTGGAGGGCGAGCGGCTTCCAGGTCTCCCCGGCGTCGGTGGACTCGATCAGGCCCAGGTGAGCGGGCAGGTCCTCGCGGAGGTCCGGGTGCCCGCTGCCGAGGAAGTGGCCAGGGCCGACGACAGTGAACGCCATCGTGTCCTGATACCGGTCTGCGACGCGGCTCGGGCGGCCCCTCTCGTCGACGTGGAAGAGGCCGAAGTGGGTGGCGACGTAGAGGCTGTCGTCGGCCGGATCGACGCCGAGACCATGGATGTGGCCGACGCTCGTGTCGTCATCGGCGGGCGGCGCTGTCGCTGGGGTGTCCTTGGCGCAGGCGCTCGTGAGGAGAGCGGCGCCAACGAGGATGGACATGAGGGCGACATGGGGTCGGTACATAACGGCGGCTCCGAGGTGAGGATGGGTGCCGGGCAGGCGCACTAGCTTTGTCCTGCCCGGCACCAGGAACGACATTAGGACTTCAGCAGGTCCTGCATCGTCTGGATCTCCTCCGCCTGTGTCGTCTCGATCTCCTTGGCCATGTTGACGGCATCGGGGAACTCGCCCTCGGACTGCTCGGTCTTGGCCATCTCGATCGCACCCTCGTGGTGCTCGATCATCATGGTGAGGAACATCTGGTCGAACTCCGCGCCGGCGGCCGCCTCGAGCTCGGCCATCTCGTCCTCGGTCATCATTCCGCCCATCTCATCGGACGACATGTCGCCGTGATCCATACCCGACATGCCCTCATCCGGGACGTCCTCGCCCCAAGACTCCAGCCAGCCGGTCAGGGTCTCGATCTCGGGGCCCTGGGCTGCCTCGATGTCGGCGGCGAGGTCCTTGACCTCTTGGCTCTCGGCGCGTGATTCGGCGAGGTCGGCCATCTCGATGGCCTGCTGGTGGTGGGGGATCATCTCCTGGGCGAAGGTGACGTCGGCCTCGTTATGGCTGGCCGCGGTGTCAGTGTCGTCGTCGTTGCCGCAGGCGGCGAGGGTGAACAGCGAGGCCGCCACAACGGCGGTAATTAGCGACTTGCGCATGAGTGTTGCTCCATCTGTGTGATCGGGTGTCTGGGCAGGCGAAACTCGAGACGCCCCAGGGTGGGCGCCTCGTGACGGATACCTGTCAGCAGCGGATCACACAGAGCATGTCGAGGCTGGGCGGGTCGCGGTCACGCCCGATGAACAGCAGGGGCTGCCATGCCGGCAAAAGGGTACGAGGGATGCGGAAGCCCCGACGCGCCAGCAGGAGCGCGATCCCCAGCACCAAACCGGCCAACACGGCCAGACAGAGGCCAAGCAGCGTCGCCCCACTCTCGCCGACCGGCTCGTCAGAATCCATTCCCGCCGGCACATCCGTCACGACCGGTGCAGATGCACCCGGCTCACTCTCAGACGGGCCAGAGTGGTCATGGACGCGGGAGTCGGCGGGGATCATGACGCTCGCGGGTGTTGCTCCCATGGAGTGGACGCCTGTGTGGGATCCCCAACCGTGCATCGACAGAAGGCCGAACAGCGCGACGGCCACCGCGGCCAGCGCGTAGCGCGCACCGCGTGTCCCGGCCGGTGCTCGGAGGTCCCGCATGCCGCCGATCTTAGTTGGGCACGAACAGGCAGGAATCATGGCTCATTCTCCGGGCCCGACTGCGATTCGAGCCACGCCGCGCTTATGTCCCGAAAACGCCAGCGCAAGCCGTCTGATCCGAGCAGACATCGTCAAGAAGTTCTGGAGTCGACACGCTGGGTTGTGCGCGTCTGCGCAGGTCAGAGCACACATCGGCAAGTAAGGTCAAAGGATCCAGCGGTGGAACGTGCACGCGCTGGAGGTCCAGAGGTCGCAGGTTCAAATCCTGCCCCCGCTACGAATCAGGCCCGGGAAATCAAGGTTTCCCGGGCCTGAAAGGTTTTCGGGATTTGACCACCCTTCCACAAACCCTCCACTTTGGCGTCTCAGATGCCTCCACAAACCGGACTGATGCGCGAACGCATGGACTGACCTGTACCGCCTTGGGTCGGCATGGGACCTGTCTCGCACCTGTCGGACATGGAGACCGACAAGACCCCGGCAGCCGGCTTGGAGCCGCTGCTGAGCATCGAGGACTTGGCCGACTACCTCGGCGTCCCGATCACCACGATCTACGACTGGCGCGTCGACGGCAAAGGCCCCTGCGGTATCCGCGTTGGCCGACATGTGAAGTTCGCTGTCAGCGACGTACGCGACTGGCTCGCTCAGCAACGCGAGTCGGCGTCCGGCCGCACGAGCGAGCAGAGGTGACGGACCGTGGCTAGGCCCCGTACTCCGATCGGCACCTTCGGAGACATCGAGGTCACGACGATGCCCAACGGCACTGTCCGCGCCAGAGTCCGGGTCCGTGATGACGATGGTCGGATGCGTCGTGTCCAGGCGACCGGACGGACCCGCAAGGCAGCAGAGCATCGTTTGAAGGAGAAGCTGAGCGAGCGACGAAGCCACTCGGCAGCCTTCGGTGAGCTGACCCCCGACAGCTCCTTCGCTCGGTTGGTCGAGGTGTGGCTGGAAGACCTTGACTTGGAAGGCAAGATCGCGGAGAGCACCCGCGGGCTGTATGAGCGGAATATGCGTCAGTTGGTGATGCCTGCCTTCGAGCACTACAGCCTCCGTGAGATCACGGTTGGCCGAGTCGATCGCTTCCTCAAGGCACAGGCCAAGACGAGCTACAGCATGGCCAAGCAATCGAAGACGGTGCTCAGCCTCGCCTTCGGCCTTGCGGTCCGCTACGAAGCGATCCACCGCAACCCTGTGCGCGAGACTGTCCGGCTCCGCAAGCCGCCATTGAACCGCACTGGGTCTGATGGAGGCTCTGGTCATTTGATTTCAACCAGGGCCTGGGTTCCCTGCTGGGTAGCGTAGAACCTTTCTTCGAACTCGGTCGGCGGGAGGTCGCTGAGGTAGCCGTGTAGCCGCTGGTGGTTGTGCCAGTGCACCCAGCCGAGGGTGGCGAGCTCGACGTCGTCGATGGCGCGCCACGGCCCCGGACGCGCCGGACCGCGGATGAGCTCGGCCTTGTAGTAGCCGTTCACGGTCTCGGCCAAGGCGTTGTCGTAGCTGTCCCCGACGGTCCCGATCGATGGGACGGCGCCGATCTCGGCGAGCCGCTCGCCGTAGCGCAGACTCGTGAATTGACTGCCGGCGTCGCTGTGACACCGCAGGCCCTCGAGCTGCGTGCCGCGGGACCAGCGGGCCATCTCGATCGCGTCGAGCACCATCTCGGTGCGCATGTGGCTGGCGACTCGCCACCCCACGATCATCCGACTGAAGGCGTCGACGATGAAGCACACGTAGGCGATCCCGGCGAACGTCGGCACGAACGTCAGGTCGGTGACCCACAGTTCATTCGGCCTTGTCGCGGTGAAGTTCCGCTTCACCAGGTCCGGGTGCCGTGCAGCCTTGTCATCCGGCCTGGTCGTCCGCACCCGTTTCGTGCGGACGACGCCTTCGATGCCTTCGGCGCGCATCAGCCGGGCGACCTGGTCACGGCCGACGTCGTGTCCGGCACGCCTGGCGGCCTTCCACAGTTTCCTCGCGCCGTAGACCCGGTAGTTCGCCTCCCACAGCTCGCGCAGCGCCGGTCTGAGCTCAGCATCACGTTGCGCGCGTGCGGATGGCTCGCGGGACCGGGCGGCGTAGTAGGTGCTCGGAGCCACCTGCAGCCCCGCCTTGGACAGCGTGGTGCAGATGGACTCGACTCCGAGCTTCTTGCCCTCGACGACCTCGTCGCGGTTGGCGTCGATGAAAGCGACTACTACTTGTGTTGGCGGTCGAGCTCCGCCCCGAAGAAAGAGGCCGCTCGCTTGAGAATCTCGTTGGCTCGCTTGAGCTCGCGGTTCTCCTGCTCCAGCTCGCGGATTCGCTTGGCCTCCGCTGTGGTCACGCCCGGCACGTGGCCGTCGTCGATGTCGGCCTGCTTGACCCACTGACGCACCGATTCCACGCCGTAACCCAACTGGGTCGCGACCCGCTGGACCGTCCCGTGCTCGGTTCCCAACTCTGCTCGCAGCGTGCGGACCATCCGGACCGCCGCTGCCTTCTCCTCCGGGGAGTAGCGCCGCGTCTGCGGCTTCCCGGGCACCTGCTCCTTGGGCATGTGCTCATCCTCGTTTCCAAGGTCACGAGCCTCCAAGAAACCCAGTGCGGTTCACATCGAAGACGATGGCTCTGACCGTCGATCAAATCGAGGCTATCCGAGAGGCTGTTCGATCCTGGCGACGAGCCGAGGGCTTGTCCGGCCCGAAGCCGGATGGTCAGTTGGAGGCCATCATCGAGGTCATGCTGGGTACCTCTGCGCGTATTGGGGAGGTGCTGGCGATCCGCAAGTGTGATGTGGACATGACCTGCTCGCCTCCCACGGTCCGGCTGTGCGGCACGATCATCTCTCCGAAAGGCAAGCCGACATACCGCCAAGATCACGGCAAGTCCTCCAAGTCCCGCCGCACGGTCTCCGTGCCTTCCTACGCCGCAGAGGCCGTTCGTCAGCGGTTGGCCGCCATCAGTGATGAAGACTCCGAGCACCTGATCTTCTTTAGCCGGAACCACACACCGCTGACGACGAACAACGTGCGACGGAGACTGCGGGCTGTTCTCGATGAAGCCGGCATCGGCGGAGTGACACCACACTCGTTCCGCCGCACAGTCGCTACGGTCCTTGACCGCGCCGCTGGAGCCGACCTCGCCGCCGAAATGCTGGGCCACACCTCGTCGGAGATCACCAAGCAGCACTACATCGAGCCCGATGAGAACGTGAATCCCATGACTGCCGAGATCCTGGAAGGTCTGGCACCCCGAGAGTCGAACGGTTAGATCGCTCGCGCCAGGTCGAGCCTTTAGTCCGCCTGAGGGCTGAGACCCATCCGGGCCGCTGCCGTGCTCGGCACGGGTGCGGCCCGGATGTCTCTGTGGACCAAGGCGAAGGGACGTTGGGGCGGAAGGCTGCGAAGCAGCCTCGGTCACCGTGCCTCTCCCGTCTCGGGGTCGAAGTTGCGGTAGAACTCATCCTCGGCCTCACGTCGGCGTTGCACGTCGGCGAGGACGAACTCCACGAACTCGGCGTCGCGGTTGAGGATGGGGGTGTCCTCGACCGGCTCGCTGGGTGCTTCGCCGGGCCAGACGGTCTGGCGGGTGGGGCGGTCGCGGTCGAGCTTGGTGCCGGAGGCGGCTACCCAATCGCGCAGGCGCTGGCGGGTATCGGCGAAATCGCGATGCCAGCCGAGCGGGGCGGACCCGTTCTGGTCGGGGTCGTAGGCGCAGAGCCAGTGCAGGTGCAGGGCGGACAGTTCCCACACCAGCTCGGGGTGGTTGTACCAGGCGGGCGGGATCACCGAGACGGGAAGCCCGTAGGTCCGGCGAAGCCAGTTGACCCATGCGTTGAGCTCCAGCCACTCGACCTCCGCCTCGTCGGCGGTCAAGAGGTTCCAGTTGATCGGGTGCGGCGGCTCGGACATCGCCGGGTCGCCGTAGCCGGTCTCGTCGTAGGTGGCGTCGTTCTCCAGGTCGGCCGGGTCGGGCTCGGGCACGTACTCGCTCATCGTGGCTGCCTCACATGCCCATCGCCGGCGCGGCGCTGGATCGCTGCGGCTGATCGGGAGCGTCGAACCCGTTGGCCTCCCGCTGCGCTGCGGTCTGGTCTACGGACTGTCGGGGTGCGCGGTCGACGTGGTACCGGGTCCGGGCCATGTCGTGCCCGAAGCGGCTGACGATGAACTCCTCAGTCTCGACGGTGTGGCCGTCCTTCTCGTAGGTGTAGGCGTGGACCTGTCCGATCGCTATGAGCTTGTCGCCCTTGCGCAGTCGGCTGATGCCTTCCTCGGCGGCTTTGCGGAACGCGGTCATGTCGTGGAAGGTCGGGTCGAGTCGGGTGAACGATCCGTCCGGCTCCTGACGGGAGTGCTCGATGCCGATCCGGCAGTAGAGCCGGGCGACGCCCTCACTGGTGTGGGTCAGGCGGGGATCGGTGGCGATGAACCCGGTCACGGCCTGCTGGGTCTCGATGCTCATCAGCGTGTTCCTGTCTGCTCACGCAGCCGGTGGACGACGACTGCTACGACAGGCAGGTGCACCGGCCACCCGCGGGCCGGATCAGGAGGACGCGGGGCGTCGCAGGAGGGCTTCGATCTCGGCGCGGTCGGCGCGGAGTTGTTTCGCGTCGGGCCGGTTTGGCCAGGCGCGCAGGTCGGTGACGATGGGCGGCGCGGACCGAAGCAGGGTGACGCCGGTCCCGAAGGGGAGTGTCCTCACGCGGTCGGGCGGGAGGATCGGGACGCGACGGATGGAGCGTTGGTTGGAGCGGGTGCCGTGGTCCCCGAGGGTCACGCTGTCGGTGTATTCGTCGCGTTCGCCGACGAGTGTGGAGAGGTCTTGGAGGTCGCGTGAGCTGGATGCGCCGCCGAGGATGATTTTCACGATCGAGGCGTCCCAGATGGCGTTGGCTTGGTTCTCGTTCCAGCGGTCGCGGGCCTGTGCGAGTGACTGGAGCACGGGCATGGTGGTGATCCCGGTGCCGCCTCCCTCGGTCATGAGGGTCGGCAGGGAGGGGAGTGGGGCGAGGTTGCCGATCTCATCGAGGGCCAACAGCATCGGCGGGTCGAGCCGTGCTCCGGGCGCGCGGGCCGCGAGTCGTCGGGCGGTTTCGATGAGGTCTTCGACGAGGGCCGCGACGAGTGCGGCGGAGGCTCCGGCTCCTGCTCCGGTGGCGAGCAGGTAGAGGGTGCCGCGTTCGGTGAGGAATTGCTCGGGGTCGAAGTCCTCCCCGGTTCGTGGGGTCACGGCGTCGAGGACTCGGGGGTCGGCCAGTGCCCGAGGGCGAGGGAGACGCCCTGCCAGATGGAGTCGCGGGTGCGGGGGTCGGAGTCGATCATGGCGTCGAGGGAGTCGGCCCATCCGGTCGCTGCCGAGGGGTGGTTGTTGAGGATGGCGACGGCTTCCGCGGCGGCGGTGGGGTCGAGGGTCCAGCGGAACAACTCGGCTGGCTGCCGGTGATCGAGCGCCGCCGCATGAAGCAGCGATTGGAGCGCGGTCCTGGTCTTGCCCTCCCAGAACCCACCAGACTCCACACCACCGGCAGACAACCCCGTGGCAGCGGCAAGGCCGGTCGCTCGGATCATCGCCGTCAGGGCGTCGGCGCAGCCACGTACGGGTGACCAGCGCATCCCGGACGGCACGCCTTCGGCCAGTCGTTGCGGATCGAAAACGGCCACAGGCCCCGACCGCTGCCGAGCGCGGAGGGTCGCGGTGAGGTTGTCCGGCCTGGTCGACGTGGCGATCACGGCTCCGGGCGCGTCGAGGATGGCGTTGATGACGACGTGCAAGCCCTTGCCGGAGCGGGGTGGACCGATCAGCAGGATCGAGTCCTCCACCGATGCCCACACCTGACGGCCTTTCGAGGTGCCGAGCAGATACCCGACATCGGCCGGCTCCGGTGAGCTGAGCGAGGGCCGCAACGCCCCGGCACGTCGTAGGAGGGCTTTCTCGGAGGCGGTGGTGGTGACCTCGTGCCGGGTCGCGGTGCCGGCTAGACAGCGGGGGTCGGTCTCGACCCTGCGGGTGTGCCGTCGAAGCCTGACCCAAGTCCAGGTCGCGGCCGAAACGACCGTCACCAGCAGAACTCCGGTGGTGATCCAGTAGGCGACCGGGCTCAATCTTTCGGAGCCCAGAGCGCCGGCAGGGTCGCCGGGGTGAAACAGCACCCCGAGGCCCGCCGCAAGTCCCGACGCGGGCTGAGGTGTGCCGGTCAGGAACGCTGCGACCGAACCGGAGCCGCGCAGCACGAGTCCGAACGCGAACAGCAACAATAGGCCGATGAGCGCGGCGTTGGTCAGCTCCTCGCCGTAGGTGCCGGCCCGTCGGCCAGGTCCCGGCGAACTCACGACAACCGCCGGATGCAGACGGTCCCGAGTTCTGGCCGATGAGCACCACGTCGCCGCTGCGTGTCTGCGTCGGCTTGATGCTGGTGGTTGCCTGCCCCGAATGGGTGGCTGTGGTGGTCGTGGTGACAAACGCGACCAGCACCTGCTCGCCGGGCAAGAAGCCGTCGCCGGTGACCTCGACGGGCTCGGCGCGGCGACGGGCCGAGTGCTTGCCGTTCGGGTGCGGCGGTTCCTCGGCCGGGGCAGGGGTGCGGCGGTGCGTGTGGATCAGATCGGTGAAGGTCGAGCCGTCGCTTTCATGCACCTCGATCCGTACTGCGACGGTCCGGTCGAGGGTTACCAGGTCGAGCAGCTCACCGAACCTGCTTCGTGTCCAGGCTCCGGTCGGCGGCGGTTCGACGAGCTGGCCGTCGGTTGTCACGGTCAGCTCGCCGGTCGCACAGGCGCGGATGACGACGTGTGGCAGCACGACCGGAGTGGCCTCGTCCTCCGGGCTGGCTCCCCGTCGCAGAGGTCTCATCATTTCACCCCTGTCTCTAGGCGCTTAGGTTCGATCGGCGGCATTGGAGGTCTGGATCCGCGTTTGTGCAGGTGACGTGGGTTCCCTGCCTCCTTGGACTTGAAGTGATTGGTCGTCACTGTGACTGACGGTTTCGGTGTAGCATCGACGCATGCTCGGCTCCTGTGAAGTCGGTATCTGATGGGTCTGGTGGCGCTGCCTGGTGGCAGTGCCGGGGATCTGGTGCTGTCGAGTGCGCAGGCGGCCGAGGACTTCGAGCAGGAGCTCGTGGACCAGTACGCGCTGGCGATGTCGGCGGCCGGCCTGAGTGACGGGCACATTCGAGCGACCCGCTCGGTGGTGATCGAGTTCGCCCGATCGCTGACCAAGCCGCTGTGGGAGGCGACCTGCGCGGACGCTGACGCATTCCTGGCTGATCAGCGCCGGCTGGGCCACAGCGTGGCCACCAGGGCCGGCAAGGCCGGGACCTTGTCGCTGTTCTACGAGTTCGTGCTGGCCCGCTACGAGGGCACGATCCGCCGTGCGACCGGCGTGCTGGTCGAGCAGCCGATCGACGAGTTCAACCGCCAGTCGGGGGCGTCGCTGGCCAAGGTCCGCGTCCCGCCCTCGGATGAGGAGATCGACTCGCTGTTCACCGCGTGGCGCGGCTCGATCCCGCAGGCCCGCAAGTACTTGCCCGCGGCCCGCGACTACTTCGCCGCCTCGCTGTGGCGTCGGCTGGGGCTGCGGATCAACGAGACCGTCATGCTCGACATCCGCGACTGGCGTCCCGATCTGGGCGAGTTCGGCAAGCTCCACGTCCGGTTCGGCAAGGGCAGCCGGGGGCGCGGGCACAAGCCGCGGCTGGTGCCGGCGATCAACGGCGCGGACCAGCTGATCGACTGGTGGCTGGCCGAGGTCCGCCACCAGTACGGTCAGGACTGGGACAACCCGGACGCGCCGATGCTTCCCTCGGAGCGGTTCGATCGTGACCTGGGGCGTTGTGGCCGCGTGGGCAGCAACGCACTGCGCCGCGGCCTGGCGATCCACGTCGATCAGTGGCTGCCGGCCTGGTCGGACCGGATGACGCCCCACGTGCTGCGGCACTACTGCGCCTCGTCGCTGTACGCCGTCGGCATGGACATCAAGGCGATCCAGGAGCTGCTGGGCCACCAGTGGCTGGCCACCACCTCGGGCTACATCCACGTGCGCAGCGAGCACATCGTGCACGCGTGGAACACCGCCAACGACCGTGTTGAAGCCCGTCTGGGACTCCGGACCGACTGACTTCCCGCGATGAAAGGAGAGGATCAAGATGCAGTGGAGCCTGCGGCTTCGGGCCGCCGAGCGAGGGATCTGGAAGTCAGCGGAACTACGGCGCATGCTGGCCGATGCCGGCCTGGAGATTAGCGCCGGGAAGATGTCGTCGTGGTGGGCGGGCACCCCGCCGACCATGCGCCTGGAGGAGCTCGACGTGCTGTGCGCGGTGCTCGAGTGCACCCCCAACGACCTGATGACCCCCGAGCCGGACAAGGTCGCCGCCCGCCGTGCCCGCGACGCCGAGGCCGCCAACGGGGGCAACGGGAACGGCGATGACAACCCGAACGGCGGCGGGAACGGCCCGGTGGTCAGTCCGCGGTTCGGCCAGCCGCGTTCGATCCCGCCGCTGTAGACCACGGCGAGCTCGACGAGTACGCACGGGACAAGAACTGCATGCCGGGACCAGGACCTGAGGCACCGTTGCGGCTGCCGCCGCGGTGCAACCGGTGTCAGGCCAACCCCGTCGCGTGGACGGCTCCGCGGGTCGACGTCTGCTACGAGTGCTTGCCCGGCGGCCCGTTCCCCACGCCGCCGTGCCGCTGGTGCGGGACGACCAAGGACTACTTCAGCCAAGGCCTGTGCAGCCTGTGCCACCCCCGCAGCCCGCAACGGCCCGGGGCCTGCAAGGGCTGCCTGGCGTGGGGCGTCTACCCGCGCCTCAACTGGACCTGCGGACCCTGCCGCTGGTGGCGCACCCACTACCCCGAAGGCGTCTGCGACTACTGCAGCCGACACATTCCCGTCGGACTGTCGGGCGCCTGCCGGCTGTGCGTCGAGCAGGCCCAGATGACCCAGGAGCCCGGACGGGCCCTCGACTACGCCGGCGCCAACCGGCACAGCCAACAACTGTTCTTGGCCAACATGCTGTTCAAGAAGCGCGTCACGCCGCGCCTCGCGCCCGAGCCCAGCCTGCGACCCGGGCCACGGGCACGCAAGGCGGCCACGGCGAGCGTGCGCACCGGCGAGGAGCCCTGGAGAAGCCGCTACAAGAACCAGCTGCCCTACCCCGCGGGGACCGGCTTCGACGACGAGACCTCGATCCAGCTCGCCCTGTTCGACATGACACCCGACCCCGAAGCCGTGCGCCGACGGGTCCTGATCGAAGACAGCGAGCTCACCCGCTTGTGCGCCGCGATCGTCGACCAGCACGCCGAGCGCTACGGCTGGTCGGTGCGCCAGCGCAACGACGTGACGAGGTCCCTGCGGCTGCTGCAGACCCTGCGCGAGAACCCCACGGCCAAGATCCGTGCCAGCGACGTGATGCAGCTGCCGCGCTACGACGGCAACATCATCTCCACCATCGACGTCCTCGACGAAGCAGGACTGCTCATCGAGGACCGGCCCAGCCGCGTCGAGCTCTACTTCGCCAAACGCGCCGCCGGGCTGCCACCAGTGATGCGCGAGCACCTCGAGCTGTGGCTCCACGTCATGCTCGAAGGCTCCGAACTGACCCCGCGGCAGGTGCCCCGCGACTCCCAGACAGTCCGCGTCCAGATCCTCGGCCTGGTCACCGTGGTCAACACCTGGGTCGCTGCTGGCTACCACTCCTTCGCCCAGGTCACGCGCGCCGACATCGTGAACGCGCTGGCGTCGCTGCCACCCGGTCGACGCCACGCAGCCGAACTCGCGTGCAGGTCGCTGTTCAAGACCCTCAAGGGCCAGCGCCTGATCTTCGCCAACCCGATGCGCGGCATGAAGCACACCCCGCTCGCCCGGACGACTCCACTCGCGCTCGACCCCGCCGTGATCCGCGCCGAGCTCAACCACCCCGACCCCGTCGTCGCGCTCGCGGTGGCCCTGGTCGCCTTCCATGCCCTGAGCGGCAAGCAACTGCGGGCCGTGAGGCTGACCGACATCATCGACGGACGGCTCACCATCGGCGATCGCGTCATCCCGCTCGCGGCCCCAGTCCGGACCCGGCTGACGGCCTGGCTCGACCACCGCAACCAGCGCTGGCCCGGCTGCATCAACCCCCACCTGCTGGTCAGCAGACGCACCGCCCCACGGCTGGTCCCGGTCGGCCACAGCTTCCCCTGGCGTGGCATCACGCTGCGCCCCCAAGCACTGCGCGAAGACCGCATCCTGCACGAGATCCACGCCACCGGCGGCGACATCCGCCGCATCTGCGACCTCTTCGGCCTCAGCGTCGAAGGCGCCACCCGATACCTCAAGACCATCGAGCATCCCGACCTCACCGTCGACGGTGAACCGAGCCGAGGTTGAGCGCAGCAGCGACGGAGTGATGTCGTCAAACAAGATCATTGCCTCCGTGCCTTTCCCGCTCGGGCCGTGACAACTGGGCCAGGGACCTTGACTCCGTACCTAGGTCCAGGGTTCAGGATGGGGTCATGCGATCCAGTGAGCTGGCCCAGCGCGCCAGCGTGAACACCGAGACGCTGCGCTACTACGAGCGCCGCGGCCTGCTGCAGCCGCCACCACGGACTCCCGGTGGCTACCGCGACTACCCGCCCGCGGCTGTCGAACTGCTGCGGTTCATCAAGCGCGCCCAAGAACTCGGCTTCACCCTGGACGAGGTCGAAGAACTGCTGCACCTCAACGCCGGCGGGCCCGACAGCTGTGACGCAGCCCGAGAACTCGCTCAATCCCGGCGGGCCGACCTCGAGACACGGATCGTGGACCTGCAACGGATGCACGACTCCCTGACCGACCTGATCGCCACCTGCGAACTCCCGGCGGCCGACCGGGCTTGTGCCTTGCTGGACGCGATCGCGAAACCGACACCACACCAACGACCCGGAGCGGATCATGACTAGCTCGAATAGACAGCCCGCGGTGACCATCGAGGTCCTGCATGTTCCCGACTGCCCGAACCTGATACCGATGCTGGATCGACTCCGCGAGGTCACCGACATCCCAGCCACAACGCGCGAGGTCACCACTGACGCCGAGGCAGCCGCCCGGGGCATGACGGGCTCGCCAACCTTGCTGATCAACGGCGTCGACCCGTTCGCCCTGGGCACGTCTGGCGAATGCAGCATCGCCTGCCGGCTGTACCGCGACGAGAACAACCAGATCGTGCCCGCACCCTCAGCCGACCAGTTTCGGGCGGCCCTGACCCGAACCACCGACCCCGACGAGTCCGAACGCTTGTAACTTGTACCTAGGTCCGGATTTACCCCGGTCGGTCCCACCTGTCCGCCGTGCTTCTGGCCGGCCTGCTTCTCAACGCCACACTCGGTTGGTCCTGGGCCGACCCCATCGCCGTCCTGGTGATCGCCGCTGTCGCCGTCCGAGAGGGGCTGGAGGCCTGGCGCGGCGAAGGATGCGCCTGCGGCCCCACCCCGGCCAGCGAGAACCCCCTCGAGGCGACCCCCGTCCAGAACGGCGTCGACGACTGCTGCAGCGACCCCGCCGAACACCGATCGGAACAGAGCGCCACCGCCGAGCAGAAGGCCGCGCAGGTTCCCCGAACCTGAGCTCCCACGTACGCTCTGAGCCCCGTGAATGCTCAGGTTCGCGTCAAAACCGTCAAATTTCATGCGAACTTCTAACCTGCCGACGTGAGCCGCGAGCTCGTGTCGAACAGAGCGAGCTCAGCAGGGTGGAGTTGATGTTGTGTGACGAAGGATCGGTCCTTAATCCGCCAGAGGCCCTGTCCGACGCCGAGGCCGGGGAGGAGCTTCTGCTCGGTGCCGGTCAGCCCGAGAGCCTGCGCGGTGGCTCCGAGCTGATCGCTCTCTTGGCGGTAGATCACCCTGGTCTCGGCGTTCGCCAACAGGCTGTTCGCCAGCGACCGCATCGCTGAGCCCTGGTCCCCGACGTTCTCCAGATCGGTCAGCTTGTGGAAAATCAACAAGTTGGCGATCCCGTAGTGCCTCGCCAGCCTCCAGTGGGCGTCCATCCGCTTCAACAGGGCCGGGTGGGACATGAGCCGCCAGGCTTCGTCGTACACGACCCAGCGCTGTCCGCCGTTCGGGTCGAGGAGCGCGGACTCCATCCACGCCGACGAGCACGTCATCAAGACGCTGATGAGCGTGGAGTTCTCGGTGACTCGCGAGAGGTCGAGGGAGATCATCGGCAGGTTCGGGTCGAACCGAATGGTGCTCGGCCCGTCGAACAGCCCTTGAAGGTCGCCGGCCACCAGCCTGCGGAGCGCGTGGCCCACGAGCCGGCCGTCCTCCGCGAGTCGCCCGTCCGGGTCGTTGTGGCGGTCGGCGGTGGGCGTGAGGATTCGGTCGACGACCATCGGGAGGATCGGGACGTCGTTGTCGCGCACCGTCTGGGCCAGCGCGAGGTCGATGGCGGTGTGCTCCAGAGGGGAGAGCGCACGGGCGAGCACGGTCTCTGCGAGCGCGCCGATCAGGTCACGACGGCGTGAGGCGACGGTGGATGCCCACTCCTCATCCGAGAGCCCACCCGGCCTATGTCCTTCATCGAGCGGGTTGAGCCGGGTGTTGAGGCCATGTCCGAGGACGATCGCCCTGCCGCCGACGGCTTCGGCGACCGCGGTGTGCTCGCCTTTCGGATCGCCGGGTACGTAGACCCTTCTGCCGAACGGAAGGGAGCGGGTATAGAGGCTCTTGGCGAGCGAGGACTTGCCCGACCCGACGATCCCCGCCAGCACGATGTTCGGAGCGGTGATGACCCCACGGGCGTAGAGAACCCAGGGGTCGTAGACGAAGCTTCCGCCGCTGTAAAGGTCTTGGCCGATGAACACCCCATCGGGGCCCAATCCGGCCTCGGCGAGGAACGGATACGCACCGGCCAGCGACGCGGACGTGTCCTGATGACGAGGCAGCCGCAGGCGGTGTGGCGTCCGCAGTGCGGCCGGGCCGGGCTCGCCTGCGGCAGGCAGATAGGTGGTCGCTCTGAGCTCGGCTTTCGCAGCCTCCGCGCGCCTCTTGGCCTCGGCCTTCTCGGCCCGGTTCTGTTCGGTGTGCAGATGGGCTGCGGCCTTGCGGCGAGCGCGCCGCAGTCGACGGCGTTCGGCCGTCGGCGTCAGTAGGACCGAGGCGTGCAGCGACTCGCGCTGGTCGTGGCGGCTCACCGCGACAACCCCCGTGGAGCACCACCAGCGCCACTAGCCGGGGGAGACGCGAACCAGTCCCGCTCCACACCAGCGGCCGACCCACCGGGGCGCGGCACTGGCGCCCGTTCAGGTGCGGGCCGCGGTGCTGCGGGGTCCTCGATGCCCAACAGAACAGGATCAGGAACCGCGTCGTGGACCCGCAACAGGTGAACGTGCCCGAGGTGATGGTTGTAGGTCAGTGTGTAGACATCACGCTGCGCGACCTCGTCGACGGTTCCGGTCGGCAGATCGTCGTAGACGTACCCGTTCTCCAACGCGGCCTGGACGGTCTCCTCGCCGTAGTCGTAACCAGCCAGGTACTCGATCGCCGCGTCCGTGCCCTGCCGGTCGATCAGGTCCAGCAGATCGTTGGCCTCCGGGCCTTGGAGGAACACGACGCTGATCCAGCGCTCCGGCTCCGGCGATGCAGCCGCAACCTCCGGGCCGGACGGGTCGTCGGACTCGGACAACAGGGCAAGGTCATCGCTGTTCGTGCGGGCTGCCTCGGCAATCCAGTCGGGAAATGCGTCCCAGCTCCCGGACGCCTCACCCGCAGCGGACAAGAACGCGGCAAGCACCCGGATGGCCTCGGAACTGTCCTCGGCCTGCCCTGTCCCGAGCATCAGATCGCGGCCCTCGACACTCTGCCCGGTGGTGGTGTCGGTGACGCGGTAGCCGAATCGGGGGCGTCGTTCGACCGGGGTGTCAGGCCAGACCGTCAGCGCCAATGAGCCAGCGTGTCGGGTGATGCGGGTAGGCGATGTGTTCTCCATGCCTGCCAGGTGCGCCCGCGGGACCTGCCATCAGTCGGGTCACAGAGACGGGCTCCGACCGCCCTGCCTCGGAGGGGAATCCAGGCGAGCGAACGGGTCGGCAAAGCCGCCCAACCGCGTGTGCAGACGCTCCCGAGAAGGCGACGGGGTGGGTGGGGACTCGTGCCAGGCGATCCGACCCGAGTGCTGCAACGCCTCGTCCAACCGAGCCTCCACCTGTTCCAGCAGGCTCCCGGCCTGGTGCAGCTCGTCCGCGGCAGCCAACGCCGAACGGTCCCGGCAGCGTGGCTGCCGTGGTCGTCGTGCGCAACCTCACGGAACCGCAGATGCGTGGCGGCGAGCTGATCGAGCACCTGCCGGAGCGAACGTGCCCCGCTCAGCAAGTCACCAAGCACACGGTAGGTCTCCGCTGGCTCCTCCATGCGCATCGTCGCGTGGGCCAGCCCACGCAACGCCTGCGACGCCTCACCGGCATCTGCGATCGGGTCATCGAACGTGGGCATCGTGCGCCTCCTTTGTCTGACCTGTCAGGTGCGCTAACGCTGACCCGCGGGGCAGTGTCGGCGGTGGCAGCTAACGTGGATAGCGAGTCAGATCGATGCGAGGTGAGGAGACAGATTGAGCGCGAGTCAGTACCGAGGCCAGCTCGACCGCAAGCGCAAGCAGCGAGTCGATGCCGAGAAGAAGGCTGGTGACTACCGCGCCAAGGAGTCCAAGAAACGCGCCGATGCTGCCAGGGCCAGGCAAGCCGCCGCAAAGTCGAAGAACGCGAGCACGATTAAGTCCAAGAACGCGGAGGCCGTTCGCCGCGACAAGGAAGCCGAGGCCGCAGGCAAGGAAGCCGGCCGATGGCAGGCCAAGGCCAGCGGCTACGCCAAGCAGGAGTCGAGTCTGGCCGAGAAGCTCGCGTCTGCCGAAAGGGCTGAGGTGACCGCTGCGGAACGCAAGCGCCAACGCGAGCAGCAGCGGGCCGAACGTGACGCCTCTGCTCAACAGGCGGCATTCGACGCTCGACTCCAGCAGACCGAGATTGCAGTGAACAACGCAGTCCGGGAGTTGCGAGCTCCGAAGCCGGAGAAGCTCCGCGTGCTGTTGCTCGGAGCATCCTCCGCGGGTGACCTTCGTGTGGGCCGTGAGCAGAAGCGAATCCGCGCAGCCGTCGAGTCAGCGCTGCACCGCGACATGATCGAGCTCGACGTGCGGCCGGCCGCAACCACTGACGACCTGTTGGACGGCATCACCAAGTTTCGTCCCCACGTCGTCCACTTCTCCGGTCACGGCGACGTCGACCTGATCGAACTGGAACACGGGCGGGACGAACCACACGAAGGCCATGTCGTGACCGCTCACGCCTTCTCCCGCGCGGTCGCGGCCACGGACGATCCGCCACTCCTGGTACTGCTCAACGCCTGCAACTCTGCCGGACAGATAGATGATCTGGTCGAGAGCGTGGTCCCCTTCGCCATCGGTATGGCCGACGAGATCGCCGACGGCGACGCGATCACCTACGCGGCGCAGTTCTACGCTTCCGTCGCCAACGGACAATCGATTCAGTCCGCGCACCTCGCAGGCCAAGCAGCCCTGGAACTCGCCGGACTCGAAGGCGCCGAGCTGCCGACGTTGGCGTTCGCACCCGATGTAGACCCAGCAACGACAATCCTCGTCCAGCCGGCCCCGTAACCCGGCTACACGCGACGGCACAGCGGCAGCGCGGCGGCGGTGAAGGCCTGGGCCTGCTGGCCGACCAGCAGGCGGGTCTCGCAGGAGGCTTGGATGGCGGCCTGCTCAATCGCCGCGACGGCGGTCTCCAACTCCTCGACGTCAGCGGCCGAGACGCTGACGAGTCCGGTGTAGCGCAGTACGCCGTGCCCGGCCGTCAGGTCGGCCTCCTGCTGGAGCACGTCGTGGTACTCAGCGGTTTGAGCGGCGTCCTCGATCTGCCCAATCTTCGCCCTCTGGGCGGCGTCGGAGACGTACTCGACCTTCTTCTTCCTGATGTCCCGCGCCGCGGTATCGGCACGCATGGGCGTGCAGATCAGCGAGAACGACCGCTGAATCCCCGTCGACAGCAGCACGGGACCAAGAAAGCCGGGATACACCAGCGACCGAGGCCATTCACTGATCCACAGCACCGCATGATGGGCCGAGTCGGTGCGCAGCCGAGACCAGGACTCGTTGACCGCGACCGGCCCCGCGGTCGCCAAGTCTTGCCCGAGCTGGCCGTGCCGCTCCAGCGTGCCCGCGATGGCCGGGTCATACGCGCTACGGAGGATGACAGCGACCTCGCCCGCGCTCAGCCAGCCACCGGGCGTCAGGTCCGCTGACCGCAGGGCGGCGGTCAGGGTGGACATCTCCTGACGCAGCACCGCCGCGCCACCACGGACGCCTCCGCCTGCGGTCCTGATCTGCCGGGCCGCTGCCTTCATGTCCAGACTCAACGACAGCGTGGTCGCGTGCCGCTCGCCGGCCGGTCCGGCCCTCTCGATGAGTTCGGCGTAGGTGGTCGAGGCCCACGTGTCGTCGTGGTTGCCGTGGCTGGCCCACCACTCCGCGAGGCCCGTGCCAGAGTCCGGCAGCGTCCGCTCCAACACCTGCAATGTGGCGATCCGACCGGAACGGCAGACCGTGGCGAGCACTCGCCCCCAGGAGGTGACCCGGCGCTCCTGCTCGCCAGGATCGAGCAACACGAAGGCGGGATGGGTGATCTCGGTGACGACCGTCAACGTGCCTGCGGTGGGGTCGTGGATCATCGCCGCCCCGGTGGTGGGGTCGGTGTATTCGCGCAGTCGGGCGGCGTCGCCCGGCAGCGCGAGGGTGCCGACCGGGCGCGGGGTGACGATCCGGCGGCGGTAGAGGAGCTGGGTGCCGGTGGAGCGCCACACCCACCAGACCGCGACGGGCAGCCACTCGACGGCCACCCGGCCAGCGACTGGCACCCAGGTCAGTGCGACGCAGACCAGCCACAACGGGGCCGAGTACGCCAGCAGGATGCCACCACCGGCGTAGAGGGCACCGACGATGGTGGCTCCCGCAATGCCGAGCGTGACGAGCTGCGCGACCGAGAGACCGAGGAGAACACCGCGTCGGGTGAGGCGGCTGAACTTGACCGGCACTAGCTCGCTCGACGGAGCTCGATCCGTCGCGGTGCTCATGCCCGGTCACCGCCCTTGCTGCTGGTCGCCCCACCTGCTGGACCGTCGGTGGGCGAGTGCGGCGGTTTGGGGACGGGCGGCGGAGGCGGGGCCGATGACGGCTGCTGGTTAGCACCACTCGCGGTGGACTCGGCATGACCGCCCAACGCTTGACCGGCCTTCGGTCCGGCTGTCGCCGCGTCCTTGGTGACCTTCGTTCCGACCACCACCGCTGCTGCCGGGCCAGCACTCGCCGCCGCACCGCCAGAGCCGGTGGCCCCGCTGCCTCCGCTGGCGGTCTGCGTCTTCGGGGCCGGTGGAGTCTTCCCGCCACCACCTCCGCCGCCACCGGTGCCGCCGCTGTCGCCGCCGTCGAGCACCTTCTTCGGGTCACCGCCTTGGGGTTTGGTGGGCATGGGGATGGGCCGGTTGAGGGCGCTCTTGGCGTCCTGCTCCGAGCCGATGTTCTGGTAGAGGTCGAAGCCGAGGAAGCTCACGAACCGGTAGGTCATGTACGGGGCGAAGGCCGCGATGAACATGAGCACGACACCGGCGATGGGATCGCTGATCGAGGCCAGGTCCCCGTCGATGGGCGTGGAGACCTGAGTGATCGCCACGAGGAACACGACGGTGAGGACGAGCTTGGAGACGATCAGCGCGATCACGAACGCGAGCCACTTGCCGATCCAGCCCTTCGTGGCATCCCACGACGCACCGGAGAAGGCGATCGGCGCGAGGACGATCGCCACCAACAGCAACGCCTTGCGGATGAGCAGCGACATCCAGACGATGAACGCCGCTGCGATCGCCAACCCGGCAAGGAAGATCGTGATGACCGCGCCCACACCCGGGGCGCCGATGTTGATGGCCGTCAGCCCGGCCGCGAGGAGGGCGATCTTGTCGCCCATCGACTCCATCGACTCGCCGGAGGCTTGGATGATGCCGACGCAGAGCTGGTCGACGATCTCCAGCGCCAGCGCGGTGAGGGTGATGACCACGAACGAGCCCAGGATCGACTTCGCCAAGCCCAACGCGGCGCGTGAGAGTGCGGTGGGGTCGCGTCTGATGAGGCCGGTGATGAGCTGCAAGAAGAAGAACAGCAGCATCAGAAACACGGCGACGCCGAACAAGATGTTGTAGACGCCGACGTACTCGGCGCTGGTGACGTCCACAAGGGTAGTGGTGTCGATGACGGCCCACACGGACTCGAATAGCCACGCAGCGGCTTCGCCCATCGCCGATGCGATCCAGTCGAATGGAGCCGATACCAATGACGCTGCGGCTTCGCCAGCCTTGTCGCAGACGGTGGAGATGACGGGGACATCGCAGACACCCATCGCGATCACTTCCTCACTCAGAAGCAGGGGTAGACGGGGTTGGGTTTCACACGCTCTGGCCGACGTTCCAGAAGAAGTTGATCAAGGTGACCGACGCGCCGCAGATGACCGCCGCGCCGCAGGAGACGAGGACGCCGACCTTCCCCTCCCGGCCAAGTGGGGGTTGCTGCTGTTGGCTCCGAAGCCCCACACGACCGCGCTGACGATCAGCGCCAGGACCGAGAGGATCAGGCCGACCGTCATCACCGCGCCGACGATCGTTCGCAGTTGGCTGATGCCGGGCAGGCCGTTCGAGTTGGGGTTGATGTCGATGTCCATCGGCAGCAACACCGGTAGAGAGAGGGGGAGGGAGACGACAGAGTTGATGAGGTCGAACACGACAGGGCTCCTCACAGAACGCTCCGCCCGCAGGCGGATACAGACGAACAGGTCGCCTGTCAGGTGCGCCGCCTGCCCCGTTCCGTGAGCGGTCGTCAGAGCTGTCGGCCGAGGTCGATCAGCCAGTTGGCCCACATGACGCCCGCGCCAGCCAACACGGCAGCGCCCAGCGCCACGAGCACGCCCGTCCGTCCCTTGATGGCGGCGTTGTAGTTGCCGTTCGATGACGCGATCGCCCACACCACGGCCGACACGATCAGCATCAGCACAGCCACGATGAGCGTGATCGTCAGCAGCGCGCCGATGACCTGTTTCAGATCACCGATGCCGCCGAGACCGTTGAAATCCGGGAACACATCCATGCTCGGTAGGTGCGCCTCGTGTCCTTTGTGGCACTCTGTCTCAGAGCCTTGCTAGACGCTTCCTGTCGCGGTAGATGTGAGGTCTCGGCCATCGGCCAGCGTGAACGTCGGCCCGTGTTTGCCTATCTACTCCTGGGCGACAGGAATGAGTCGATAGCCTTGGGTCTGCCGCTCCTAGCAGCCATGCCGGGGCGAACACCTCTCGATATCGCTGGTTTCGCTTCCTGCGATATCTGAGGAAGGTCCCGACTCAACAGACTCGGGTTGCTGGTGGAAGGTCACGGCGCTCGATGCGCCCCTTAGCCCGGAGGTCGGAGTGCTTGACCCGCAGTGGGTTCTCGTGGGTGCCTCCCTGGGTCTTGTGGGCAGCGTTCGGTATGCGATGGCAATCGTGAAAGGGCAGGTGCGGCCGAATCTGGTCACGTGGACGTTGTGGGCGGCCGCACCGATGATCGGGTTCAGTGCCCAGCTGGACTCGGGCGTCGGATGGCCTGCGGTGATGACGTTGGCTGCGGGGCTGGGGCCTGTGCTGGTGATCGCGACGAGCGTGATCTGCCGAGATCACCGCGCCCGTGTCGGGGTGTTCGATATGGGCTGCGGCATCATTGCCGTCGCGGCGCTGGCCGTGTGGCTCGGCCTGGGAGACGCTCCGCTGGCTGTGCTGTTCGCCGTCGCCGCCGACGCGATCGCCGCGTTGCCGACCGTCGCGAAGGCGTGGCGTTTCCCTGAATCCGAGAACACGGTCTTCTATGTGCTGGTCGCCATCGGTGCGTCGATCACGTTGATGACGATCTCATCGTGGGCGCCGCAGGCGTGGGCATTCGCGGCCTACCAGTTGACGATCTGCGTGTTCCTCGTTCTCCTCCTCCACCTGAGGCGGGCCGTGCAGCGCGACTCGGTCGGACTCGTCTGAAGGGTGGGCTGTGGCTCGGTTTCCGCGTTGACAGGCAAGTGTTCGCTTGCCTATTTTGGGGCTGTGGCCGACGTGTACCGGGCTATCGCCGATGCGACGCGACGGCAGATCCTCGATCTGTTGGTGGAGCGTGAGGAGATGACGTTGTTCGAGATCTGCACTCGTCTCCATGTGTTGGGGACGGGGTCCTCGAGGCAGGCGGTGTCCCAACATCTGGCGGTGCTGGAGGAGTGCGATCTGGTCCGCGTGACGCGGGTGGGTCGCACGAAGGTCCATCGGTTGAACACGGAGCCGCTGCGCGAGATCGCCCAACGGTGGCCGACCGAATGAGAGGAAGCCGAGATGAAGGCACGACTGCATGTGATGAGCGTGTTCGTCGATGACCAGGACAAGGCGCTGGCGTTCTACACCGACAGGCTGGGGTTCGTCGCCAAGACCGATGTTCCGTTGGGGGAGTACCGATGGTTGACCGTGGTCGGCGACGAGGATCGCGACGGTGTGGAGCTGCTGCTGGAGCCCGATGAGAACCCGGCGGCCCAGGAGTATGTCCGGGCGCTGGCCGAGCAGGGCATTCCCGCGGCGTCCTTCGCCGTCGATGACGTGGACGCCGCGTATCGCGAGCTCACCGAGCAGGGCGTGGTGTTCGTCCAGCCGCCGGCCGACGGCGGGCCGGTGCGGACCGCGGTGCTCGACGACACGTGCGGCAACCTGATTCAGCTGGTGAGCCCCGCATGAGCTCCGAGGACGAGTCGATCCCCTCGACCCCGGACGAGGTCGACGAACAGGGGCGCAAGCAAGGTCTGTGGACCGAACCCGACCCCCACGGCGGCGTCATGGTCGGCACCTACGTCGACGACGCCCGCCACGGCCAGTGGTGTCACTACGCGAACGACGGGCGGGTGCGCTCCGAGGGCGGCTACGCCCAAGGCGAGCTGGACGGCGAGTGGATCTGGTACCGGGCCAACGGGCGCCTCATGCAGCGTGGCGGCTTCCGTCGCGGTGAGAAGCACGGTATCTGGGAACGCTGGAACGCCGCCGGGGATCCGATCGACCGCGGCGCCTACCTCGATGGGCGCAAGAACGGCGAATGGCAGACCTTCGGTCCCGATGGCAGCGTCAAGCGTGTCACCCGGCATGGCTCCGTGCCGAACGGTGACGCTGAGTGAGGAAGCGACACTCCAGCGCCGCTCAGGGACAGGGGCCGCCGGACAGATTGCGGTGGTCGGTTCGTGAGGCTGGCCGAAGGCGTTAGACGGGCAGCGACGGGCACTCAATCACTTCGATCGAGTTGCCGGCCATGAGGGTCAAGTGGGGATGCTTGGCGAAGATGGCTACGGCCGTGTCGTGAGAATCAGCCTCGACGATGGCGTATGCGGTCTTGGAGTCGGTGAACTCCGTGTCACCGTCGCTGGTTACGACGCGTTTGGCGAACAGCGGAGCACCCGGATCGGTCAGTGCGCTGGCGTGGTTCTGGGCCCATTCGCCCCACGCCGCCATGAACGCTTGCTGCTGCTCTGGGGAAATCGCGTCCTTCTGTTCCTCGCTCGCGGCACCGTTGAAGATCGCCAGGTACTTGCCCATGCTCGGAGGATACCGACGCCGGTGATGGTCGGATGCCGGCTGAACCGGCCAATCCGTCGCCTGGCACAGATTAGTTGCGGACGGTCACATGGAGGTGGTCGTAGTGCCCGCCGGTCACGTTGTCCGGATCGTGCGCCCCGCCGCCGTTGTAGGGACGCCATCCCTCACCGGACCGGGCGACAGACCAAACCTTCCCTTGCCAGATCAGGTACTCGACTCCGAGCGCTTCGGCGTTGTTCTTCATCCAGTCGGTCAAGGCCCAGCCGGCCTCCAGCTGTGCTGGGGTCGGATAGTGGCCGATGGCGTTGCCGAAGGTGATGTCACACGCACGCCCGAGCGGGTGCTCCGAGGTTGTGCCAGGCCGCTCGGACCAGCAGGCCCATCCGGTGTCGGGGAACGCGGCGGATGCCTGGATGTAGAGGTTGAGCAGGCGGGCGGTGATCTGCCCAGTCGAGGTGGGGTCGTCGACCATGCGGTTCGGGTCGCCGTCGACCGGAGTGGGGACCACGCCGATACCGGGCGCGAGCCCGGTGGAGTCGCATCCGGTCGTGCTGCTGCCGGGTCCGCCGTTGGCGGCCGGGAGGTCGGCCGCTCCGTGGGCGTTGAGCCACGGCACCGGGTCGACGGGGGCGGCGTTGGTGCCGCCGGGGCGGACCTCGAAATGCAGATGGGGGCCGGTGGCGTACCCGGACGATCCGACATCGCCAATGTGCTGCCCCGCGGTCACACGGTCGCCGACGGCGACATGGATGCCGGCCGGCCACATGTGGGCGTACGCGGTGGCGATCGTCTGGCCGTCGATCGTGTGCTCGATGATGATGAGGTTGCCGTATCCGGCCGCTGGGCCGGCGAAGGTCACGGTCCCGTCCGCGGCGGCGAGGATCGGGGTGCCCGCAGCCGTAGAGAAATCCGTTCCCGTGTGGAGCTTGTATTCGCCGGTGATCGGATGGACCCGCATCCCGAACGGGCTGCTCATCGCCCACGTGTCTGCGGGGAGCGGGAACACAACTCGCGATGACTCCGGCCCCTGAGCTTGAGCCGTGACTCGCGTGATCGCTGGTGCGGTCGCGGCGCGTCGGGAAGCGGTGTTCGCTGCGCTGCTTGTGCGGGCAGTGGTGCCGGCATGGTTGAGGTTGAACCGGGCGGCGATCATGTTGTGGTCGCCAACCTCGGCCTTCGGGCCGACGGTGCCGTGTGCGAGCTTCACTCCGTTGCCCGATGGGTAGAACACGAAATCGACGCCGTGTGCGTGCCAGGCGTAGCCGGCGGTCTTCATCTTCGCCGCCGCCGACCAGGCCAGGTCGGTGTAGGAGGCGGGAGTGTTCATGTCGCCACCGACGAACACCGGCCCGTGCTGTCCGAGCTGGTTGAGCAGGCCGATGAGGATGTCCATGCCCTTGCCGTACTGCTCGGGCCGGCTCATCGACGGGTTGCCGTGCTGGCGGGGAAACTTGTGCGGGTCGGTCATCTGATGGACGGACACGATCGAGACGACCGCGCCGTCGCCGCGCTGGAGCAGCGCCCAGGTGGCGAACCGATCCCAGGTGACCTTCTTGCCCTGGTAGTAGGCGTGGTCAGCTTCGACGAGCTTGATCCGTCCGGCGGCGAGCTTGCTCCAGATCGCGGTCTTCCAGAGGACGACGTTGCCTTGCGACTGGTTCCCGTCCGCCTGCCGCTGGCGATACGCGGCGTAGCCCGGCGCGTGAGCCGAGATCGCCTCCAGGCTGCGGGCGCTGACCTCGTTCAGCGTGATGAAGTCCGGTCCCTGCGAGGTCAGCCAGCCCATCGAGGACGCGAACCTACCTGAGGAGGTTCGGTTCGGGATGTTCGCCTGCGCGACCCCGATCTTCCCGTTGATCGGACTGGTGACGACCGTCGGGAGATCGACCTGCCCGGCCGTACTGGCTGCTCGTGCCGTGAGGGCGTCCAAGATCGCGGCGGCGACGGGCTCGTAGTTCCGGTAGCGATCCGGGTAGGCCGAGACTTCGACGGCTTGGGCTGCCGCGCCCTTGTCCATCTGCCGCCAGCCGGGGATGTCCAGCAGGCCCCGCGGAGAGGGATAGTTCGGGCCGGTGGGTCCGCCGTAGAACGCCTTGGCTTGGTAGGTCGGGTCCATGAGTTCGGCGACGGCTCCCCATCCGGCGGCGGGTCGCATCTGGAACAGGCCGAGGCTGTCGTTATCGGAGCCGTCGCCGTCGTTCGGGTAGTTCGCGGACTCGGGGTAGGCGCTGGTGTTGGACAGCATTCGCAGGGTCGACTCGGTGAGTGCGGCCATGAGCGCGATCTGGATGCCGTTCCGGTTGACCCCGTCGGTGCGGCTGCCGATGTCGATGATGGTGGCGGCATGGGTGAGCTGCTGATGGTTCAACGTGAACGTGGTGCCATCGGCCGTGGTCACGTCGAGGGAGTCGGGGATGTTCCCGACGGTCACCCCGTTGCCGGTGCCGATGGTGCAGGCGGCGTTGGCTGCCGGGTTCATCAGCATGGCGATGGAGACCATGACCAGCATGGGCGCGAGCAGCACCAGAGCAGCGCCAGCGATTCCGAGCTTCTTGACCACACCGAGTCACCGCCTCATCGAAGCGGGTTGTCGAGCTCGGACAGCCGCAAAAGGTGGCATGTCTCGTAGGTCGGTGCGCAGACGATGAACACCGTGAACGCCACCGGATGCGCGGATTCAACCGGCTCGTCATTCCAGACGCCGGAGCGATGACGGGTGCCCTCAATGGTGTAGGCGACGGTGCCCTCGGCGAGCTGCCCCGGCTGTGCCTGCTCCACGGCGGCAGCCCACGCCTCGGGGACGAACACCTCGCCGATTCTCAGGTGCTGGGCCGTGGCGTACTGGCGCAGGTCGAGCCAGGCCGTCCGGGTGGGCAGGTAGGCGGCGACGTCGGAGGCGAGCCCGGCCTGCTCCTCACCGGACGGGTCCCCGACCGCGAGGATCACGCTGGTGTAGTCCAACGGCATGAACCCGCTGGCGGTGTCCCAGGCGAACAAAGTCGTCGCGACGTTGCGGGCGAAGGTCTCGGGATCGGCGCTGGCGCGCACCGTCGGAAGAACCGGCGTCAGGGTACCGTCCGGTGCGACACTGACCGACGGAGACGGCGGACGACGGTCGATGTCAGGCCGCTGGTCGTCTAATGTGCGTGGCCCTGCGAGGAGGCCGTAGACGCCGATGGTGGCGAGCACGACGATGGCGATGATCGCCACGACAACGGCGATCAGTCGGCGGCGGTCCTGAGCGTCAGTGAGTGCGGGCTTCATGCCCGACAGGTGCGCCCACTGTGCCCGCTGGTTCTGGGTCAGAGCGCGCGTAGGTGGCTGCGGCTCGGTCCATCTTCAACCGATGAGCGGGCGGTTTGGAGCTGACCGGCGAACGCGGTTGTGCCCTCGACCACAGTGAGGAACGACGCGATCTGCTCATCGCTCAGCGCGGCGGCGAGCTCGGCCGCGTCGTAGTGCTCCCACCAGTTCTCGAGCTCGGTCCACAACAGCGTGAACGCCCGCACGGGATACCGGGCCGGCTCCTCGTCCCCGACCGGGGTGGGCGGATCGGGCGTTTCTTGGCCTTCTTGGAGTTGTCCGCCTGGACACGGGCGAGCGCTTCTTGGGCCATCTGATCGAGCTCGGCGGTTCGCTCGGCCTCGGCCTTCTCGACGATCTGGCGGACCTGTTGGTAGATCGGGTTCACCGCGGCGCCGGCCTCGATGCACTCCAGTTCCGCGACCACCTGCGCCCGCAGGGCCGCGGGCTGTGCCAGGTCATCGGCGACCTGTTGGAGCCACCCGATCTGCTCCAGCCGCTTGTAGGAGGCAGCGCCGGTGACCACGCGAGCGGCTTGCTCGCGGGTCTTGCCGATCGCACTTGACGGTGGTGGCGACTCGCCACCACCGTCGCCACCCGACTGATCTCGCGGTTGATGGGTGGCGCTGAATCGGGTGGCGGCCTGACGACGTGCGGCGTCCTCAGCCATGACCTGCTTCAACTCTCGGTACAGCGCCGCCGCCTCCAACTGACTCAGTGGCTTGTGCAGCACGTTGTCGTCCTGCTCCGCGACGAGCTGACCGAGCCGATCAGAGATACCGGAGCGGACCCACACGTTGACCGTGCGCCAGCCGAGGGCCTTGATCGCCGCGAGCCGCCGCCTGCCGCACACCAGCACGCCTTCGGGGGTGACGGTCAGGGGTTGCAGCAGGCCCTCACGGTCGATAGACGCCGCGAGCGCGTCGATGTCGCCCAGATCGACGCGATGGCGTCGACCGACCGTGATCGACTCGACGGTGCGGTCCAGCTCGATGTGCCCCACGCTGGTCATGGCCGACACCCCGCCCCGTGAACCGGCTCGCGACGCGGTGCGGCGAGCGAGACGGTCAACACGAGGTCGTCGTCACGCAACAGGACACCGACGGTCTCGCCGATCATCAGCCGGAGCAGCACGCCACGGCCGGTCGAGGTGGCCGCATACGCGGGATGCGGGTTTCCCAGCAGAGTCCGCAGCAGCGCCGACCACGACGAGGCAGGAAGGTCGAGGAGAGCGCGAGCATGCTTGTCGCGACGCAGCGACTCATAGGCAGTGCGCCGGGCGCCGGCCCTCGCCAGAGCCCCGCAGACATGTTCCACCGATGCGCGTGCCACCGACGCCGGCCAGCCCAGCAGCGTGAACAGACTGATGGTGTCCTCCACCGCCGACCACACCGACGCCCGCCCCGCCACTGTGCCCTCGGACTCGGGTTGGTCATCGGTGGTTTGGAACGCCGGATGGTAGTCGATCAACGGGTTCTCGACGCGGTCGGCGAACCGCTCCGGATCATGGAACGCCGACACATGCGGACGCCTCGCCTGATGTGTCGAACACAGCAGCCCTCGGGCGCGCTCCTCAGCAATGCAGGTGATCCTCACGGCGTGGGTGATGACCGCCCACGGGTCGACCGCGTTCCTCGCGGCCTTCGTGCGCATCACGTCGAACGCGGCGCTCGCGGCCTCCCAAGGGTCCAGGCCGTGCTTGCGCGCCAACGGCTCGTACTTCACCGCCGCGTACTCCATGAGCTCGGCCGCCACCGGATCGTGCTCCCACGCACCCGGTCCGCCGTGATGCAGGCGGTTCAGCAGACGCCGCAGGCCCTCTCCGTGTGTGAAGCCCTCCCCAGCACCTGAACTGTCGGCGTCGGAGTCTGTGGTCTGATCGGCAGAGTATGTGGTCATGGCGCAGGCACCTCCTGACAGACAGGTGTGCGGCGCTCCCCACCAAGCGACGCTCCCGCCGATCACCTCTCCGGCGCCCATGACCCATCACCGACCTACGACATCCCGACCCCGGAACGCACCGGCCCGGACTGATGCCCACCCCGCCGACCGAACGCACTGACCGGAGGCAGACGGCGCGCTCGCTCCGACACCTGCCGCATGGCAGCGATGGCGGCAGTGCGGGCGCGACGGTGCAACTCAGCTTGGAAGTCGATGCCGCGCCTGGAGACTGCGCCCGCCTGACGGGCGATGAGGTCGGTCGGGCGCACCCACTCCACACCCCGAGCCTTCTTCTGCACCGACCAGCTGGCCTTCGGAGTCGAGGCGTCCTTGCCGGGAGCGATCCCGGCCTCTCGCACGGCGCCGGGCGTACTGGCCTTCTCGACCGCATCAGCCCCGGCAGGCTGGGGCTGTGCCGACCGCCGGTGGCTCGGATCGTCGTAGCGTTCATACATGATGGGGCCGTTGCTCACTGGATCGCCTCCTCGGCTACCGCTGCGGTGTCGTCTGCTTGATGCGTAGGTGCGAACCAACGCCCGACCGTCGAAGGATGGACGCCCAGACGACGGGCGACGGCCTTGTTCGACCACCCCTGCTCGCGCAGCTTTGCCGCCAACACACGCCGATCCTGGCCACGCACGGCCACGGCTACGGCGTCCTCCTCGGAGCCAATGGACGGCACCGCCGGTGGCTCCTTGCCCGTCGACGACGGCAAGCCAGCCGCGATCGGTTGCTCAGCAGTCTTGATCGCAGCTTCGGCCGTCGCGGCACCGGGCGATAGCTGGTCCCCAGACCCGGGGGTGGTCGTGTGGGTCAAGATGACGGTCAGGTGCGTGATCGCCAGCAACACGATGGGAGGGACGGCCGCCACGGTTGCCGCCAATACCGACGGCACGTCGGCATCCGCGGCGACGATCGCGTGGATCGCGTTCGCGCTCACCGAGACGACCGCGCCGCCGATCAGGAGAAGCCACGGATACCACGCGTCCGGCTGTCCCGCCTGCGCCACGACCGCGACGGTTCCGACGACAATCAGGCCGTCGACGATGAGCGGCCATGCCCACGCTTGGTCGGCTCCGATCCCGGATCGAACGGCCAAGTCAGCCAGCGCGGTGTAGCTGAGCCAGAACGCGCCAGCGGCGATGAACACCGTCCCGCAGACCGCAGTCACCACCGCCGATCGCCGACCCGCGGGCGCGCTCATCACAAACTCCGAACCTTGTGCGAGGGTCGGTCGATTCTGTGCTGCATGAACCGGGGCTCGGACGACTGATGCTCATCGCGGGCGACGCCCCTTGCGCCCGTGCCGCATCCGGTGGAGCGGTAGGCGCTGTAGACGGTCCGGGCGATCTCTCGCTCCCGGAAGTCGGGCTTCCTCGCTGCCACCAGTGCATCCAAGGCGTCGGCAACCGGTACGCCGCCCTCGGCGAGCCGGCAGGCTGCCCAGAACAGTTTGAGGTTCCTGTCGGTGGCCTGCTCTGCCAGCCACGAGGCCAACCGCATGGCATCGGCCTGCCGGATCGGGCCACCCTGGCGCGGACGAGGGGGCGGGCGTGGGTCGAGGAAGTCCCGCACCCTGCTCGCGTCGACCGGCTGCACCGCGCTCGTGGCGATCTGTTCGATCCGGTAGGGCACGCGCCCGCCGTCGAGACGCAGCACTGATGGCGGCGCGATGATGTAGCCGCCGTCAGCACGGCAGTCCACCCCGACTTTGCCGGCCTGCCACGAACGCTCTGCCCGATCCGGGGCGGCCGGGAAGTAGACATGCCGCCCACCCGTGGGCGTGCGTACCACCGCCAACGGCTCCGGGATCAAACCGGCCCGCGCGGCGCGGGCGTAGGCGTGGTGTCCATCGACGCCATGCACATCCACGTCGATCACCACCAGCCCCGACACGCTGCCGGTGGGTACACCGATGTTCGCGATTGGATAGTCGCGCCACCACGCGGCCACCTGGTCGAGATCAGTAGTCGCATCCTTGAACCCATGCTCGGTCATCGGGCGCTTCCCGGCTGGAACACAGGGAAAGATCGGCACGCCGGCGGCCGCGAACTCACGGGCAGTCACGCTCAACGGCCGTTGTGGATCAATACGCGAGAGCGTGGTGGCGAAGGCTGCGGGTGTGGGCATCACAGCCCCCGTCCGCTGGCGACAGGAATCCGAGCCTGCGATTGGTAGATGTGCTCGACGCCGACAGCCGCAGCTCGTGGTGGCTCGGGCGAGGCTCGTGGGGCGTCGCGCGTCAGCCCCGGCGGGTCACCGCCGCTGACCTGCATGGTGTCGAGATGGTCAAGAATCCCTAACGCTGTCCTGCGGACCCGCTCGCCGGTGGCCTGGACCACCTCGACCGGTGTGGAGTCCTTGACAGAAGACGCCCAATCCGAGACGTACGGGATCGTGTAGTCGGAGGTGTCCATTCCGTGAGCAGCGCCGATCATCAGTGCCACGGACTCGGCCTCGACCTCTGCGATTCCGCGGTGACCGGTGGCGTCCGGGTTGTCGGGGCCGTGCAACAGCACATGAGCCAACTCGTGTGCCAACGTCTTGACCCGTGCGGCCGGGTCCATGTCCTCACGCACGACGACCGAGCGGGCGACGTAGTCGGTGCAGCCATTCGCGCCACCGATCGCCACCGCATCGGGCACGAGGCCGACGGCAAATCCTTCGGCACGGACCTGCTCGGCCAGGCCGTCCCACACTCCGGCAGGTGCCTCGCCCTCCAACAACTTCGGCGAAGGACGCTCAGGAATCGGGTCGCCTGCCGTTTGCGAGATATCCCACACGTAGGCCGGGCGGACCCCGACCATTCGAGTGCGGACGACCTCACCCGGACGCGGCTTCTCGCCCCGGCGCAGCCTCCTCCACGACTCCGGGTCGGTCAGCGTGCTGGTGGCAAAACGACCCGTGACCGGAGCGAAGATCATGTACCCCTGTTGGCCCTTCAACACCTGCCGACCCAACCGCTGCCACTGGCGGTAGCCAGCTACGAACGACGGCATCGGCTCACTGGTCTGACCCGCCTCGAACGCGGCCGTGTGCTGCACACAGATCAACACCGAATTCGAGAACGATCTCGAACGGAACCGGGCGGCGAATGACACTGCCTGCTGCCAGTCCGAACTTGAGGATAGCGCGGAGACAGCGGCGGTGAGCCGCTCATGGAGCGCGCCGAGCCGTTGATCTGTCGATCGATCCATAACGACTCCTCCTGTCGACCATACGGCTCGGTTCAGCAGGTAGGTGCGCCGCAAATGTCCTAGCCTTGCCCCGCGGATACGAGCAGCGGGTGCTGTCGTTGGCTTTCCTCGCTATCGCGAAAGCGGCGACGGGACCAGCACGGGTGAGAGAGTCGCGCGTATTGTCGGGGTCTATGCGCCTGTCATCAGGTTACGCACTATGCGGCGGTAGCGGCTCGGGGTAAGGCCGAACTGCGCTCGGAAGCGCCGCGCCGCGTAGTCTGGGTCATTCCATCCGACGCTTGCGGCGGCGTCGCGAACGGTGAGATTCGTGTGGCGCAGGAGGTCAGCCATCCGTTGCGTTCTACGTCTCGCCAAGTAGGACATTGGTGCCAGGCCTATCTCTCGCGCGAACAGCCGAGCGAGTTGTGACGATGACAGATGTACGGCTGCGGCGAGCTCGTCAGAGCGCCAGGACTTGTCCAGGGATGCCTCCAGTAGTCCGATTGCCTGTAGGACCTCTGTCCGCACGGTCCCTGTTGCTGCGGAAGTTGGCGTGGGGAAATGGTGGTCGCCGTTGTCTACGAGGCGGCGATCGGCGACGCGACGCGTAAGTTCGTCGAGGACTCTAAACCACAGAAGTTGGATCCTGAAGAACTGACCTTGGTGGGCACCGGAGATCCTCACTAACTCGTCGAGGCACGGCGCAAGGGTGAGCAGGTCACGTAGGCCGAGACGGACGATCACCATGTCTCGGGACCGAGTGGCCAGGTCCTCACAGATCGCGATCGATGCGTCGGGCTCGGCCCTCCGGTGCCAGGCGAACTGCTCCCGTAGGTACTCAGGTGCGAGGCTGACGGTCGTCAACACGGCCGAGTCTCGGGGCGAGCAGCGGTAGGTTGCGTCCTGGTTGATCAGTACGACATCCCCGGCCGCGACGTCCTCGATTCCTTGGCCGGTATGCATCCGCGCCCCACCGCGGCGAACGAAGCTGAGGGTGAAGCGCCCGTATTGGGTGATCCGCACGGCATTGTGTAGCAGCCATGTTCGTGCCAGAACTGGGCCTGTCTTACGTCCCATGACGCGTGTTCAGTCACCGCTCGTCCCAACGGTCAGGGACAATTCGCGAGGGCATGGTGACGCACTGACCTACTTCCCGCGACGAAGTTCAAGGGGATTGAGGACTCCTTCGGCGACGATCACGGTCGAGCGAGCGCCAGCTTTTCGATCTTGGGCGATCTCTTCATACTCCGGTGAGGTCGCCCATGCGTCGAAGGCGGCGCGGTCGGGAAACGAGATCAGGACAAGTTTGTCGTGCGGCCAGCTGCCTTCGATGATGTCGGGGGAGTTGTCGGCAGCCAGGAGGGCGCCGTCATACTGGGAGAAGACGTCGAAGAACTTGTCGAGGTAGCGACCGTACGCGTCGGGGTCGACGATGGTGAGTTCAGCGATGGCGTAGACCGTCATGGTCGGGGAACTCCGATGGGGTTGGGGACGGGAACTGCTCCGCGGTCGACCAGCAGCCGGGCCAGTGAGGTCAGGACGTCGATGGTTCCGGCGGCGTCATTCAACGCGTGGACCGATGGTGCGGCGAGTTGGTCGGTAAGGTCCTCGATCCGATCGCGCAGTGCGGTCCCTCTGGTGGTGAGGGAGTCGTCGTCGGCGAGGATTCCGCGTTCCCGGAGCGCGAGATGGGCTATCTGCCATTGCTCGTCGGTCCATCCCCGATTCTCTTGGATGATGCGGCGGCTTACCTGGCCGCTGGCTATATGGGTGATGGAGGCCTCCAGACCGGTCAGGCCGTTGGCGGTGGCCGCGATGACGTGGCCATCGCCGCGGTGCTCGCGCAGGATGGTGGCGGCCAGCCATAGTCGTTGCAGTATCGAGTCCGGTCGCCGGACTGAGTGCCAGGCGCTTGCGAGGGCGCGGCCGTCGAAGGGGAGGGCGTCGATGGCGCGTTCGAGGCCGTCGGTGACGCGGTGCAAGTCGTCGAGTGAGCCAGCGTCGGCGTGCTCGGCCAGAACCGTCTCTGCGGCGTCGAATCGCGCTTCGATGGCGGCTTCGGGACTGACTCGGGTCCAGATCTTCGGGACCGCGCGGTCGACCATCGCGGGGGAGAAGCCGTAGAACAGGGAGGTCACGACCTGCGACGGTGTTGGTCCGAGCGGGGCAGCGCGTCCGGCGAAGTAGCCGTTCCACCACCCTGTCAGCCCGGTTTCGTTCATTGTCGCAGCAAAGTGTGGGTGGAAGTAGCAGATCGCGTGGATGGGCTCGTAGGCGCGCCATAGCCGTCGTTCGGCACTTTGGACCCTGTCTGTGGTGGACATGAGGTCATGCTGTTGCGACTGCGAGGCATCTGGCTACTGCCACTTCGCAGTCGGTGGACTTGTCCGGCGTCCGCCACCGAATAGTCGTGGTCACCGGTTCACTTGGTTCTAGTGGTGGCAGAAGCGATCCGCCTGACGAGGGGGAGCAGAGCAACGACTGCTGCGATCGCGGAAGCGGTCGCGAACGCCCAGCGGATTCCCGTGGCCGCGGCCTGCTGGGACAGGACGAGTGGGCCACCGATAGATCCGAGCGCGAGAAGCGACAGTGTCGCGGTGAAGCCGACCGTCGGAGCCGCGGAGAAGGTGCGTGAATTCCACTCCGCGAGGAGTGCGCTCCCGATCATCAGCGACGCGCCGGCCAGTGATCCGGACGCCATCCACGCGATCCATGAGGATGGCCAGGCTGCCGTGAACAGACAGGCGCCAGTTAGGCCCCCGAAGGTGAGCGTGCACACGCTGTCGACCCCCCACCTCATGATCAGGTCCCCAGCGGCGAGTCCCAACAGCCCTGCCAGCCCCATCGCTGCATAAAGGCCGGCTCCGGCGGTGGCTTGCTCCAATCCGGCCGCGACGAGCTGGTCGGTGGAGAAGGTGAAGTAGAAGGCACTGACAGATCCGTAGCATGTGGCGACGGCGAAAAGTGATCGCGCCGACCTCATGCGTAGGCAGTCGATCAGCGATAGCTGGGACAAGTTCGTGTTCGTTCCACCCCCGCGATGTGGATCGGTCCCGCGAGTGGGTAGTTGTCTGTTCGCCCAAAGTGCTCCCACGGCCATGGCGGCATAAAGCCCCCATACCAACCGCCATCGGCCCTGTGCTGCTACGGACAACAGACCGATGATCAAGAAGCCACCCGCGGCACCGGAACTGATGACCGCCAAGACTCGAGCTCGGGTCGACGGGTCTGCCACATGGGCAGCGGCGTTGCTGTACGGCGCCCACGTCCAGCCGGCGCCGCTCGCCGCGATGATCAATCCGGATGCCGTCACCCACGAGTTGTGTGAAGCCGCGACGACTGCCATACCGAGACCGGCGGACGCGATCCCGATCACTACCGCAAGGCGGACCCCGAAACGCGGAACCACCATCCCGACGGCGAGCAGCGCCACGCCATACCCGCCGTACATGCCGCCAGCAACGACCCCGATGAACTCGGTCGAGGCTCCGAGTTCGGCACGGAACTGCGGAACGTACACGCCGAAGGCGTTGCGTCCGGGGCCCCAAGTGACGGCTATGCACACGAAGCCCGCTAGCGCGAGGTGCCGTGGAGCGGTTCGGCCTACCGCGCTCACGCGGGAACGGCTTCGCGCAGCAGCCGTGTCGCCGTGGCTTTGGCCAGGGTGATCTCCGATGCGTCGCGCAGTACCGCTCCCATCACGTAAGCGCCTTCCAGTAGCCGGGTGATGTCACCGGCGAGCGCTTCGGGCTCGCTTGCTCCGGCCGCCTGGCACAAGTCACTGAGTGTCCTTCGCAGCGATTGCTTGTGGTGAGCCACGACTTGGTGCCCTTCGTGGGAGGCGTCGGCGAATTCTGCGGTGAAGCTGACGAATGGGCATGGTCTGTAGTCGTCTTCGATCAGGGCTTCGTGGTACGCGTCGAACACCGCCAAGACCTGTTCGCCGTCGCCAACGTGATGATCAAGGTGGCGCGTGAGTCGCCGTTGCCACTCAATGTCCCGTTCGTTCAGGCTCGCCGCGACCAAGGCGTCTTTGGACGCGAAGTGCGAATACAGCGTGGCCTTCGTCACGCCCGCTTCTGCGGCGACCGCGTTCACTCCGACTGCACGAATTCCCTTGGACCGGAACAACCGGATCGCGGCGTCGAGCACCAGCTGCCGTCCTTGGCCGCGGCGGGTTCCCATGACGGATGACATAGGCCGAACTATACAGACTGGTATATATAGTTCAGGCCAGGTGGATCAGTCCACCTGTGTCGGATTGGATGCTGACGCCGCACGGTGGACCACGTTCACTAGCGGTGTTGGATCTTTGAGAGGAAGCGCGCCGATGACGACAGACATTCAGCACAGTCACATCGGTGCGCGTGCCGATGAGGCTTTCAGACTCCGAAGGAGCACCAGGCCACGGGAGAACGGCGAACTCGCTCGCGTTCTGGGGGATCCGAAGTTTGGCGAGCACTTCACCGATCACATGGTGCTCATCGACTATTCCGAGCCCGGCGGCTGGTGCGATGCACGCGTGGTGCCGTACGGCCCATTGACCCTGGATCCGGCATCGGCGGTGCTCCACTACGGCCAAGAGGTCTTTGAAGGGCTCAAGGTCTACCGCCACGCTGACGGTCATCTGCGGACGTTTCGGCCAGAGATCAACGCGCGTAGATTCGCTTTGTCGGCGGCTCGCCTCGCTCTGCCGGAACTGCCTGAGAGCCTGTTCATCGAGTCGATTCGGCAGCTCGCGCAAGCTGACGCCGGTTGGGTTCCGCATCAGAGCGGGGCCAGTCTGTACGTTCGACCGTTCCTCATCGCCACCGAGGCCTTCCTCGGGGTTCGTCCATCGCGTCAAGCAACCTACGGAGTGATCGCCAGCCCGGCCGGTTCGTACTTCGCGGACGCGGACGAGGGCATCAGTCTATGGCTGTCTCGCGACTACTCACGCGCTGGCCTCGGCGGAACGGGAGCAGCAAAGTGCGGTGGCAACTACGCGGCCTCCCTGCTTGCGCAGCAGCAGGCACATGCTCACGGATGTGCCCAGGTCCTGTTCACCGATGCGAGCACCAGGACGTGGGTCGAAGAGGCGGGCAGCATGAACATCTTCTTCGCCTTCTCCGATCAGACAATTGTGACGCCGCCCTTAACCGGAACCATCCTGGCGGGTGTCACACGCGACAGCGTCCTGCGCCTCGCGCGGGATATGGGGTATCGCGCGGTCGAACGGCCAGTCAGCATCGATGAGTGGCAGACCGCCGCCGTCACCGGCGAACTGAGAGAGGTGTTCGCCGCGGGGACCGCTGCGGTCATCACTCCCATTGCAGAGCTGGTCGGCGACGATCTGCTGATCGAAACCCCTGGCGGCGGCACCGAGTCGATTGCGGCACGGCTGCGCGCTGAACTGACCTCCATCCAATACGGTACGAGTCACGACCGCTACGCATGGATGCTCGATCTAGGTCCGGTCGACTCATGACGGCGGGCCACTTCGCCGCACGTGCCTGGGCAGATCTCGGAGCGCCCGGAGCGGACGTGGGCCACATCGGTTGTCCCGAGCCGCCGGTGAGACTCGACTCCCGACTCGATGTCGCCGGGCTGGTAACCGACAGCATCGCACTGGCCGCCTTGGCGATCGAACAGGTCGCCGCCACGCGAGCCCGGCGAGAGCCACGTACGCCGCGCCTTCGAGGCGACGTGATCACCACCTCGGTGCGCAGCGAACGGCACTTCCGTCTCGACGGCCAGCCCCCGCAGGCGTGGGCGCCCCTGTCCGGCTTCTGGTCGACGCGAGACGGCTGGGTCCGCACCCACGCGAACTACACGCACCACGAACAGCGGCTGCGACAACTGGTCGGACTCGACGAGTCAGCCAGCCCCGCGACGTTCGCGTCGGCCCTCGCCGAACGCCGTGCTATCGAACTGGAGAACGAGGCAGCCGAGCGTGGCGCGATCGTCGTTGCGGTCCGCGACCACCAGACCTGGGCACGACACCCACATGCGCAGACTGTCGCCACCATGCCGCTGATCGGCCGGGAGGTGGTGGGAGCGGCTCCGACGCGACGATGGCCGGGGGAATCCTCGCTACCCCTGTCAGGACTGCGGGTGCTCGACATGACCCGAGTCATCGCCGGGCCCGTGGCCACCCGCGACCTCGCCTACGCAGGCGCCGACGTGCTGCGTGTCGACTCTCCACGACTTCCCGAGATTGCTTGGCAACACCTCGACACAGGCCAGGGCAAGCGTTCGACCACCCTCGACCTAGCGTCGCGGGTCGATCGGCAGATGCTCGCAGATCTGCTCGAAACCGCTGATGTACTGGTCACCGGATACCGCCCGGGCGCTCTGGACCGCTATGGCCTCTCACCGGACGAGCTGGGCGAGCGGTATCCAGACCTGGTGATCGGCTCGGTCAGCGCGTGGGGCCGCGAAGGCCCGTGGCGGTCCCGGCGCGGCTTCGACAGCATCGTCCAAGCTGCCACCGGCATCGCGATGGTCGAAAGCCGCGACGGGGATCGTCCAGGGGCTTTGCCGGCCCAGGCGCTCGATCACAGCGCGGGACACTTCCTCGCTGCCGCGATCGCTCGGAGCCTGGTCGATCAGCGAGCCGACGGCCGTGTCTCGCACGTCTCGGTGGCCCTCGCCCGGCTGGCTCACGAACTGCTCGGGTCCGCTGCTCCCGGCCCGAGTGCTCTTGACGCTGCAGCGCCTGAGCAGCCTCCAACTACGCAGACGGCGACCGCCGATGCTGGAGTGGTGACCTTCGCTGCCCCTGTCGTCGGCTTCCCGGATGCCCCCGAGAGATACGCCTCGGTCGCCACCCGGTGGGGCAGCGACGCGCCCGCCTGGACAGGTCGTCAGGCGCTGCGGGAGGGTGCTCAAAGGGAGGACGGTCGGGCCCCATGACCTCGACGCCCACACGCCGGCAGACAACGCGACGTCCTTTGGCTCGGTCCCACATCGGCGCTAGGCAGCTCGTGGCGCTCCTGGGTGAGTGGGAATCGGCTGAACCGGTCTATGCGGCCCTGGCCACCCGGATCCGATTGCTATTGGCCGATGGTCGACTCTCCACCCACACTCGACTGCCTGCCGAGCGCGAGCTTGCCGACGAGCTAGGCAGGAGCCGCACCACGATCGTGGCGGCCTACCGAGCCTTGCGCGACAGCGGACACCTCATCAGCATGCGGGGGTCGGGAAGCGTCTTGGTCCTTCCCCGCCCTCGTCCAAGCCAAAGCGCGCCCGAGGTTGACTTCGCCCGCGCCGTACCGGCTCCAGTGGCCGGTCTCGACGAGATCATCCACGCTCTCGCTGGCCGAGCACCAGAAATTCTCGAGCGATCCGGTTTCGACCTCGTTGGCCAACGACGGCTCCGCGAACTCATCGCGGCCCGCTACACCGCGCGAGGCGCCGAGACAACGCCCGAGCACATCATGATCACCCTAGGTGCACAGAACGCCATCGCCCTCACCGCTAGGACGCTGCTACGACACGGTGATCGTGTCCTGATCGAGGCCCCGACGTATCCGCACGCCTACGAGGCGCTCGGAAACGCCGGTGGCCGACTCGCCAGCACGCCGGTGACAACGATGGGATGGGACATCGACCATCTTGTCAGTGCTATCGAGCGCGTGCGCCCCGAACTGATCTACCTCATCCCTGACTTCCACAATCCCACCAGCGCATCGATGACTGCTGAGGAACGCGAGCGAGTCATCGCCAGCGCTCGCCGCAACGGCGCCCTACTCCTTATCGACGAGACAACCGCTGACCTCGACATCGACCGGCTCGGCAGGCCGCCGGCATTCTCATCGCTGACCCCCGCACACGCCGCGGGCACTCTCGTCAGTGTCGGGTCACTCAGCAAGACCATCTGGGGAGGCCTGAGAGTCGGCTGGCTTCGCGCCGAACCCGCCATGATCAGCCGGCTGATCTCTCGGCGGCCCGCGGACGACCTCGGCACACCCGTCATCGAACAGCTCATCGCCACCGAGGTGCTGGAGCGCTACGACCTTCTCCTGGGTCGCCGGTCTGAACAACTGCGAGCTGGTCGAGATCTGCTGGTCGAACTCCTCCACACCCAGCTCCCCGACTGGCAGATTCCCGACGTCAAGGGGGGATTGTCGCTATGGGTCGAACTCGGCGCACCGCTCAGTTCAGCGCTGGCCTCGGCCTGTCAACGACGAGGAGTCCGGATCACTGCCGGTCCGAAGTTCGGCATCGACGGCGCGCATGAACGATTCATCCGGGTGCCCTTTACCGCTGAGGCCGAACGCATCGAACGTGGTGTGGCCATTCTTCGCGAGGCATGGGAATCCCTCGATCCCATGGCCACTCCGGGGTCACAGACCCACCTGCCGCCGGTCCTCTAGCCCGATCTAACGGCGGCTGGGCTAGCGCTCGCCGTCGGCAAACGCGACTGAGGCCCACTAATGAAAGGAAGACCATGGACGTCTCCGAGGACATCAACTCAGAACTCGCCGATTACGTCACCGACAGCTTCTCGCGTCAGGGACTGATGCGCCATCTCGGTGCCAGCATCACCGAGCTGCGTCGCGGATTCTGTCAGCTCCAGGCTCCCTACGGCGCTGACCTCACACAGCAGCACGGCTACTTCCACGCCGGAGTCACGAGCTCGCTCGTCGACACCGCGGGCGGCTATGCGGGTCTGTCCACCTACACCCGCGGTGACTCGATTCTGACCGTCGACTTCACCGTGAACCTCCTAGCACCCGCCATCGGCGACTCCCTTCTCGCCGAAGCCACGGTGATCAAGAGCGGTCGCACCCTCACGGTGTGCCAGTTGGAGGCATTCACCCTCAAGGCCGGCAGTCGTGTCCATGTCGCGACCGGACGCCAGACCCTGATCCGTCTTGCAGACACCTCCGATGGTCCGGCGTAGGGTTGCGATCAGACGCCCTGGATCAGGTGAGGTCGGCGGCAAGGTCGGCCAGGAGGGCCTGGCCGACGGGCCAGAGTCCTACTCCGCTGGACTCGTTGATATGCCCTTGGCGGCCGACCGCGCGGAACTGCCCAGCGAGCGCGCGAGCGACGCCTTGGGCGTACGCGATCTCCCCGTAGGGGTCATTCTCACTGGCGACCACCAACGAGCCGACGCCCAGCTCTCGGGCACGTACTTCGCGGAACGACTGTGCAGCGCCGGGGAAACTGGGTCCAGAGGGGTCGGGTACGGCCGCCAGAAACAATGCGGCTACATCGTCGACGTTTCCCTCGATCGCCCAGGCGATCGCTGCCAGGCACCCCAGGCTGTGGGCGATCAGGAGTGGCCGGCTGGTGGCCGAGTTCACGGCCTCGTCGACGGCCTGGACCCAATCGGAAAGGTCTGGCTGGATGAACGACTGTGGCGCGATACGCCGAGCATCCGGATGAGCAGCCTGCCACAACGACTGCCAGTGCCCCGGAGGCGAGTCGTCGATGCCGGGAACGATGACGAGCGGTTGCGACGGCAGGCTGATCTGTCGCGGAAACTCTACGGCGTCAGGTGCCTGCATGGCGGCGCTTCAGGAAGTTCATGGCCTTGAGTGACAGCACGAGGTCATCGTCGGAGTTGAGCAGTTCCGCGGTGGTGTGGACCAAACCCCGGTCGGGTTTGGAGTTCGATACCCGCGCCGCCTCGATCGTGGCTCGGAACCAGAGTCGGTCCCCGGGTCTGACGGGCCGAGGCCATCGCAACTCGTCCATTCCGGGCGACGCCATCGATGCGACATGAGACAAGTAGTGGTCCACGAACAACCGCATGCACACGGCCGCCGTGTGCCAGCCGCTGGCGATGAGTCCGCCGAACGGACCGCTCGACGCTTGCTCAGGATCGGTGTGAAACGACTGCGGGTCGTACTGGCGGGCGAAGGAGACGATCTCGTCAGCGGTGATGGTGATGTGGCCGTACTCATACACCGAGCCCGGGACATAGTCCTCGAAGTAGCGGTCAGTAACCGGCACCGCGAAATCTGTCGTGCTCAAGCACCGGGTCTTCGTCTCGTCTGCCATAGCACCAAGATATCGGCAAATCAGTTCGGTATCTAACGAAGTGTTTATGTCATACGCTGGGTGAGTGCACGCGAACGACTACGACCTGGCTGCCGTAGCCAAGGTCATCGGTGAGCCAGCTCGCGCGACGATGTTGTTGCGATTGATGGATGGACAGGCGCATACCGCCTCGGCCTTGGCCGCTGCCGCCGGCGTCTCGCAGTCGACGGCATCGGCGCATCTAAGCCATCTCGTAGACGCCGGCCTGGTCACTGTCCAGACTGAAGGACGTCGGCGTATGCATGTCCTTGCGTCTGGAGACGTTGCGGCTGCCGTCGAGGCACTGGGGTGTATAGCACCGCTGCTCCCGGTGGAATCGCTGAACCAGGCGCGAACGGGCAGCAAACTGCAGTTCGCGCGCGCCTGTTATAGCCACCTGGGTGGCTCGCTTGCAGTCGGCATCACCCGAGGACTCCTTAACGACGGCGCGATCGTGATGGCTGCTGATCAACGTGGCATCGAGCTACTCACGTTCGACCACCAACTTCTGCGCGGGTTAGGTATCGACTCGCTCGCCGCAGGCTCAGGCCCAGTCGCCTGGGGTTGCCTGGATTGGACCGAGCAACAACCTCACCTTGCGGGTCGGCTGGGAACGGCGATTCTGACGGCCCTTCTGAGCAAGGGTTGGCTGCTCCGCCGCCGCAACGACCGAGCCCTAGATCTAACAGAGGAAGGGAAGAACCGCCTGCAGCGCTGTCGGTTGATGGTCAACACACTGCACCCGACCTCGTGAGGATTCCAGTGCGGCGGGGTCTCCTGGAGCCAGTAGGTTGCGGCGTCGCCCGGCTGTGTTCGTCGAGACTCGTAAGCGGGGGCCGCGGATAGACGTTGAGCCGGACAGTTAGCTAGGCCATGTCTCCCATACCCGCACGCCGCCCGGACGGCCCCGCATCCCGCCCAGCGGCGTTGTCGGTGCTCGCCAGACAACCCCGGTATTGCTTCGGCCCTCCGCGTTGCCGGACGGGCGCGGATGCCGCCCGAGCTAACCGCGCTGATATGGGAGACACGGCCTAGCGTGCCCAAGCCTTGGCTGACTCGGCTTGGTCCCCTGCGTGATAGCTGGAACGAACCAGCGGTCCGGCCTCGATATGGGCTAGGCCCAGATCGAGGCCGTGCGTTCGATACGCCGCGAACTGTTCAGGAGTGACATATCGATCGACGCGCAGGTGCCCGTCGGATGGCTGCAAGTACTGCCCTATGGTCACCAACGAGACTCCAGCTTGGCGCAGGTCCCGCAAGCAGTCGAAGACTTCCTCATCGGTTTCCCCCATGCCGACGATGATGTTTGACTTGATCGCTGTCGAGGTGGGCATCAGCTCTCGCGCCAAGGCCAGATATTCCAGGCTGCGCTCATAGTCGAATGCTGGGCGGATATCAGAAAAGAGCCTTCGGGTGGTTTCGAGATTGAACGCGAAAACATCAGGGGCCGCGTCGACAACAGTGCGCAGTGATTCGCCTCCTCGCTCTGGATTTCTCGCGTAACCAAAGTCGCTCGGGAGGACTTCGATGCCGCAGTCGGGTGATTGGGAGCGGATCTGCCTGATGCATTCAGCTATCAACCAAGCTCCCCCGTCGTGAAGGTCGTCTCGAGCGACCATAGTCACAACGACAAAGTTCAGCCGGAGATAGGAAACTGCTGCGCCCAGTCTGCGTGGCTCGTCCCTGTCCAGAGGACCTGGTTTGCCGGTGCGGATTTGGCAGAAGGCGCAGCGTCGAGTGCAGTCTTCTCCGCCGACAATAAAGCTAACTTCCCTTTGCTCCCAGCACTCGAATATGTTTGGACACGCTGCCTGCTGGCAGACGGTGTTTAGCGACTTTCCGCGGACGAGTTGCGAAAGGTCGCGATACTCAGCGCCTTGCGTTGCGGTCACTTTGATCCATGGCGGGCGGACATCCGTATTGCGACTAGTGTCGATGCGGCTGCGAACAACGCCAGCACGTCGCTGGTTGTCGGTCGTCGCCAATGGAAGAAGTCGTCGTCCGTTTGGTCCGACGTCATTCTGCGAGTTCATCGATCTCCTAGGTGTTGTAGCTGACGCCAGCTGGCTCTCGTATCAGCCCATAGGCGACAAGGTTTCCGAGTTCGGCGAGAGCCGCTGACAACGTCAGCTGGCTGCGTTCAAGAAACTCCGGATCAAGGACCGATGTGATGCCGTCCGAAAGGACCTGGGCGGTGAACCCCGGATGGACGTTTCGAAACTCGCCATCTCTGATTCCGGCAACAACAATCGATTCCATCAACGTGACGCTGTATGCCGTGTGGGCAGCAAATACGCGGCGTGTTGCAGGGTGCGCATCAACGTCACGGCTGAATGCTAGTGAGGCTCGTTGAAAGCCAGCGGCCACGGTGTTGAGGTAGGTGCGGAGTTGATCGATCCGGCGTTCTTCGCGCTGTGCGGCGTCTCGCGCACCTGCTCCGAGCCGCTGTAGTACCCGATCAACGACTAGGACGACCAGCTCGTCCTTAGACGGAGCTAGTTGATACAGCGTGCGTCGTGAGCACTTTGCGCGCGTAGCCACATCGGAGAGCTTCAGCTGGCCGAATCCCTCTCTCAGAAAGAGATCCTCGAGCGCGTCCAAGACTTCGCGGGCCCGTCGTGTCGCCACTCCTCCGCGGTGCGACGCGGGCTTGATCGCCGGTGGAGGTGAGGCGGCCAAGCCGTGCGGTTGGCCGGGAGGGGTCGGGTTCGGCGAGCTCAAGGTCCAGGTCTCCTGAATCGATGCTTGACGGCGCGTCGACAAACACTCTACGGTACTCAAGACGGTACGCACAATCCCATTCTAGTACCGCTAGGAGGCGGAAGGATGTCATTGGAGACATCGCCCGGCACGGCTCGGGACGTAGCCTTGTCTGGCTACGAGTTGATGGTCACGGCGAGGCAGATCGAGCTCGAGTGTGTCCGTCTGTCAGGCCACTGGTATGCCGCAATCGGCGAGGAAGCCGTCTTGGCTGGTGCATATGGACTGTCGTCTCAGCACGGCGACGTGCTCTTCCCGCACTACCGGGGCGCGATGGTTGTGCATTACCTCCGCGGACGTTCATTAGAAGACCTGTTTCTCTCTGTGCTCGCGCGCAAGGGATCTAGCTCGCAGGGCCGGCACATTGCACCTCTTGATGGGTGGCTCCAGGGAGATGTGATGCCGTGGACTAGTTACATGCTTGGACCCAACATCCCCTTCGGCTCCGGAGCCGCCCTCGCCCTGTCGAGGTCGACAACCGACCGCGTCGCGATTGTCGGGCTAGGCGACGGCACTGCAGGAACGGGCGACTTTCACGAGGGTCTGAACATGGCGTCGGCGCTGAACCTGCCAGTCGTGTTTGTTTGCCACAACAACCAATTCTCGATTTCCACCCGCCCTCAGGAGGTTCTCGCAACGGAGAGCATCGCCTCCTGGGCGAGGGGGTATCAGATGCCGTCGGTCACGGTTGACGGCAACGATCTGAAGCAAGTCCAGGCAGCGGTGGGGGAAGCCGTCCGTCGTGCGAGACGTCGAGAGGGCCCGTCATTCGTGGAGTGTCTGACGTTCAGGCGCACCGGCCACTTTGCATCTGACCATGCTCCCTATCGAGATTCGGCGGAATTGGCGATGTGGGAGAAGCGGGATCCGATCGAATCTTGGGAGCGAGAACTAGTCAACCAGTGGAACATGTCGCGATCTGATCTGAAGGAGATCCGGACGCGTCTGGAGGAGGTCGTAAAGCAGGCAGCTGCGACCGCAGAGACTGCGCCGCACGCGGATGAAGAAGACCTCAGCCTCGAAGGGGTGTATGACCGATGATTGATACGACTTTGAGTGACCCGCCTGCGCGACGCCGGCACACGATTCGTGAGGCAACAATCGCTGGTCTGCGTGAGGAGATGGAGGCCGACGAATCGGTGATTTTGATCGGCCAGGACATCGGCGTGTTCAACGGGCCACTCGCTTGTACCGAAGGTCTATACGATCAGTTTGGCCCAAAGCGCGTAATCCAGACGGCCGTCTCGGAATCTGCAATGATCTCGCTCGCGCTCGGTGCCGCTGCCAAAGGGTTGCGACCGATCGTCGACATCATGTTCAGTGACATGCTTCCATTGATCGCCAGTCCGTTGATCCAGACTGCGGCACCGTTTAGATACTTGATGTCCGGTCGTGGTTCGCTCCCGGTCGTGATTCGTACCCGTGGCGGCGACGGCCCGTATCGTGCGCACCCTCAGAACTTCGAAGCTCTGTTCGCGCATTCGCCCGGGATGACGGTGGTGCAACCGTCGCGAGCGACGGATGCGTATGACCTCATTCGGGCGTCCGTGGCGTCAAATGATCCCGTCATCTATTTGGAGAATATCTACCTATACAACGCATTCAAGGACGATCTCCAGGACGAGAGGCAGCCGGCCAGAATTGGGAGCGCAACGGTTGTGTCGCAGGGTCGAGACGTTACCGCGGTCGGCTATGGAAGATCTGTGCGAACGCTGATGAATGCAGTCGCAGAATGTGAAGCGAAAGGCATCAGCCTTGAGGTAGTTGACTTGCGAACAGTTCACCCCTGGGATTCGGCCACGATCGAAGCATCGGTGGCGAAGACCGGCCGACTGATTGTGGCGCACGAAGCGTGGGCACGTGGCGGTATGGGTGACCAGATTGTCAGCCACATCAGCAGGACCATGTTCGGTCAGCTCCGGGCATCTCCTGCGGTACTGGGGGCACCGGACATTCCAATCCCTTGGGCGCCACGTGTCCGCGACGCCATGAGCATCTCGTCGGCAGCGGTGGTAGATGTGGCGGTCGAGATCATGCGTCGGTCCGAACGATGAAGGAGTACCCGATCGACCACCGTCCCAGGATCCTCGACCGCTCTCCGATCACGCCGCTACGCCGGATGGCGATAAAGCACTTGACTGAGAGCCACCGCAGCGTGGTAGCCGCGGGTCTGCACGGTCGCGCTCGTGCTGACAGCCTGCTTGAGTGGCGGCGCAGGATGGAGCGGAACGGCCAGAAGGTCAGCATCTCGGCGATGTTGGCCAAGTTGCTCGGTGACGCCGTGGCGGCGCATCCAGATGTGAATGCGGCGATCGTCGAGGATGAACTGGTCCGCTATGCGGACACACACCTGGGCGTCGCGATGTCGACTGGGCGTGACCTGGTAGTCCCAGTGATCAAGGATGCGAATCTCAAGACTATCGGGGAATGCGCCGAGGCGCTGGGCGACCTCAGTCGGCGGGCGATGGCGTCGAAGCTCGGCGTCAACGATCTTCGCGGAGGCACATTCACGCTCTCAAGCATTGGCATGTACGTCCGTGACGTGACAGCGACCGCGATTGTCCCGGGCGGCCAGAGCGGGATCGTTGTTGCCGCTGGCATTACCGACCAGCCCGTCGTGAACGGAGGCCAGGTCTGTGTTGCACCTGTGCTGCCGCTGAGTCTCACCGTCGATCATCGCGTCGTCAATGGCGCGGCGGCCGGTGAGTTTCTCACCGATCTGATCCAGCGCGTTGAGTCGTGTGTTGACCACTACCAACAATGAAAGAGAACGGATGAGTACGATTTTCGAGCTTTGTCTGCCGGAAGTAGGGGAAGGTGTGACCGAGGCATTCGTCGCGGTTTGGCTGAAGGATGTAGGCGATCCAGTAGTTGCTGGCGATCCGGTTCTCGAAGTCATGACCGACAAGGCCAATATCGATGTGCCCTCGCCAGTTTCTGGCACGCTCAAAGAACAGCGGTTCGCAGAGGAGGCGCGCGTGGAGGTCGGCGAAATTGTTGCAGTGATTGAGGTAACGACTTAGCCGCTTTCGTGGCGTCCTCGTGAGGCAGCGGTTCGCAGAGCTCTCGGCGCGCAATGGGCCGCAGTTTGGCCCTGGAGACATCCTTGGTCGCTGGCAGTTCGCGGCCGCACGCTGCTTCCAGCGCACATATTGCAGCGCTGGAATTGCAAGTCGGATTGTCTCGGAACTGCGCCAACCGACGAAGGCTTCAGCGAGTAGCGCGGCCAGCGGCCCCAGCCAGAGTACGAATTCGCGACTGTTCAGCGACGCTGGCTAACGTCGAAATCTGTGACTGCTGACGGGGCCGTCAGCCTTTGAATCCAGTTGGTTGTCCCCGGCGCCGCTTCGGCCTGCTGGTCGTCCCCGGCAGGGGATTTGCCAGCGCAGTTCGCAAGTCTGTGGTGGACCGCCTCATTGTTCAACGTGCTCGACGACACCCGAAAAGACTTGCTCGCGTCCGAGCATCGATGTCTCGATTACCTCGCCAAGCGTCGGAGCCCGGAGTGCTGTTACGGCAGTACGCGGGCGGGATGGATCTGTGTCAATGGGCGAGCTTGCCGTTGTGTTGTCGATGGTCGAGCAACGGGGTAGGTAGGGCGAGGCTCTCTAGCATCGCGCTGGCGCCCGAAAGGGGCTATGGGGTCAGCTCCGAGTAGCGCCCCCGGGTCGGATCGCTGTCCTCCATGTCCCTGTCGCCTGTTCGTGTTGAACGGATGTGCCGTGGCGCGGCCGGGCGGTCGCACAGGTACGGGAAAGGCTCTGCTTCTAGCCGGGAGTGGGGCCTGCCTGACGGGCTCCTGCGGCAGGTGGCGGGATCCAGAAGCGCACGCGAGAGCATGACGCCAACTGCAATCTCAACTCGTAACTTGATTTTCTATGTAGCACTTGACATTACGGAGAAGTGGCGTGAGAGTGACGTAGGGCACTTTCACTGCGGGAGTGCGATTGGACGTGGAGGAAGCACAATGAGAACGACATTCCGGACCGCTGCAATCTGCCTCGCATTGGGATTGCTTGCTGCGTGTGGCGGGCAAGATGCGAACGGCGGGGCTAGTGGGCGTGTTGGAGCCGATGTTCTTGAAGCGGCGCGGGATCGCGTCGCTGCGGCCAAGGCTGCTCCGGATGGTGTGGGGCTCGACGACGCCCTGTCTTCGCGACCCGAAAAGGGAAAGACCGTCGCCTTCTTGAAGTGTCCGGTGGCGACGTGCGCCACAATCGCCAAGGGCGTTGAGGCCGCAACGGAAGCCCTGGGTTGGGAGTTCAAGCTCGTTGACTTCGGGGCCACCCCCGAAGAGCAGAACGCGGCGTTCGAAAAGGCCATTCAGCTTGAGCCAGATGTGATTATGCAGACTTCAGGCTCGCTCGACACGTTGTCCAATTCGCTGGCAAAGACTAAGGCTGCGGGGATTCCAGTCGTCGAAGGGTCAACGTCAGACGTGGCGACTGGAATGGGCCCGGATGGGAACGGAATTATCGCGGTTCTCAACGGCGGCGCACAACTGGCAGACAACGGGTCGATGATCGCAGACTGGGTACTCGTCGATTCCGACGGGAAGAACCCTGAAGTGGCCGTTTTTAGTATTCCAGCAATCACCGTTCTCGAACACTTCGGGACGGGCCTGGAGGAATCACTGAAGGCCATCTGTGAGGGATGCCGAGTAACGACGGTAAACGCGCAGGTCGCTGATATCGGCAAGTCACTCCCGCAGACGGTTGTCTCCCATGTTCAGCAGAACCCCGGTGTCAAGTACGTGGCCTTCGCGTTTGGCGGAATGAGCACCGGAGTTAGCGCCGCGCTGCGTGAGGCTGGGATGAACGACGTGCGAGTCATTGGTGAAACCCCGAGCGAACCCAACTTGGCGAACCTAGGTCACAGGACCGAGCACGCCTGGGTTGGCCAAGACAGCACGATTCTCGGCTGGCGCATGGTCGATGCCTTCGCGCGTCAGGTAGTCGGCGACGATGTGGCGATTGCTCAAGGCGCTCTGTTGAACAACCAGTTGCTCGTGACAGGCGAGTACGAGCCTACAGGTCGGGACTACGAGGGTTACCCGAACTATGCCGCCGAATTCCAGCGCTTGTGGCGCATCGCCGATTGATGGGCGTTCAGAGGTCGGACACGGGGCTGGTCCTAGAGCACGTCAGCATGACATTTCCCGGCACGCGGGCTCTACAGGACGTGTCGGTGCATGTGGCTCCGGGAGAGATACATGCACTCGTCGGCCACAACGGGTCCGGAAAGTCAACACTGATCAAGTGCATGTCTGGCTACTATCAGCCGGACCCCGGTGCGACGTGTAGCGCAGATGGTAGGAGCATGACGCTCGGCGACGGGAGCGAGGCGCGTTCGGCGGGCCTAGCGTTCGTGCACCAGAACCTCGGCTTGGTTCACCAAATGTCTGTGACAGACAATCTTGCGCTTGAGTGGGGTGACATCTTGCGCCCGGTGCGCCGGATCGATCGGCGCGCTGAATCCCGTCGTGCTGAACTGGCTATGAACGAAGTGGGATACCCGACGTCTGGGGACCGATGCGTCGCGGATCTGAAGCCGTCGGAACGGGTCGGGGTCGCGTTGGCCAGGGCGATGTGGCGCCCCGGGAAGGTTCGCTACCTCGTCCTGGACGAGCCGACAGCCTCAATGCCTGCCGCTGAGGTGGAGCAGCTACTTGGATCGATGTGTTCGTTGCGCGACCGTGGCGTCGGAATTCTCTTCGTGTCGCATCACCTCCACGAGGTCGTCGAAATCGCTGATGCGGTGACAGTTCTGAAGGACGGCCAGGTTGTTCAAGTCTTCCGGCGCGGCGAGTTTGATCACGGGTCCTTGGTCCGCCTGGTGGGAGGCGAAGAGGCTGCGCTGGCTAACGGGCGGGTCCGCCCAGACTCAGACGACGCTCCGGAGCCAGCGAAACCGGAGAGTCTGGCAGTCCTAACTGTCGACGGGCTATCTGCGCCGGGCGTTCGCGGCTTCTCTACTGTGCTCTCGCGCGGCGAGATCGTCGGGATCGCCGGCGTCACCGGCTCTGGGCGGGAGGTCGTCCTGCAGGCCATCTTCGGTGCGGTTAAGCGGACTGGGACAGTTTCCGTGGGAGATGGCGCCATGATTCCAGACAGCCGACCAGACATCTCCATCAGAGAAGGTATGCAGTTGGTGCCAGCGGACAGGGCTGTTCACGCGGTCTTTCCTAACCTTTCGTTCAGAGAGAATCTGTACGTCAACCGGCTTGCCGGCGGCGCCCGCTACCGCGTCCGCCACTCGCGTGAGCGGGATGAAGCAACACAGTGGGGCCGCCGTCTACAAGTACGTCCCAATCGCTCCGAGTCGATGCTTTCGAACTTCTCTGGGGGAAACCAGCAGAAGATCGTCCTGGGGCGAGCGTTGGAGGCCGATCCGCAGGTTTTGCTGCTTGCTGAGCCGACCCAGGGGGTAGATGTTGGCTCAGCCGCAGAGATTCACCGGCTGATTATTGAGGTGGCCCGTGGAGGAGCCGGCGTACTCGTTGCCTCCTCGGACGAGGAAGAACTTGCGGCGATTTGCGACAGGGTGTTGGTAATGCGAGAAGGCCTCGTCACGCGTGAGCTAAGCGGCTCGGAGGCTACTTCGGGAGCGTTGGTTGGGGCGGTGCTGGGACCAAACGCGAACCAGCAGGCCACAAAGAGAGGCTTGACGGATGGAGCGAATAGCGATGATTGAGGGTGGAGCACTGACACGGGACCAGGAAGGTCGGTCCATATCTGCGCGACGGATCGGTCGGGTGATGATTGAAAGTTCGGGTCGACTGAGTGGCGTCTACGTCACAATCTTCCTGATTGTCCTATTTACGGTCCTCATCCCAGAAAACTTCGCTACATCGGTGAACGCCCGGATTATTATCTCAAGCGAGGCAGTGGCCGTGATACTCGCTTTGGCCCTGGTTATTGCACTTTCTGCCGACATCTTGGACGTCTCGGTGGCGGGCACCATGGGCATGGCAGTTGTGTTCGTGGGCTGGCTGCAGCAGCAAGGCGTCAACCCGGTCTGGTCAGTTGTGCTGACTCTGATGATGGGTCTGGTGGTTGGCGCTATCAATGCGTTGAACATCATCGTCTTGAAGGTACCCGCTCTGATCGCGACGTTGGGAATGATCTCGGTTCTGACCGCGATTGGCTACTGGCTGACCGACGGGATTGGCGTTGTCTCTGGTCTGAGTGACGGCTTCAAGAGGGCGGGACAGGCTCAGCCGTTCTCAATCCCGGCTCCTGTCTTCTATATGCTCGGCGTCGCGGCCATCGTCCACTACGTTTTGGAATACATGCCATTTGGTCGAAAAATTCGCGCAGTTGGTGATAATCGAGATGCCGCGCGCCTGGCAGGTCTTCGGGTGGAATGGCTGACGTTGAAGGTGCTGCTCGCGTCCTCGGGAATCGCTGCGTTCGCTGGAGTCGTGTATGCAGCTCGTTTGGGCACGGCCCCTCTTGACGCTGGTGATCCCTATCTACTGACAACTTTCGCTGCAGCGTTTCTCGGGTCGACACAGATTCGCCCGGGACGGTTCAACGTAATCGGCACCATCGTCGCTGTTTACCTTCTTGCAATTGGAATTAACGGCGTTCAGTTCCTATACCCAAATAGTTCGGTCTGGCTCAAGGGGCTGTTTTCCGGGTGTGCGCTCATCGTCGCAGTCGCGCTCTCTGTCCGTAGGAGGTCCACGTCGTGAGCAGCAAAATGGTCAGTTCGGACGTCCTCGTGGTCGGAGCGGGGCCAGGTGGATACGTCGCGGCAATCCGGGCCGCTCAACTCGGACTGAGCGTCACGGTCGTGGAGGAGAGATACTGGGGAGGGGTTTGTCTAAACATTGGCTGTATCCCCACGAAGACGCTTCTGGACAGTGCGGATCTGGTTCGCCGGGCCAAGGCAGAGGCCGCGATGCTGGGAGTGACGAGTTCGAACGTCATCCCAGATTACGAACTGGCCTTTGAACGCAGTCGGCACGTCGCGGCTGGTCGCGCCCGCGGTGTCCGCTACCTAATGAAGAAGAATGGCATCATCCAGATTGATGGGCGAGCCCGATTTGTCGACTTGAATGAAGTCGAGGTCGCGCTGAGCGACGGGACGACTCAGAGGGTCAGGTTCGGTAGCGCGGTGATTGCGACCGGCGCCCGTCCAAGGCCGCTCGAGGGCGTACCGTTCGGTAACGGGATCGTCAGCTACGCCGAGCAGATCTTGTCCTCTTCGGCCCCGCGTTCGGTCGGCATCGTGGGTGGCGGAGCTATCGGTACGGAGTTCGCCGTCTTGCTTAAGACATTCGGCGCGGATGTGACCGTACTGGAGAGCGAATCGCGGCTGCTGCCGCGCGAAGACTTGGATGTTTCTCGTGAGGTTGAGCGCGCCTTTCGACGATCAAAGATCGAGGTGGTTACTGACGCTTCACTGCAATCTGTTGAGAGTGCTGGCGACCATGTTCGCGTTAGTGTCGCGGCGGGCGGGGAACTTCGGAATATCAGCGTGGAAACTCTGCTCGTTTCGGTGGGTTTTCTGCCTAATGTCGAGAATCTGGGGCTTGAGGCTCTCGGTATTACCTTCGCGCCGGAGGCCGGGATTGAGACAGATGAGTATATGCGCACAGACGTTGCGAACATCTACGCGATTGGCGATGTAACAATGCGGATGCCACTCGCCCACGTGGCAGAGGCTCAGGGAATCATTGCCGCCGAAAGCATTGCAGGACGATCGCCAACGCCGATCGCCTACGAGATGGTGCCCCGGGTGACGTTCACGGAACCGCAGGTCGCTAGCTTCGGGCCGACTGAGTTGGAGGCGCGCCAATCGGGCATGGACGTCGTGACGGCATCGTTTCCGTTCGCGGCCAACGGCAAGGCGCATGCAGCGAACAGCACTGCCGGCTTCGTCAAGTTGGTCAAGGACTCTGCCACTGGCCACATTGTGGGAGCACATCTCGTGGGTCCGCACGTATCCGAGTTGCTGCCGGAGCTGACCCTTGCTGGACATGCGTGTCTCTCCGCGGAGCAAGTGCTCGTAAACATGCACAGTCATCCGTCACTGGGTGAGGCCGTTCAGGAGGCTCTCCATGGACTTGTTGACCGGCCGATCAACATCTAGCGGCCGCGCTGCGCGTCTCGTTGTGGGTGACCTGCGGATAGGTGACCCGGTTGTGCCGCTAGACCGACGGTCTGCCGATGGCGGCAATGATCGCTCCAGATTGCGACGACCGGTAGTTCAAGCCTGATCACACGTGAGTGCCTGCTTTCGTCTGACCCAGATCGATGCCCAACGGGCGACTGCTGCTCCCGATGGCAACAGTCGTCGTACCGATTGAGCAAGTCTTCTCAAACTACGTCGGGGCGGCAGAAGTTGCTGACCTTACGTATGCCTGGCATCTCACCGGACGATGAATGAGGGCAGATTCTGGGCTTGGTACAAGAAAATCTAGGGCCGACTTGACTTTTGGGTTGAGGTCGACAAATATCGCCTTGACAGGAGGATCTCGAAGTGACGAACCAACTTGCCGTTGAAACGGCTCTGGTGGACGGCGTCGGGCACATACGGCTCAATAGGCCGGCGGTATATAACGCGCTGAACTGCGAAATGCTGGGTGCGATCGACCGGGGCGTCCGGGAGTTGGCGGGCGAATGCGGGTCCATCCTCATTGCTGCGGCCGGCCCGCATTTTTCAGTTGGAGCGGATCTTCGGGAAGTGACTCAGGCAATTGACGATCCTGGGAAGCTGCGATCGCACCTTGCGCAGTTCCACCAGGTGGCTGAAACGATAAGTTCCTGCGCGGTCCCAGTCGTCGTCGCGGCTCAGGGATACCTCCTGGCGGGAGGGCTTGAGTTGGCCCTTGCGGGTGACATCCTCGTCGTCGCCGATGACGCGCTCATCGGCGACCAACACATTGGCGTGGGCTTGATTCCAGGCGGAGGAGGATCACAGCGCCTTCCGCGAGCGATCGGCGATCGGCGGTCGCGAGCTCTACAGCTGACTGGTGATCAGATTTCAGGGAAGCAGGCAGTCGAGTGGGGGCTGGCTTACGTCTCTGTACCTGCCGCAAAACTCCTGGCGCATGCGATGGAGTTGGCCAGCCGTCTCGCCACACAATCTGCGGACGCGATGAAGTTAATGAAGCAGCTTGCCGAGGTCGCGGAGAGCGAGTCGCTTCGGGTTGGCCTGTCGGCAGAGCTCGACGCAGTTGTCGCGCACGTCGCGTCCCAAGAGACCGCACAACAGTTGTTGGGATTTATCAACCGGCCGAGGTCGATTCCCGCGTCCTCTGCGCCTGAAAGGGATGTTCGGAATTGACTACTGATCAAGTCCATGTCGTTGGGGCGTCAATGACCAAGTTCGGTCGCCATCTGACAACGACCCCACGTTCGATGGTTTCCGAGGCCGTCGACGGAGCCATCCACGATGCCGACATCCAGCCGGCTGAGATCGAGGCTGCATTTGTGGGTAACGCCGTTGAGGGGCTCATGACCGGTCAGGAATCAATCCGAGGTCAGGTCGTGCTGCGGTCCTCGCGTCTGGGGCCTGTTCCCGTCGTGAATCTAGAGAATGCCTGTGCCTCGGGCTCGACGGCTCTCCATGTCGCGTGGAACTCGATTCGTTCGGGTGAGTACGACTGCGTGCTGGTGGTTGGATACGAGAAGCTTGTTGACGAAGACAAGACGAAATCATTCCGTGCTTTTGACGCGAGTATGGACTTGGTGGAGGCAGCAACCAACTATCCGGAAAGGTCGCCCGATCGAAGCGTCTTCATGGATCACTACGCGGAGAGTGGATCCGGAGGTCTCGACCCGCTCACGCTCGCGCGGATTTCCTCGAAGAGCCATCGACATGGATCATTGAATCCACGCGCACAGTTCGGCACTGCGTATACTCCGGAGGAGGTACTGGCCTCCCGCCAGGTCGTAGGGCCGCTCCATCTGTATATGTGCGCCCCAATGTCTGATGGCGCTGCAGCCGTCGTCCTAGTGTCGGACCGTTGGTTGTCGAGGACGCCGCGCCGGGCGGTGAAAATTCTCGCGTCAGTGCTGAATTCGGGCCGCGCAGACGACGAATCGCTGCAGCGCGCGCCTGAGCGAGCTTGTGCGCGCGCCTATAACGCGGCTGGTGTCGGGCCGGAGGATCTCAGCTTGATTGAGCTTCACGACGCGACTGCGGTCGGTGAGTTCGAGCTCTACTCGCAAATCGGTCTTTGTTCTCCGGGAGAAGAGGACCGCATGGTGGCGGAGGGCGAAGTAGGGCTCGGCGGCCGGTGCCCAGTGAATACCAGCGGAGGACTGACTTCGCGGGGGCATCCGATTGGAGCCACTGGGGTAGCTCAGGCGGTCGAAGCGTTTGATCAACTCATTGGACGGTGCGGTCCACGCCAAGTAGAGAATGCACGGTTTGCACTGACCCAAAACGTTGGGGGCTGGTTGGGAACTGATGTTGCGTGCTCTACGGCACACCTGTTCTCGAACTGAAGCGGTGGATGATGGATCTTGAATCGACGCATGGGAGGCTCATGGATCTTTCGCCGGCCGGCGGATGCGGTTGCAAAATGCGCCAGGGTCTCCTGAACGAGCTACTCGCAGGGATGGAACGGGACTTGGGTATCGGCGGACCCGACTTCGCGGCCGAGGATGCCGGGCTCTTAACGGTAGGTCAACAAGAGGTTCTACTCACGATTGATATCCAGACCCCAATATCGCCCACCGTCGAGCGGTGGGGCGCAGTGGCGGCGGTCAACGCGTTGTCCGACATCTATGCGATGGGCGGACGACCACTAGGTGCGGTTGCATTCCTAGGATGGCCGGCCGGACGATCGATTACTGAGGGCCGATCTCTGTTGAATGCAGGAGCAAAGGCACTGCGCGCAGATGGTGTCGCCTTGTTGGGCGGCCACACGATCACTAGCGAGGTTCCGACGTTCGGGTATTGCGTCCTCGGTTCACCGGGACGTGGCGGGCTAATGACTGTCGCCAGCGGCCGCGTTGGGGATCAGCTCGTATTGACCAAACCGCTCGGGAGCGGCGTTGCAAGCTCCGCGGAAAAGGCGGGAATAGGAAGTTCGGTGATGTATGCGGCCGCTCATGATGTGATGGTGACCTCCAACGGCCGAGCTGCTGAAGTGGCGGCGTCACACGCAGTGCGTTGTGCGACAGATGTGACCGGTTTTGGGCTTGTCGGTCACGCCCATAACATCGCGAAGGCATCCGGACTCAGGGCTCGACTATCGGCGGGCGCGTTGCCGGTAATTCCTGGAGTGGTCGATACTCTCGCGTCGGGATTCGTCCCGGATGGTCTGCTCCGAAACAGGGCCGACGCGGAGAACTACACGTCTTGGTCCTCGGTGGATGAAGTTCGCCGGAATGTTGTGTGCGATCCGCAGACATCGGGAGGACTCCTCCTTGCTGTCTCAGGCGATTCTGTTGTCGATCTCTGCTACGACCTGAGTGCGAGCGGAGTGCCTGCGGCGATCGTTGGTGAGTTTGTAGAGGGGACTCCAGGAGTCGTGGAAGTCCTTCCACAAATTGCCGCGTCGAGCCCTAGGTTCTAGCCACGGCTCCCAGCCGGCCGTGGTGCCCATTCAAACAAGACGAAAGTGACAGCCAAATGCTGTGGAATGCAAGTTTTCCCGAGAACGACTGGCCCCATGACGGGGCACTAATTGGCGACCTCGAGTTCGGTCTAGCTGAGCCGCCGACTGAGCTTGTCTCGACTCTGGAGGCAATCGACTCGCTCGTTGAGGAAGAGGTGAAGCCTCGGGAAAAGCATTTGCGCAGCACGGTCTCGGGACCCTACGGGCATCTGACTATCGAAGGAGCTCTATCTCCGGACGTCTGGGAAGCTCGACGGGAAATCCAACGCCTTGCTGCTGCGGCCGGCCTCTATGCCGCCCACCTTCCTAAGGAGCTCGGCGGTGGTGGGTACACGCGCGAAGAAATGTTCTTCATTGAAGAGCGTGTTTACCAGTACGGCACTCTGTTGGCACCGGCCATCCTTGGCTGGACGGAGGGACCGAGCCCGATGCTCACCCACGCATCGTCTGAACTGCGCGATCTGTTCGTCGATGACCTGGTCAACGCACGTACTACGGCGGCATTCTGTAACACGGAGCCGTCTGCCGGGTCGCATGTGCTGGGTCTTCGTACGTCAGCTCGACGCGAGGGTGACGGATGGATCCTGAACGGCAGCAAAGCTTTCATCACCAACGCTCAATACTGTGATGTGCTCCAGATCAACGCGGTAACTGGGAAGACTCCTAGCGGCCGCCCTGAACTGACGGTCTTCATGGTGTCAGTCGACACGCCCGGCGTGCGTCGAGGGGTGACGACTCCGACAATCATGGACGATGGGCTGACCGGCGAGATCCACCTTGAGAACGTCTTTGTGCCGGATTCTCAGCGACTGGGGCAGGTAGGTGACGGGCTCCGTCTGATGATCACAACGATCAACTGGCGGCGTCTGAGCCGCGCCGGCATGGGGAGCGGATGGATGAGGACCTTGATCGAGCGCTCTATTCGCCATATGCGTGGACGCGAAGTCGCCCGAGGAACCTTGGCAACTCAGCAAGTTCCCCAGCACATGCTTGTCGACATGTACCTGCGCTGGTACGCGGCCCGGGAGGCAAGTTTGTCGGCGATCCGAACTATTGACGCGACAGGGCCTTATCGAATTCCGCTCGACAAACGAGTTATCCGACTGACAAGCCTTATCAAGGTCCTCAATGACAACGCTCTTTACGAAGTTGCCGACACAGCGGTGCAGTTGGCCGGCGGACGGGGCCTACTTAAGGGGACGCCTGAGGAGCAGATTTTCCGGATCGCCAGGAATCTGCGGATTCCGGCCGGCGCTGTTGAGGTACAGAAGAACACGATCGCCGAAAGCCTCTTGCTCGATCCGGCTTCGTGATGGCTGACATCGGCTGTGTGACGGGTCGGTTCCAGCCGTTTCATCGCGGCCATATGGAGTTGGTACAGATCGCGTTGCGTACTCACGAATACGTCATCGTTGGAGTGACAAGCCCAGTTCGATGCCGTGTCACCGAGCGTCGCCAGAGCGCCCATCGTCACCTAACGGTCTCCAACCCGTACACCTACTATCAGCGTGCTCTTCTAATCTCCAAAGCGGTCGAGGAAATTGGCGAACGGCGCCGTGTCTTGGTAGTTCCGTTCGACCTGGACAATGTCGATAGCGTGGCTGACTACTGCCCATTCGATGCGGTCCAGTACGTACGTGTGTTCTCAGAGTGGGAGCGGCGGAAGGCAGAGATCCTAAGAAGCGCTGGGTTTGAAGTCTCTGAAATCCAGATGTCCGAGAAACAAGTCGAAGCATCTCAAATAAGAGCGTTGATGCGGGATGGACACGCGGCTTGGGAGACCCTGGTCCCTCCTTCGACAGTTGCTCTTCTCAGGGAGTGGGATTGCGAAGACCGGTGCAGTTCAGAGGTGTTCCCCTCGTGAAACGACATTATGGCGAGGACTATCCACGCCCTGTCGACGATCGCCTCCCGATGGTGCTTGTGATATGTGATGGCCTCGGTGATCGGCCATTGCGCGAGTTGGGCGGCCTGACTCCGAGTGAGGCGGCTCGAACGCCTAACCTCGACGCGCTGGTCGGCTCAGGACTATCCGGCTGGCATCTTCCGTTCGGCTGGGGCCGAGCTACTTCGTCGGAAGTATCGCATTGGGCAATGCTTGGGCTTAGCGAATGTGAATTCCCTGGCCGAAGCCTCTTGGAGGCGTTCGGAAACGGGATATCGGTTGAAGCTGGGAAGGGAACCGTCTATCTATCGCTGCGGACCTCACGCAGCAAGGGCGAACTCGTCTGGGTCGACGGGCGTTGTGCTGCCGACGACGCCGGAGACGCAGCCCTTCTATGGGCCGAGTTGGCGGAGTTCGCGAGCGGCTATGACGTAGAGGTGATTCCACTTACTACCAGGCCTGGTGAAGCGATCCTCCTGCATGGTGACCCGGCGGCAAGAGTCACTGATTCTGATCCGTTCTTCGAGCATCTTCACCCATGGCTGGATGTGCAGCCAGCACGGGCGCAATCCGAGGCACTCGCTGATAAGGTGCGGCAGTACCTGCTACGAGCACGCGCAGTTTTGCAGGAATCGCTGGTCAACCGCGATCGCAGGGCCCGGCGGCTTCCAGCGCTAGACGTGGTGACATCAAAGTGGAGCGGTGGTTGCAGGACTCGGCCAGAGTTCGCGGACGTGGTGGGCGTCCGCGGTGGGATCGTAGCCTCTACTGCGTTGTATAGAGGACTTGCCAGCTTCCTCGATATGGAATTCAGAACCCCGCCAGACAATCTGAGTTTGGCTGAAGACATGGCCTATAAGGTGCGACTTGCGGCCGAGCTTATCGACGATGGGTGCTCGTTCGTCCATCTGCATACAAAGGCCACTGACGAGGCAGGGCACACGAAGTCGCCGACCGCAAAGCGGGACGTGCTCGAACAGATCGATGGCGGGCTTGCAGGATTGCAAGATCTGGCGGCCGCTGCGGTCGTTATTGTCACCGGCGACCATGCGACACCGTCGCGTGACGGCCTGCTGCACGCGGGTGAGGCAACGCCACTCTGTCTGGCGGGGCCGACAATCTCGGCCGACGAAACACAGTCTTTTGGTGAACGCTCCATGAGGAGCGGCGCGCTGGGCATCGTTAGTGCCTGCGAAATCCTTCCCTTGATGTCGAGCTTTGCGAACCGACCCTACCTTCTTGGGCACATCCCTGGAGCTTCCACGGTTGTCCTTCCTGATAATCCGGCGCCAATGAGAATTGAGTCGGTCTAGTTAGCGGCGGTCGTCGGTTATCGAGTTTGTCGGGGCCCATGTTCCATACCGCAGAATAGTAAGAAGAGGTTTGTTATGAATGGAGTCCGATCCTCATTTTTGAGCACCGGCCTTGACGGACACGTCGCCCTAGTCACGGGCGCTGGATCAGGAATTGGCCGGGCGGTTTCGGAACGGCTGGCCAAGGCGGGCGCTAACGTCTGTGTTGCCGACGTGGATTACGACAGTTCCGAGGAAACTTGTGACCTGGTCCGCCAGGCAGGAGGCGCGGCGATGGCGGTTGAGATGGACGTAACCAGCGTTCACGCGGTCGACTCTGGATTCCAAGAGGTGATCGACAAATGGCATTCGCCGACTATCGTCGTAAACTGTGCGGGATGGGATCGAATGCACCGTTTCGTCGAAACGGACAGAGATTTCTGGGACAAAGTGATCTCGGTCAACTATGTGGGGACGCTGACAGTAACACAGCGCGCTACCCGTGAAATGATCGCACGCCGTACTGGGGGCCATGTGGTGAATGTCGTGAGCGACGCTGCGCGGGTGGGAAGTAGCGGCGAGGCTGTGTACGCGGGTGCCAAGGCAGCGGTCGTCGGGTTTACCAAGTCGCTTGCTCGCGAGGTGGCAAGACACGGGATTAATGCCAACGCAGTCGCGCCGGGGCCGACAGAGACACCGCTGTTCCACTCACTCGACGAGGGCATCCGTAATGCTGTCGTCAGAGCGATTCCCCTCGGTCGCATCGCGGATCCACGAGAGGTGGCCGCGGCGGTCGCCTTCCTCGCATCCGACGACGCGAGTTACATCACTGGACAAGTGCTTAGCGTCAGCGGCGGGTTGACAATGGCTGGTTAGTCGACTCTGAGGAGGGCCTCTAATCCAATCCGCCGAACATTGCGTGTGTCAGACTAGCGGAAACGACTCGAGCGAACTCCTCCAACGCGAGAGATCCTTCGGTTCGGTGCCACTCGTTCATGTGCGCGAGTGCTCCGATGCAGAGTTGGAGGCGAAGGACTAGGTGGTCGCTGTTGGCGTCCGAGATCGCTTGAACGCGTTCTTTGAATACTTCGAAGTGGGTTTCTCGAAGTGCTCGAACCTTCGCCCGAATCGTTGGGTTCGGGTGTTGAATCTGAAAGAATACCGCTGCGAACTCAGGGTAGTCGCGAAGTTGAAGGAGCGCTTGCTCCTGGAACAACGCACTGAGCGCCTCGTGCGGTTCGGTGTAATTGGCACTGATCTCGCGCAACCTCTCGACGATCGCCAGTGACGGAACTTCAACGCACTTGAGGAATAGGTCATCTTTCGAACTGACGTAGTGATATAAACTTGCTCCGCGCAGTCCAACTTTCGCGGCGACGTCATCGAAGTTCGTGCCGTCGTAGCCGTGCTCAGAAAAAAGTTCTGCTGACGCTCTGAGGATCTGGTCAAGCTTGCGTTCTCGCTTCTTGCGCACCCATGCGCTCTGCCCGGGGCTCGTATCGCCCTGGTCGGCCTGCTTGAGGGGATCGCCCACCCGACTGCTCCTAGCCCTGTTGTCTCTCGGTGACGGTATCGTACGCCAGCAGGTTTTCAAGGCTCATATAGATTTTCAGGACGGTCGCCGACGCGGTAGGGGCCCGAGCGCCGCATGCGCGCCCGCGTTGCGCTAATCGAGGGCATCATCCGGTCGACAAGCAAGTGCGTTTGGATGATCCTTGTCTGTTTCGCTCGGGGTGACCGAGCTGTCCCCACTGTGGCTGTCTGAGCTTGGACATGAGTCGTGCTGAGGTCACGTAGCGTGTCCACTGGGTGAGCAGGGTGAGCGACCCGTGGGTGACGGAACTGGCCTACGTCGGAGTGGAGGCGTTCATGGCCGAATACGGTTGAAGCGAGGAAACGCGATCTCCAAGGTGCCGGTCTCGATTCGAACTACTTCGCCGCACAGAAGTCGGGCGAGTCCTCGTGCCGGACGGTTGCCTTCGTCCACGACGGCATATACCTCACGGTCGGCGTGTTCAATAGTGAGCTCTACGAGGTGACGTGCAACGCCTTGTAGACGCCACGGTGGTGAGACGATGACCGCCACTTCCGTTCGTCCGTCCCTGGTGTGATGGGAATCGATCGCTGCCACGAGGTTGCCCGACAAGTCGAGCGCTGCGCGAAACGTGCCACCACCAGAAGGTGGAATCATCTGATCCACCGCTGTGCTCATTGTCAGGTATCCACCAAACCGGGCATAGCGGTCGCGTTGTGAGCAGGTGTTCAGCAGTTGGGTCAGCATTCGTCTCACGGTCCGCAAGGCCGTAGGCGAGTCAATTTCCCAGAGCTGGGAGGTCCATTCGTATCTTGGCGTCGAGTGAGACTCGCCAGGATAGGTGCTGTTCATGATGTGAACCGCACTGGGTTTCTTGGAGGCTCGTGACCTTGGAAACGAGGATGAGCACATGCCCAAGGAGCAGGTGCCCGGGAAGCCGCAGACGCGGCGCTACTCCCCGGAGGAGAAGGCAGCGGCGGTCCGGATGGTCCGCACGCTGCGAGCAGAGTTGGGAACCGAGCACGGGACGGTCCAGCGGGTCGCGACCCAGTTGGGTTACGGCGTGGAATCGGTGCGTCAGTGGGTCAAGCAGGCCGACATCGACGACGGCCACGTGCCGGGCGTGACCACAGCGGAGGCCAAGCGAATCCGCGAGCTGGAGCAGGAGAACCGCGAGCTCAAGCGAGCCAACGAGATTCTCAAGCGAGCGGCCTCTTTCTTCGGGGCGGAGCTCGACCGCCAACACAAGTAGTAGTCGCTTTCATCGACGCCAACCGCGACGAGGTCGTCGAGGGCAAGAAGCTCGGAGTCGAGTCCATCTGCACCACGCTGTCCAAGGCGGGGCTGCAGGTGGCTCCGAGCACCTACTACGCCGCCCGGTCCCGCGAGCCATCCGCACGCGCGCAACGTGATGCTGAGCTCAGACCGGCGCTGCGCGAGCTGTGGGAGGCGAACTACCGGGTCTACGGCGCGAGGAAACTGTGGAAGGCCGCCAGGCGTGCCGGACACGACGTCGGCCGTGACCAGGTCGCCCGGCTGATGCGCGCCGAAGGCATCGAAGGCGTCGTCCGCACGAAACGGGTGCGGACGACCAGGCCGGATGACAAGGCTGCACGGCACCCGGACCTGGTGAAGCGGAACTTCACCGCGACAAGGCCGAATGAACTGTGGGTCACCGACCTGACGTTCGTGCCGACGTTCGCCGGGATCGCCTACGTGTGCTTCATCGTCGACGCCTTCAGTCGGATGATCGTGGGGTGGCGAGTCGCCAGCCACATGCGCACCGAGATGGTGCTCGACGCGATCGAGATGGCCCGCTGGTCCCGCGGCACGCAGCTCGAGGGCCTGCGGTGTCACAGCGACGCCGGCAGTCAATTCACGAGTCTGCGCTACGGCGAGCGGCTCGCCGAGATCGGCGCCGTCCCATCGATCGGGACCGTCGGGGACAGCTACGACAACGCCTTGGCCGAGACCGTGAACGGCTACTACAAGGCCGAGCTCATCCGCGGTCCGGCGCGTCCGGGGCCGTGGCGCGCCATCGACGACGTCGAGCTCGCCACCCTCGGCTGGGTGCACTGGCACAACCACCAGCGGCTACACGGCTACCTCAGCGACCTCCCGCCGACCGAGTTCGAAGAAAGGTTCTACGCTACCCAGCAGGGAACCCAGGCCCTGGTTGAAATCAAATGACCAGAGCCTCCATCAGACCCAGTGCGGTTCAAAGAGCCAGTTATCTCTGCCTTCGTCTCGGAAGAACCTGATGGCGGTGTATCTCTTGAACCCGCACCGATGAACGACACCCGATCGTGGTGGCACGCTGCGGCAACCAACCTGCTTCACGCCGGGCAAGCTCTCGACCGACTCGACTCGCAAGGTCGCCGGGAGGAGCAGCTGGCGCAAGCCTCCGAGGTAGTCGGTTGGCCGGCGCCGCTGCGTCTGACCGAGAGTGCAAGGCGGAAGGTCGCCGAAGCGGCGGCCGCGCGGAAGGGCTCAACTGGTCGAGCACCCTAGAGTCGAACGCGCACTTTCGCGACGTGGCCTGCCGCTGCACAACGGGGGGCAACCGTTCGACTTCAGGTAGTGCTCTCGTGATGCCTTCGCAGCTGTCGCAGTTCGGGCACGGGCCAGTGGCCTCGGCAGAGATCCATCCCGTCTTCCGGTCGGCGCAGCGAATCTCTTGAGTCGCGGGCCAAGTGCGTCATTCTGGGCTAAGTGACGCAGACCCGAGAGGGTCACGAGGGACTCGATACCCCTCCACTTACCCTCCGCAAACGATCGGCAACTCTCCCGTGACGTTCCAGTACACTTGAGGTCTGTCAGCAAGGAAAACCCTTGATATACCGAGGGAATCCTTGATGACCCGAGTCCTCGGCGGGTGCCGGAGGGGCCTCCGATCTCTCCCAGAGGTCGCAGGTTCAAATCCTGCCCCCGCTACCAAAGGTGATAGATCCCAACCGCGGTCCTTTCGAGGGCCGCGGTTCTGTTTTCCCAGAGAAGTCGACCTCCGGGGCGTTCGAGGGCGAGGAACGAGCCCAGACGGGCTCTGGGCGCTGTTCGACAGGCCCAGGTGGGGAGACCTCGGGGACGATCGTGGTCCTCTGTGCCGCCTCTGGTGGTCGCTGGCGACGATCTCGTGATCTTCAACGTAGAGATGAGCGAAGACGGCTTGGTTCAACTCCTTGCGGCCGATCTCGTCGGCGGTCAGGGAGTGAGCGTGCGCGTTGTCGAGGAGCGCGAGGCAGTTGTCGACCCGGTCGCGGAAGTGCTGTTCGCTGACATCGTGCCTCTCGATCTCGGCCTGGGCCTGTGTCCGCTGGGCAGCCTCGTCAGTCCAGAGCCTCCACTGACTCGGCACGCGACACCCTCATCGAGTACCACACCCGATCCGCCGACACCCTGGTCCGCTCCACCAGCCACGACCTCGACCTGTGCCCCTCCGGGACCTTGAGTGAACTCACTACTGAGACGCCAAGGGACGGGTGTCTTGCGGTGCGCGATGAGTCAGTGACCAGCACGTACTCCTCGGGCGAGATGAAGTAGGCGCATTGGCTGTTGTCACCGTGAACGATAGGTCCAGTCGTGATGCCCAGCGCCCGAAGGACCCTCTCGTCCTGCGTCTCAGGGAAGCTCGATGCGGAAGTGCCGCAGCCGGTCGTACAGCTTGGACCGGCTGATCCCGAGGTGCTGCGCGGCCCGGACCTTGTTGCCGGAGTTCTGGGCCAGGGCTTCGATGATCAGATCGCGCTCCGCCTGCTCGATCGGCGTGAGGTTGGTACGCGACGAAGTGGCGCGCTGGTAGCGCTCGGGCAGATCGGAGATCACGATGTCGCCGACCGATCGCCGCTCGGTGCTGGCCTCCAGCACTCGCCGCAACTCGGCAACGTTCCCGGGCCAGGGCAGGGACTTCAGGTGGTGCAGCGTCGCTCTCGGCATCGCCGGTCGGTTGCTCCGGTCGATCGATCGCGCCGTGGCGATGTCCTCGAGGAGGCGCTCGACGATCGTGGAGAGCTCCGCAGTGCGTTGACGCAGCGGTGGGATCTCGATCCAGGAGCAGCACAGGCTGGCGATGTACTCCACGGAGGGGTTCGTCGCGAAGCCGGGCTCGGCGGTCGCGATGACGCGCAGGGGCGGCTCGGCCCGCATGTGATCGATGATGGACCGCGCCGTCTCGTTGTCGAGGTGGTCCACGTGCTCGACCAGGAGTACGGCGTCCTGCTGCTGCCGCAGGCCAGCCAGGGTCGCGCGGCGCTCGTCGGGCGTGGTCCGGGAGACGTCGAGCTCGGTGAACCCTGTCGTCGAGGCGATGGTGAGAGCGGTGCGCGTGCGGCCGGAGCCCGGCTCTCCGATGACCATCACGGACTCGGTCGTCTGAGTCGTCGAGGCGATGAGCCGTTCCAGCGCGGTGGTCCTCGGTGAGGGACTCGACCGTCGCTTCGCCCGGTTGCCGTCTCGCAGGCGGAGCAGGACGGCGCCGTCGACGCCCGTGGACGACGCGGAGACCGTCACGTCCACGCCGGAGGCCAGCGACATCGTGTCGGAGTCGTCCGGTCCCAGCCGCTCGGCCAGCTGGCGAAGGGCGTCGGCGTCGTCGCCGACCACGAGGTCGGCTGCGCGGAGGTTGTGCACGATGAAGTCGCGGGCGATGAGCGTGACGGCGTCGCGAGTGCGGGCGCTGAGACTCTTGAACGCCGCGATCTGCTGCGCGATCCCCGGGTCGTAGTCACCGAGCAGCCGCCCGGTGATGTCGTTGACCGCCTGGTCGAGGACGCTCGCCATGAGCGCGGGCGAGATGGCCTCCTCGACCATCAGATCGACGACTCCTTCGAGCCGGTTGGTGACCGGGTTGACGATGGGGACGCCGTAGCAGGTGAAGCCGCGCAGATCCGTCAGGAAATGCTCCTCGGCGTGCACCAGGATGGGCTCCCGGGTCTCGAGCGGGACCGAGAGACCGTTGGTGCCGGTGCGCTCCTCGTTGAACGAGGCGCCGATGACCGCGCCGAGACGGTCCGCCGCCCGGCCCATCCGGTCGTCCCCGAAGTAGCGATCGATCACCGTGCCGTGCCGGTCGGTGAGCAGTCCGCCCGCCATCAGGCCCTCGAGCGACTCGCTGAGCCGGCGCAGTGCCGGTCGTGATGCGTTCAGCAGCCGGCTGTCGGCGTCGAAGTCCTCCGTGACCACCTTGAGGCCGGTGTCGGAGTCGAGGCCGGCGCGTTGCGAGCGGTAGTGGGACAGGCGGATACGGTCGAGTCGCTCTTCGTCGGCAGCATCAGGGCTGTGCGTCGCCATGCTGGCCCCCTCCTCGCCTCGCCGGCCAGGTCGAACCCCGTGGACTGTGACGGCAGTCACGGCATCCTATCGCCGGCTGTCGCCGGCCGTCGCCGATCGCCGTCCGACGGCCGGCGTTACTGCGTGACGGCACCGTGGGCCGCCGATCGGACGGTCGCGGCGTACTTCCGGAGCACGCCGCGCGTGTACGTCGCGGGAGGAGGCTCCCATCCCGATCTCCGCTTCTCCAGCTCCGCGACATCGACTTCCAGGACCAGGCTGCGGTCGACGACGTCCAGCACGATGGGATCGCCGTCCCTGGCGAAGGCGATCGGCCCACCGTCGACGGCCTCGGGCGCGACGTGTCCGACGCACAGTCCGGTGGTGCCGCCCGAGAACCGGCCGTCGGTCACCAGCAGGACGTCCTTGCCGAGGCCCGCGCCCTTGATCGCCCCCGTGATGGCGAGCATCTCCCGCATCCCGGGACCGCCCTTGGGTCCCTCGTAGCGGATGACGACGACATCGCCTGCGCGGATCCTGCCGTCGGCGAGGGCGTCCAGCGCAGCCCGCTCGCCGTCGAACACCCGTGCAGTGCCACGGAACACGGTGTCGTCGAACCCCGCGGTCTTCACCACGGCGCCGTCCGGGGCGAGCGAGCCCCTGAGGACGGTCAGGCCGCCGGTCCGGTGGATCGGGCGGTCGAGGCCGTGGATCACCGCACCGTCCAGGGGCGGTGGGCTGAGCTCCCTCAGATTCTCTGCCATCGTCTTGCCGGTCACGGTCAGGCAGTCGCCGTTCATGAGGCCGGCATCCAGCAGCGCTCGCATCACGGTGGGGATCCCCCCGATCCGGTCGACGTCGTTCATGACGTACCTGCCGAAGGGCTTGAGGTCGGCGAGATGCGGGACGTCGTCGCCGATGCGGTTGAAGTCGTCGAGAGTCAGGTCGACCTCGGCCTCGTGGGCGATCGCGAGCAGATGGAGCACGGCGTTGGTGGATCCGCCGAGAGCCATCACCACCGCGATGGCGTTCTCGAACGCCTCCTTGGTCATGATCTGGCGAGCGGTGATGCCCTTGCGCAGCAGCTCCACCACTGCCTGACCGGACCGGTGCGCGAAACCGTCCCGACGGCGGTCGACAGCGGGAGGGGCGGCCGAGCCCGGCAGAGACATGCCGAGCGCCTCCGCGACCGAGGCCATGGTGTTGGCGGTGTACATCCCGCCGCACGCACCCTCGCCGGGGCAGATGGCGCGCTCGATCCTGTCGACCTCGTCGGCCGTGATCCGGCCAGCCAGGCACGCCCCCACCGCCTCGAACGCATCGATGATCGTCACATCGCGGCCGTCGACATGTCCGGGCATCGTCGACCCGGCGTACAGGAAGACGCTCGCCAGGTCGAGGCGCGCCGCCGCCATCAGCATGCCCGGCAGAGACTTGTCGCACCCCGCGAGCAGGACGGATCCGTCGAGACGCTCGGCCTGCATCACCACCTCGACGGAGTCGGCGATGACCTCCCGGGAGACCAGCGAGAAGTGCATGCCTTCATGTCCCATGGAGATGCCGTCGGACACGGAGATCGTGCCGAACTCCAGCGGATAGCCACCCCCTGCGTGTACGCCGTTCTTCACCGCCTTGGCGAGCCGGTCCAGGGAGAGATTGCAGGGTGTGATCTCGTTCCAGCTGGACGCGACGCCGACCTGGGGCTTCGCGAAGTCCTCGTCGCCCATCCCGACCGCCCGCAGCATGCCACGGGCGGCTGCGCGCTCCAGGCCATCGGTCACGTCGCGGGACCGAGGCTTGATGTCGGGACTGTCGGTGGCCGTGTGGGTCATCGTCTTCCTTGTCTCGGGGAGGGCAGGCTGGTGCATGACTCAGTCGTACCCGCGAACGGAGCCGAAGTCCTGATCCGCCGTCCAGCGGAGGTCGACCGGCGTGCAGGTGCTGTCCGCCGGCGCGACCTCGGCGACGGCGCGACTCACCAGCAGGCGCTGCAGGCTCAGTGTGTCGCGACATCGGATCAGCCGCACCTCCGAGGTCGGCCGGGCGCCGCGCAGGTAGCGGTCGAAGTGTGAGAGCGCCTCGGCGTCCGAAGTGGCGGTGATCGGCACGGCCGCCGTCTGCGGACTGCCACCGGTCATCGCGTTCACCGCGGTCGAGACCGGGTCGATGGCCTCGACGAGGCGCTGGTGAACGAGATCGGCGAGGCCGACGCCGATGGCATTTCCGGCCGTCGCGTGCGTCAGTCCCCGCGCGTACACGACCCGTATGCGCGGACGCTCGAAGCCCGCGAAGTCCAGGGCGCGCACCCGGCCGACGACATTGGTGTCCATCCCGGTCCCGCTGATGTCCTTGCCGATGCGGTCGACGACGAGGAGGTCGATGTCGTCGACCGGCAGCCTCGGCATCAGCGACCGGGCCTGTCTGAGCAGGTCGGGCTCACGGGTGCGGATCTGGCCGGCCGGGATGACCTCGACATGACTCAGGCGATGCTCGCCGTCCTCGATCAGGGCGACGCCCGCCAGCACCCGACCGGTGTCGACCAGTGCCTGTGCGGACACCGGCACGAGGTCCCGCAGGCCCGTGACGCCGTGGGCGTGCATCGCGAGGGCCTGCTCGTGCTTGCCGGCGCCGATCACGAGCATCTTCGTCAGACCCGACTCCGTCGGCCCGCGGAAGTGGGTGTGGGGCTTGATGCGGTTGACGACGATCACTCCGTCGGCCGCGGCGGCGTGCGCATCCAGGTGGATCGGGAGGTCGGTGTGGTCGACCGCGATCCGGGCGACGATCCGAGTCTCCATCGAGGACCTGATCTCGCAGCCGAGCGTCTCGTCGGTGATGCCGAGGGAGGCGAGGACCTTGAGCTGTCCAGGACCGGTGGCTCCGCCGTGGCTGCCCATCGCGGGAAAGGCGAAGACCTGGGCCCTCGGGCGCGGAGGGCGGCGACGATGGTCCGGGTGACCAGGACGATCTGATCGATGCCGCGGCTGCCGATGCCGAGTGCGATACGGGCCCCGGGAGCGATCTCCAGGTCCGCGACGCCGGTCGCGATCCGGTCGACGATGTCGGTCGTCGCCAGGGCGGCCCGGGCGACCGGCTGCTCCAGCAGATACATCTGCGGGAGCAACCGGTCGTCGTGGCTGTGTGACATCGGTCAGGTCAGCGGCCGGACCACGGACATGGGCCGGAGGTAGTCCAGGTACGTCTGCTGGCTGTTGACCCCACCGCCCCACCCGCTGAGGTTCACTCCGCCGTACGGCAGCCCGTAGGCGAACACGTTGTGGGCGTTGATCCAGCTGTTGCCCGAGACCATCCGCTCCGCGACACGGTACGCACGGTTCAGGTCCTCGCTCCACACGCTGTTGGCCAGGCCGTAGTGCGAGCTGTTCACCTGCTCGATGACGTCGGCCTCGTCGCTGAAGGGCATGACGTAGGCGACCGGCCCGAAGATCTCCTCCCGGGCGCAGACGTTGTCCGGCCGGCCGGTCATGAGCACCGGGCTCACGTAGTAGCCGTTCTCGAGGCCGGGCAGCTGGGTGGCTCCGCCCTCGAGAAGGGGAGTGGCCCCCTGCTCCAGCCCTTGGTCCAGGTAGGACTGGATCCGCGACCGCTGGCCCTCACTGATGACGGCTCCCAGCTGCGTGGCGTGGTCCGTGTCGGGGCCGAGCCTGATCCGCTCGAGGAAGTCGACCGACGCCGAGACCAGGTCGTCGTACACGTCGTCGTGGATGAACCACCTGGTCGCGGTGCAGCAGGTCTGTCCGGCGTTGCGGACGATGGCCATGCCGAGCTTCTCGGCGGTGTCCTTGACATCGATGTCGGGGAAGATGACCGCGGCGCCCTTGCCGCCGAGCTCCATCTTGCTGGGCACCAGGTTCCGGGCAGCGGCTTCGGCGACCAGCTTCCCGGTCTGGGGGGAGCCGGTGAACGAGATGTAGTTCAGGCCGGGGTGGTTGGCCAGGGCGTCGCCGGCCTCGCTGCCCAGACCGGTGACGACATTGATGACACCGGACGGGAAGCCGACCTCCTCGGCCAGCCTCGCCAGGTAGATCACCGACAACGGTGCCAGCTCGGCCGGCTTGAGAACCACCGTGTTGCCCGCGGCGAGTGCCGGCGCGATGCCCCAGACGGTCAGGATGGACGGCGCGTTCCACGGGATCACGAAGCCGCAGACGCCCCGAGGACGGTGCACCTGGCTGGCCTCCATATTGGCCAGGGGCAGCGGACGCGACAGGGTGGTGTGGGTCGCGAGGTCGGCGAAGTAGCGGTAGCCCTGGGCCGCGAACAGGATGTCGAAGTCCAGGGCCTCCGGGAGCGACTTGCCGATGTTGCGGGACTCCAGCGAGGCGAGCACGTCCTGGTCCCGCTCCATCGCGTCGGCCAGTCGGTGCAGGAGCACCGCGCGGTCGCGGGTGTCGAGGTCCGACCACGCCGGGAAGGCGGAACGGGCGGCTTGCACTGCCTCATCGACGTCGGCGGCGCCCGCGGACGAGATGGTCGCGAGTCGCTCCCCGGTCGAGGGTCGACGTACCTCGAACGTCTTGCCGTCCCTGGCCGGCTTCCACGCGCCATTGATGTAGAGCGGGATCTCCGACTGTGCGAGGAACGCGTCCGCGACGGCGATCGCGTTCTCCTGAGCGGTGGCTGTCATGAGTTTCTCCTTGTGCGCGTGCGGCTCAGGCGAGGCTGAAGTCGAGGATGCCGCGGATGTTCCTCCCGGCGTTCAGGTCGGCGTAGGCCTCGTTGACCTGGTCCAGCGAGTAGCGGTTGGTGACGAGGGCGTCGAGCTCGAGCCGGCCCGCCTTGTAGAGATCGAGGAGCTTCGGGACGTCGCGGTTCGGGCTGCAGGAGCCGTAGAGCGTGCCCTTGATCGTCTTCTCGTTCAGCGTGATCGCCTGGCTGGGGTAGACGACGTTCATCTTGTCGAGGCCGTTGAGGCCGACGAACACCGTGGTGCCGCCCTTGCTGATGACGTCGAGAGCCGCGGTCGTGGTCTCCACCTGCACGAGGTCGGTGATGACCAGGGACTTGTCCGCACCGACGCCACGGGTCAGGTCCATCGCGATCTCGTGGGCCTCCTCGGCCGTCGCGGCGGTGTGGGTCGCGCCCAGCTGCTTCGCCATCTGGCGCTTGTTCTCCAGCGGGTCGACGGCGATGAGGTTGGTGGCGCCCGCGTGGACCGCGCCCTGTACTGCAGCGCTGCCGAGGCCGCCGATGCCGTAGATCACGACGGTCTCCCCAGGCTGGATGTCCGCGACGTACACCGAGGCACCCCAACCGGTGGGCACGCCGCAGGCCGTGGTGACGATCTTGTCCAGCGGCAGCGACTTGTCCACCGGGATGAGGGACCGCTCGCTGACCACCGAGCGCTCGGCGAAGGTGCCGATCATGCAGTAGGCCCCGACGTCCTGGCCGCGGCCGCTGAAGCGGAACGAGCCGTCGGGCATCCTGCCCTCGAGGATCGTCGCGCCGTCGTCGCACAGGTTCTGGCGACCGGTCGAGCACCAGCGACAGTGTCCGCAGGCGGGGATGAACGAGGTGACCACGTGGTCGCCCACCGCGACGCGGGTGACACCCGGGCCGACCGCCTCGACGACGCCGGAGCCCTCGTGGCCGCCGACGAGCGGAAAGCGCGGCATGATGTCCCCGGTCCGCAGGAGGTCGTCGGAGTGGCAGAAGCCGGCCGCGACGTACCGGACGAGGACCTCGCCCTGGCGCGGCTCTTCGAGGTCTAGCTCGACGACCTCGAACGGCTGGTTGAGGTCCCAGAGAACAGCTGCTTTCGACTTCACCGGATGACTCCTCTTGAGAGTGGTTGCTGATGGATGTCGGCGAACCGCCGAGCGGTCGCCGTGCGGTGAGCCCCGGGTCTCCGACGGGCCGGCTGCCTCGGTGCGCGGGTGGCCTGGCGGGAAGGGCGGCGTAGCAAGTATGTGATCGCGGTCACCGGCTCCGACTGTCCGACTTTCCGACATCGGAGAGTCTCGGGCGGCCTCGGACAGCGGTGTGTGGAACTCGGACAGTTGGCCGGCTCCCGCCGACTGACAGAGCCCCGCGGGGTGGTGGGCTTTGAGGTGATCCTCGGTGCCTACGAGTCGCTGCCCTCGATGGCGGCGACGGGGTCAGTATCGCTGGTCTCGTAGAGCTTCGCCATCGAGCCTTCAGACAGGTAGCGGCGATCGGCGGCGATCCACTCGTCGTGCATGTCGATCAGCACGGCTCCGACCAGCCTGATGACCGCAGCGGGGTTGGGGAAGATCCCCACGACGCGGGAGCGGCGCTTGATCTCCTTGTTGACCCGCTCGAGCGGGTTGGTCGACCAGATCTTGCGCCAGTGCTCGCGCGGGAACGCGGTGAAGGCGAGGACCTCGGTCTTCGCGTCGTCCATGTAGGGACCGATCTTGGGCCACCTGAGGGCGAACTCCTCACGGGTGCGGTCCCAGGCCGCGTCGATGTCGGCTGGCTTGGCTTGGGCGAAGATCATCCGGAACGCTGCGGCGACGTAGTCGGCCTGACCCTTGGGGACGTGGGCGAGGAGGTTGCGGGCGAAGTGGACACGACACCGTTGGTGCGCGACGCCCTGGAACGCTCGGGACAGGGCTGCGACTAGCCCGGAGTGCTGGTCGCTGATCACCAGTTGTACCCCGCCCAGACCTCGCTGCTTGAGGCTGAGCAGGAACGCTCGCCAGAACGTCTCGTCCTCGCTGTCGCCGACGTCCAGTCCGAGGATCTCCCTGTCCCCACGGGCGGTAACGCCGGTCGCGACGACCACGGCCATGGACACGACTTGGCCACCCTTGCCGGGCTTGTTGCGGACGTGGAGGTAGGTCGCGTCGAGGTAGATGTAGGGGAACTCGACGTGGTCCAGGGTGCGGGTGCGGAACGCGCCGACGGTCTCGTCGAGGTTGGCGCAGATCCTGGAGACCTCGGACTTGGAGATCCCGGAGCCGCCCATCGCTTCGACCAGGTCGTCGACGCTGCGCGTGGAGATGCCGTGGACGTAGCACTCCATCACCACCGCGTAGAGCGCCTGGTCGATGCGGCGGCGGGGTTCGAGGATGATCGGGAAGAACGATCCCTTGCGGAGCTTGGGGATCCGCAGCTCGACGTCGCCGGCCTTGGTGGTCAACGGCCGCGTCCGGTGGCCGTTGCGCTCGTTGGTGCGGTCCTCGGTGCGCTCGTAGGGCGCGGCGCCGATCCGTTCGGTCGCTTCGAGTTCGATCAGCTCCTGGAGCGCGACACGGACCGATTCACGGATCAGGTCGACACCATCACCGGCACGAAACGCGTCGAGGATCTCGGACAGGGCAGACTGGGGCAAGGCCATCGGAGGGACTCCTTCTTCAGTGTGTTCTTGGTCGTTCACACCGAAGATCCCGCCGATGGCCGCCTACGTGCTGACGCCTCGCCGCTGGTCCCTCAAACCCCACCACTCCCGGGGACTCTTACCGCCGACTCCACGATGACGTCACGCCGAAGTGATCGGCGTCACGCCTCGCATGCGGAAGCCGGCGAGGTCGCGACCGAACGAGAGAGGAAGCGGGTGCATCCATGGCTGAGAATCCGGAAGCGCCGGGAAGCATCGACGGCGAGTCGCCGATCCTCGACGTGCAGGGACTGGTCAAGCAGTACCCGGGAACGCGGGCTCTCGACAGCGCCGACTTCTCACTGCGCTCGGGCGAGATCCACACGCTCGTGGGATCCAACGGCGCCGGCAAGTCGACGCTGGTCAAGATGATCTCCGGACGTGAGCGTCCCGACAGGGGGCGGCTGCTCGTCGATGGCGAGCTGGTCGAGCCCGGGGTCGCGAACTACCTCACTCGCTATTCGATCGGCTACGTGAGCCAGGAGGGCAGCCTCGATCCCGAGCTCACCGCGTACGAGAACGTCTATCTCGGTCGGGAGCTGACCACTCGTGGGCTGGTCTCCTACCGGCGGATGCGGCGCGAGGCGCGAGCGCTCGCGGACGAGTTCGGGTTCGCTGTCGACCTGGACCGCCGGGTGCGCGAGCTGTCTCCGCCCGACCGCAAGGTGGTCGAGATCCTCCGGGCGCTCTCCGTGCGGCCCCGCATCCTGATCCTCGACGAGCCGACCGCGGCCATCCCGAAGCCGGACATCGAGCATCTGCTCGGCCTGATGCGGACGCTGCGCTCACGCGCCTCCATCATCTTCATCTCCCACTACATGGAGGAGATCTTCTCGGTCAGCGACCGGATCACGGTGATGCGCGACGGGCGACGGGTCTGGGTCGGGGACGCGGCCGACACGGCGCCGGACCGACTCGTCGCGGGGATGCTGGGCGACAAGGCCTATCGGGCCCACCAGGCGGTCGGGAGCCATAGCCGCGTCGAGCGGGCTTCGGAGGGGCCCGTGCGATTAGCAGTGGAAGGTCTCCGAACCCGCGATGGCGCTGTCGAGGATGCGTCGTTGACTGTGCGGGGAGGCGAGGTCGTCGGCCTGTTCGGCATGGTCGGCGCCGGCAAGACGGAGCTGCTCGAAGCCCTCTACGGCATGCGGCGCAGCGAGTCGGCGACCTTCGACGTCGGCGGCGGCGGCGATGGCGGCCGGTGGTCCGTGCGCAGTGCTCAGACGGCGGGCGTGGCGCTCGTGCCCGAGGACCGGCTCAAGAACGCACTGGTCGGTGAGGAGACGGGCGGTTGGAACCTCGCCGCCCCCCATTGGCGTCGGGCGCCACGCCTGTTCCCCCGCCTCGGCCGGCTCGAGGCCGGGCTCAGTGAGCAGGCTCGCGGCCTCGTGACGATCAAGGGCGACGTGACCGGCCAACCGATCTCGACGCTGAGCGGTGGCAACAAGCAGAAGGTCTCGGTCTGCCGATGGCTCGTCAACGGCAGACCGCCCGAGATCCTCCTCCTCGACGAGCCGACCCAGGGCCTCGACGTGGTCGCGCGCGAGGAGATCTACCAGCTCATCCGGCGTCTCGCCGATGACGGGACAGCCGTTGTCCTGGCCTCGTCGGATCTGGACGAGGCGGTCACGGTGAGCGACCGCGTCGTCGTGATGAAGGCCGGAACCACCAGAGAGATGCAACCCGACCAGCAGTCCCGCGACAGCCTCCTGCTCGAGGCCACGAGCGACGTCGGGGCGGAGAGAGGAACCGATCATGTCTGAGACCGCACAGCTGCTGGAGCCGCATGCCTCCAGCACGCCACCGCCGCCGGTCGCTCGGCGCGCGAAGAGCAGAGATCGCTGGGCGCTCGTCGCGCAGAACTACGGAACACCGGCTGCCCTGGTCGTGCTCGTGATCTTCTTCGCGCTCGCGAGCGACAACTTCGCCGACCCGGCCAACCTCAAGAACATCCTGATCCAGATCTCGCCACTGCTGATCGTCGCCGTGGGGATCACGGTGCCGATGGCGGCGGGGGACTACGACCTGTCCGTCGGCGCCAACGCCGGCCTCGTGGGCCTGCTGTGCACCGGAATGCTCGCGCACGGGAGCATCACCTCGGTGCCCTTGGCCTTCCTCATCGGGGTACTGGTCGGCGCGGCCATCGGCCTCGTCAACGGCTTCCTCATCTCGTGGATCGGATTCCCCAGCCTCATCGCGACGCTTGCGATGATGAGTGTGCTGCAGGGTCTCAACACCGCCTACTCGGGCGGGCTCTCGATCTTCAACGGGATTCCCGTGCAGTTCACCGACATCGCCGCGGGCGGGATCGCCTACGTGCCGACGCTCATCGTGATCGCCGCTCTGGCGTCGGCTGTGATCTACCTGCTGATGCACCGACGGCCCACCGGCCGGCACCTGTACGCGCTGGGATCCAGCTTCGGTGTCGCCCGTCTCGTCGGCATCCGGATCGCTCCGACGCGGACGCTGGCGATGGTGATCTCCGGCATCGCCGCGGCCGTCGCCGGCATGCTGCTCGCCTCGCGGCTGGGAGCCGGCGTCCCCAGCGCGGGTGACGGCTTCCTGCTGAGCAGCCTCACGGTGGTCTTCCTCGGGATGACGATGTACCGGATCGGCCGAGCCAATGTGCCCGGCACGATCGTCGGCGCACTCTTCTACGGGGTGTTGCAGAACGGCCTCAACATCATGGGCGTCGACTCGGCCGGCCAGAGCCTGGCCACGGGCCTGGTGCTGATGGCGGCGGTCGCGTTCGCAGTCTTCCGGAACAGGAACAACGACTGATCCGGATCAGCTCGGGCTGGGTCCACGGACCCGCAGCACAACGGTGCAACCAAGCCGCACGTCTGGGTGGATCCCCGGAGAGTCGGCCCATCCAACAACAGGGAGTGAATGATGCTCAGAAAGCGAACCAGGCGCCTGTCGACGGTGCTCGCCAGCTTCGTGGCGATGGTCGTGCTCGCCGCGTGTACCGGCACCACGACTGAGACCGACTCCGGTTCCGGAGCCAAGAAGAACAGCGGGAGCACGGGAAGCTCGAGCGGCAGCGCTGGCGGGCCGGCCATCGACGGCCAGCCACAGGGCCCGTACGACGTCCGCACGGATGGGAAGCTGACCATCGGGTGGGTGGAGCTGACCGCGGACTGCCAGAGCTGTGTGAAGGCGCTCGCGGAGTTCCGCAGCTTCATCGAGGACAACGACTACGACTGGACGGTTGAGACGCTCGACTCGAAGGGCGACGCCGACGGCGCGGCGCGGGCGATCGAGGACTTCACCACGCGCAAGGTCGACGTCATCGTCACGGCCTTCGTCGTGCTCAAGGCGTCCGGCGCTGCGATCGACGGGGCCAACGCTGCGAAGATCCCGGTCTTCTCACTCGACTCGGGCTGGAGTCCGGGGGTGGTCGGCGACGTGACGACGAACAACTTCGACATGGCCGCGCAGATCGCCGCCTACCTGGCCGACAGCCTCGGGGGCAACGGCAACGTCGTCTCGATCTGGTCCGACCAGCACTACGGCGTGGTGATTCGGCAGGAGATGCTGGAGAACATCACCAAGAGCCGCTATCCCGGCATCAAGATCCTGGGCTCGAAGAACGTCACGCTCGCCGGGTACTACCAGGAGTCGATCGACGCGGCCGAGAACTTCGTCTCCCGTTTCGGCGACGAGATCGACGCTGTCTACTGCGGATTCGACGAGCCGTGCATGGCCGCCGCCGAGGTGTTCGAGAAGGCGGGCCTGGATGTGCCCATGTTCGGGTTCGACGGCCATCAGCAGGCGCTGGGCGAGATCCGGGGTGGCGACGGTACCAGCGGTCTCGTCGCGACGATGGCTCAGCAGTTCGGTCCCTTCGCCACCACCGTCGGGCAGTGGATCAACTCGATCCTCGTCGAGGGCAAGCCGGTCAACGAGGTGATCCCGGTGCCGGAGGTCTACCTCCCGGCGAAGCTGATCACCCCGCTGAACGTCCCCGCCGAGGGTGAGGACGGTTGGACCGTCCCCGGCTACTACGACGTCGTGAGCGGTCAGGCCGAGTTGAAGTGAACCCCAGGGCCGGCCGCGCCGGGTCGATCGCCCGCACGGCCGGCCCTGTGCCGCGATCCACGAGGAGGACACGACCTTGATCGACGCAGGACCGCCCACCTATCGGCTCCTTGCGCGGACCGCCGCGGGCTCGCTGCTGGTCGCGCTCGGCGACCTGCTCGAGGTCCTGCGCCGGCACGAGGTCGAGGTCAGGTCTCTGGTGGCGCGACCGATGCTGCCCAGCCGGGCCGACTTCGAGATCGGCGTGGACGCCTGCTTCGGCGCGAGCCCGGTCTCGGCCGTTCTCCTGGACATGATCGGCTGCGACGGCCTTGCTGTCCTCTCCGCGGAGAATCTGCAGGATCGCTCGACCTTCGTCCTGCCGATCTGAGCCGCCGACAGACGTCGACGGCGACTCTCGCCCAGCTCGGGTGCAGTGCCGGTGATCCTGGCCGCGACCGAGAACGCATCCCACAGGAAGCTGAGAAGCAACGATGACCACCCGAACGCAGGACGCGCTCAGGCGAGCGCCCGACGGCTACGTGCCTCCGCCCGTCGCCGCCGTCGAGGCGACACCGATGATCCAGTTCGTGGCACCCGACGGCAGTGAGACGCCCGCGGGCATGCGCCACGGCTTCGACCTGGCTCTGGCTCGCGATCTGTACCACCGCATGAGCCTCGCCCGTGCACTCGACCAGGAGGCCCTCGCGCTCCAGCGCCAGGGTGAGCTCAGCCTGTGGCTCCAGTGCTGGGGCCAGGAGGCCGCCCAGGTCGGCACGGCGCGGGCGCTGCCTGCCGAGACCATGGTGTTCCCCAGCTATCGCGAGCATGCGGCGGCGCTGTGCCGCGGCATCGAGCCCGCGGAGCTGCTGGCGCAATGGCGGGGGATCAGCCACTCGGGGTGGGTCGCCGACCACCGGAACTTCCACTTCTACTCCCTCGTCCTCGGGACCCAGACCCTGCACGCGACGGGCTTCGCGATGGGGAACCGCCTCGCGGGCGAGGCTTCTCCGGTGGCCGTGTACTTCGGCGACGGCGCGGCGAGCCAGGGTGACGTGAGCGAGGCGATGAACTGGGCCGCCGCGTTCAGGCTGCCGATCATCTTCATCTGCCAGAACAACCAGTGGGCGATCTCCACCCCGACCGAGCTGCAGTACGGGACTCCGCTCCATCACCGTGCCGCGGGATTCGGGCTCCGGAGCTGGCATGTCGACGGGAATGACGCGCTTGCAGTGCACGCGGTGACCACCGCCGCGGTCGAGTGGACCGCCGCGGGTCACGGCCCCGCGTTCGTGGAGGCCGACACCTTCCGGATGGCCGGCCACAGCACCTCCGACGACCCCAAGCGCTACCGATCCGAGCTCGAGGTGGAGAAGTGGAGAGGGCGCGACCCGCTGCGGCGGCTCGACGCGGCCCTGCGTCACCGGGGGGAGGGCGACTGGGTGGACACCGTCGCTCTGCAGGCGCGTGAGTTCGCCGCGGACGTGCGCCGGGCGTGCCTCTCGCTGACGGCCCCCGCGATCGAGGAGGTCTTCGAGCAGGTCTACACCACGCCGCACCCGGCGTTGCGCGAGGAGCAGCGCGCCCATGCGGCGTTCCGGGCGGCTGTCGAGGCGGAGGCCGGCCATGCCTGAGCTGACTCTCGCCAAGTCCTTGAACCAGGCCATGCGCACCGCCATGGCGCAGGACAGTCGCGTCCTCGTCCTGGGGGAGGATGTCGGCCGGCTGGGCGGCGTGTTCCGGGTCACCGACGGACTCCAGGACGAGTTCGGCGCGGACCGGGTCGTCGACACGCCCCTGGCCGAGTCGGCGATCGTCGGGGTCGCCATCGGCCTTGCCCTGCGGGGATTCCGGCCCGTGTGCGAGATCCAGTTCGACGGGTTCGTCTATCCGGCCTTCGACCAGATCGTCAGTCAGCTCGCGAAGATGCGGGCGCGCTCGGGCGGGCGGGTGCGGCTCCCGGTCGTGATCAGGATCCCCGCCGCCGGCGGCATCGGCGCCGTGGAGCACCACTCCGAGTCGAACGAGGCCTATTTCGCGCACACGGCCGGCCTGCGTGTGGTCTCCTGTGCCAACCCGGCGGATGCGTTCCGGCTGCTGCGGGCGGCGATCGCCTGCGACGATCCTGTCGTCTTCTACGAGCCCAAGCGCAGGTACTGGGATCGAGGGGAGGTCGACCTGGACGCTCCGCTGGCCTCCCTCGATCGGGCCATGGTCCTGCGCAAGGGCTCGCACTGCACGCTCGTCGCGCACGGAGCCACGGTGGCCACGGCGCTCGCCGCCGCTGCCGCGGCGGCGGAGGACGGGGTGTCGGTCGGTGTCGTGGACCTGCGGACCATCTCGCCGCTCGACGTCGACACCGTTGCGCGGTGTGCGCGGGAGAGTGGGCGGGTCGTCGTCGTGCACGAGGCCGCGACCTTCTTCGGCCTGGGCGCCGAGATCGCCGCGGCGGTGACCGAGCGATGCTTCGACGACCTGCGTGCACCGGTGGCGAGAGTGGGCTCCTACGGGCTGCCGTACCCTCCGGCGAAGCTGGAGGACGAGTTCGTGCCCGACGTCGACCGAGTGCTTCTGGCTGTCCGCTCGACCCTCTCCTCGGAGAGGAGCCCGGCATGAGCGAACCGGTCCACTTCCATCTGCCCGACGTGGGCGAGGGCCTGACCGAGGCGGAGGTCGTCGCATGGCACGTGGCCGTGGGCGACCCGGTCGAGCTCAACCAGCTGATCGTCGACATCGAGACCGCCAAGTCGATCGTGGAGCTGCCCAGTCCTCTGGAGGGCACGGTGGTCGAGCTGTGCGCCCAGGTCGGTGAGACGGTTCCGGTGGGCGGCAGGCTGATCGCCATCGCCTCGCCGGTGGAGTCGGCCGACGAGGCGCCGGTGGCGGAGATCGACCTGGTGGAGGACGAGTCGTCCGCCACGGTGGGTGAGTCGCCTCAGGTCCTCGTCGGAAGCGGCGTCCGCCGAGCATCAGCACGCCGAATCCGGCTGACGCCTCCTGCGGATGGTGGGACCGTGGCGACGCGGGACCGCGCTGTCGGACGAGCGTCGCCGTCGGACCTCCTCGTCGACGAGCGCCGGATCCCGGTGCGCGGTGTTCGCAAGGCGACCGCCGCGGCGATGGTGAGCTCGGCGTTCACGGCTCCGCACGCGACCGAGTGGGTCACCGTGGACGTGACGGCGACGATGGACCTCCTACGGCGCCTGCGATCCTCGTCGGCCTGGAGTGGAGTGCGGCTCACTCCGCTCGTGCTGGTGGCGAAGGCGCTCGTCCTGGCAGTGCGGGCCTTTCCCGAGATCAACGCCAGCTGGGACGAGGAGTCGCAGGAGATCATCGTCCGACAGCGGATCAATCTCGGCGTGGCCGCGGCGACACCGCGGGGCCTCCTGGTGCCGAACATCAAGGATGCCCAGGATCTCGACCTGCGGGAGCTCGCGGAGGCGTTGGCCGGTCTGGTCGAGCTGGCCCGCGCGGGGAGGACGCCGCCCGAGGACATGGCCCGGGGCACGATCACACTCACCAATATCGGTGCGTTCGGCATCGACGGGGGTACGCCGATCCTGAACCCCGGCGAGGCGGCGATCCTGGCGGTGGGGGCGATCCGTCCCTGCCCTGGGTGGTCGAGGGCGAGATCGTGGTCCGGCAGACGACCACCCTCTGCTTGTCGTTCGACCATCGGCTGGTGGACGGTGAGCTGGGCTCCAGGGTGCTGCACCGGGTGGGTGAGCTCTTGTCGGCGCCGGAGACGGCGGTGCTGATGTGAGGCGGACGCCGGTTGGGGGACAGGTCTGGCGCAGCGATGGCCTGTTGGAGTGTCGAGTCGTCACCGTCATCGCGGTGCCGGGGTGGACCTCCCCCAGCCGGCGTCCTTGGTGAGCTCGCGAAGCAGCGGCAGTATGCGGTGGGGGACCGGTGTGGCGACGGTGAAGGTCGAGGTCGTCTTGCGCACGCCGTCCACCTCGACGATGGCCGCGGTCAGCCGCTGCAGCTCCTCGAGGGACGCGAGCGCGACGTGCACCAGGAGATCCTCGCGCCCGGCCTGGATCCGGACCTCGAGGACCTCGGGCAGCTCGCGCAGCCCGTCGACGATGGAGGCCATCACGCGCTGGTCGATCTCGAGGCTGACGAGCGCCTGGACCGGAGCCCCGGCGACGGACAGGTCGACGATCGGCTGGAATCCGACGAGGATGCGGTCGTCCTCGAGGCGCCGCAGCCGGAGCTGGACGGTCTGCCGGCTGACGCCGAGCTCCTGCGCGATCTCCGCGATCCCCGCCCTGGCGTCGTCCGTCAACAGGGCGAGGATCTCGACATCGAGTCGGTCGATGGTTGCCATCGTGCACACCTCCAGGGCCTTGATGACGGACACAGCCTAACGATCTGCAAGGTTACATCGATGTTGATTGACCTGAGAGTGGCACTCAGGCTTGGATTGATCGTCAGATGGTCAAGGTGATCCCTTGGCTGCGACCAGGGCGAAGCCCCCACAGGGGACGCTGTCCGGATCATGAGGAGTGAAGACGTGAACACCGAGTTGCTCGAGCAGCTGGCCGGCCCGTGCGGCGTCGAGACGGACCCCCATGCCCCGGGGTGCGAGCGCGTCGTGTTCTGTCGCGACGACGAGACCGGTCTGATGGCGATCATCGCCATCCACAGCACGGCATTCGGGCCGGCCCTGGGCGGGACCCGGTTCCGGCCCTATCGCTCGGAGGCGGAGGCCCTCACCGACGTGCTGCGGCTGGCCGAGGGAATGACTTACAAGGCGGCCGCTGCCGGACTGCCCCTGGGGGCGGCAAGGCCGTGATCATGGGGGACCCTGCGCGGCACAAGACGCCCGAGCTGCTGCGCGCCTACGCACGCTTCGTCGACGGGCTCGACGGTCGCTACGTCACCGCCGCCGACGTGGGCACCTGCGCAGAGGATCTCGACGTCATCGGGGAGGTGACGCCGCATGTCGTCGGGAGGACCAGCGGCGCCGGCGGATCTGGAGACAGCGGCCGATCGACCGCCGCAGGCGTCTTCTATGCGATGCGGGCCGCCGCCACCGAGGTCTGGGGATCGGAAGGGCTCCGCGGGCGAGCTGTCGGCATCGAGGGAGTCGGCAAGGTCGGCGCGCACCTCGCCCAGCTCCTCCTCTGCGAGGGCGCGTCGGTGGTCGTCGCCGATCCTGACCCGCAGGCCATCCAGCGGGTGCGGGAGACGTGCGGCGACGAGGTGCCCAGCGTGCCACGGGTGATCGACGCCGATGTGGACATCTACGCGCCCTGCGCACTCGGGGCCTCGCTGACCCGGTCCTCCGTCACCGCGCTGCGGGCCCGGATCGTGTGCGGCGCCGCGAACAACCAGCTGGCCACGGCCGACATCGATCTGCGGCTGCACCACCTCGGCGTCACCTGGGTCCCGGACTACGTCGCCAACGCCGGCGGTCTGATCCAGGTCGGAGGGGAGCTGAGAGGGCACACGGGATCGCAGGTGCACCAGAGGGTGCGCGGCGTCGGCGACACCACCCGGGAGATCCTCCTCCAGTGCGCGGCCCGCCGGATATCGACGGGCATGGCCGCGGCAGAGATCGTCCATTCCCGCCTCCGGGAGGCGCCGGCGGAGCGCCTGCCGTGACCGGCGCCGTGCCTCATCGCGTCGTGGTGACCACGCTCGACGCGGACCGTGCGCTTCTCCTGTCACTGGCCTCGGTGCTCCACCGGCGCGGGGTCGACGTCCTCGCCGCGGACCTGAAGCCACCCGAGCACGGCCGACGCCAGTTCTGCGCGGTCGTCGTAGCGACGACCGCGCAGGCCCGGACGCTGCGCCAGACCCTGAGCAACCGCATCGACGTCGTGTCGGTGGACCTCGATGTCGCCGATCACGACGAGCTCCCGCCCGCTCAGCTGCTGGCGCTGCAGCCGGCCGTACCGGCGTCCTCCTGAGCCCTCAACGAGCATGTGTCGGCGATGCTGCGGCCTCCAGCGCCCGGCGATGAGCGTCGACGGCGACGTCGGCGGCCGCGAGGGCGGCCCGAACGGTCGTTCCGGCAGCACGCGCCAACCGGGCCACGTCCTCGTATTCAGGCGTCGCGGTGACGACCGCCCCGTCCAGCCATGCCAGTTTCGCGCGTACCGGCCGGCCTCCCACCTGCACCGTCACTACCTCACGCCGAAGCCGGCTCTTGTGTACCTCATGCCGGCGTACGCCGATCGTCGTTGTGTGTGTGAGGACCACACGAATGAGTGCGTCGACTCTGGTAGGCGCTGCTAGCACCGAGAGGGTGTGTGCAGGCCGTCCCTTCTTCATCAGGATCGGCGTCAGCCAGGCGTCGGCCGCCCCTGCCTCCAGCAGCGCGGCGAGCACCGAGGGCCACACTCGCGGATCGAGGTCGTCCACGTTCGCCTCCAGGACGACCTCGGCCTCGGTGGGCAGAGTGGACGCTGTCGCGGCGGAGTCGCAGAGGACCAGTCGGCACACGTTCGTGTGGCCGGCCGGCTCTCGGTCACCCGCGCCCACGCCGATGGCGAACGGAAGGCCGGCCGGGAGCGCCCCCGTGTCGGTGGCGAGCGTGACGAGAAGCGCGACGCCGGTAGGAGTGGCCAGCTCCATGTCGACGGGACCGCCGAACGCGGGCATTCCCCGCCCTCGGAGCAACTCGAGGACGGCTGGCCCGGGGAGCGGGATCGCGCCGTGCGCCGTCATCGTCCGACCGCCCCCCAAGGCGATCGGGCTGGCCACCAGCCGGTCGATGTGGAGGGCGTCGAGTGCGGCAACCACCCCGACCACGTCGACGATGCTGTCCAGGGCGCCGACCTCGTGGAAGTGCACCTCGCTGAGTGGGATGCCGTGGACCGCGGCCTCGGCTTCGCCGAGCGCGGTGAAGACGGCCGCCGTCCGCTCACGCAGCGGAGGAGCGAGCCTGCTGAGCAGGCGGTGCACGTCCGCGAGCGTGCGGTGGTGGTGCGCTTGCGGTACCGAGACGACGGCCCGGGTCGCTGCGAGTGCCCCACGACGTACGGTGCTCGCGGTGACGTCCACCGTCTCGGGCAGATCCAGCGACCGGACGGCACGATTGACGACGTCGAGCGGTGCGCCCGCCGCGATGCAGGCGCCCAGCAACATATCGCCACTGACGCCCGCAGTGGCGTCGATCCAGCCGATGCGGCTCACGAATCCCCGCCGCTCAACTGCTCGTTCATCGAACCTGACCGGAAACCTCGCGGATCGACCTCGACCACGTCGAAGCCGCGGATGGTGTCCAACAGCTGTGGGCGGCGACGCAGTTCCGCCACGATCTCCCTGTCGACCTCGACCCGGGCCACGTTGCCGTGGTCGCGGACGCGCAGATCGCGTACCGGGAGACCGGCCCCGCGGAGCGCCTCCCGAAGCGACTCCTCGGCACGTTCGATGCGGCGTAGTCGCGGGGAAGTGATCCGGAGACCGTAGGCCACACGACTCGAGAGGCAGGCCGCCGCGGGCTTGTCCGCGGTGGCCAGGCCCCAGGCTCGGGAGAGCTCCCTGACATCGGTCTTCGCGAGCCCGGCGTCACGCAGGGGCGTGACCGCGCCGGCGAGCGCGGCAGCACGGATGCCCGGCCGGAAGGGGTCGATGGCGTCGTCGCTGTTCGTCCCCGTCGCGACTGCGTCCAGGCCCAGCTCCGCTGCCAGTGGAGCCAGGACGCTGAGGAGCTCTGCCTTGCAGTGGAAGCAGCGATCCACGCCGTTCTCACGGTAGCCGCGGCGATCCAGCTCGCTCGTCGGAGCGAGGATGTGACGTACGCCGATGTCGGCGGCGAACGTCTTTGCTGCTTCGAGCTCCGTGTGCGGGAGCGACGGGCTCACCGCGGTCGCGGCGACCGTATTGTCCTTCCCGAGGAAACGCGCAGCGGCCGCCAGCAGCAGGGCAGAATCGGCGCCACCGGAGAAGGCGACGACCAGCGACCCGTGGCTCTCGACCTGCTCCCTGAGCCGAGCGGAACGATCGCAGAGTGCGGCGATCGGCCGCCGATCAGTCGCGGACATCGTCGCCTCTTCCTGGTTCTCCGAGCATCCGCAGAGCGGCACACGCGGCACCGAAGCCGTTGTCGATGCCGACGACCGTGATCCCCGGACTGCAAGAGGCAAGCATTCCGAGAAGGGCAGTGATCCCGGACAGGCCGGAACCGTAGCCCGTGCTCGTCGGTACCGCGATCACCGGCGCACGGGTGAGGCCCGCCGCAACGCTGGCCAGAGCCCCTTCCATCCCTGCGACCACGAGCACCACGTCTGCCGTGTCGAGCCGCTCCCGCTGCTCGAGCACCCGATGCAGGCCCGCGACCCCGATGTCGGCGATCAGGGTCGGCGCGCAGCCGTACGCCGACAGGACGGCGGCGGCCTCCCGAGCGACCGGGAGGTCGGCTGTGCCCGCCGTCAGGACGAGCACATGGCCCGGTCGAGGCGGGCAGGTGCGCCATGCGAGCAGGAAGAGTCCGTCCGCCGTCGGCATGCGGACGCCACCCGGGTTCGTCGAGAGTGCCGCCGCTGCCTGCTCGTCGTCCGCGCGGCTGAGCAGGACGGGGCCCTGAGACCCGCCGGCGAGCAGGCCGGCGACGGCGGTGGCGCATTGCCCGGCAGACTTGCCCGGGCCGTAGACCGTCTCGGCAATGCCCGTCCGCTCCCGACGAAGAAGATCGAGCCGCAACTCCGGGCCGACGATCACATCCTGCGCGACCATCCCCTCATGATGTCCGGCGTTCGAGGTCGGGGAGTGTCCGATATTCCGACAGGCAGTGTCGAGTCCGCCGGACGACCGCAGTGCGACCCATGGCGGGATCGGGGACCTGGCCATGGGCCGACCAGCGTAGCCATGTCTCGCGTAGTGAGAGCAGAACGGCCGGCGACTTGACCGGCCGTCCGGGGCTCAGGTCTCCGGGCCGCACGACGGATCGTCGAGCACCTTGCAACCTGAGCACGTGCTCCAGCGTCGGGACTCGGTCGCCGAAGTAGATCTCGTGGTGGCCGTTGGAGGTCAGGCCGCGGGCGGGCAGGTAGTCGTCGCGGAGCCGGGCGGGGGCGTGACGACGTAGTCGCGGGCGAGCTCGGCCCTGCTGAGGAACGTGATCCGGTAGGAGAGGGCGTAGAACGGCTCGACGGCCTCGCGGTGGCGCGGCACGCGGTTGGGCTCGCCGACAGCCCGGCCCGGCGTAAATCCGTTGCGGTGCCGGGCAGGATGGCGACGTGCTGCTGACCATCTCGACGACCCACCGACCGGCGACGGACCTGGGCTACCTCCTGCACAAGCACCCCGACCGCGTCCAGGAGTTCCCGCAGTCCTTCGGGACCGCGACCGTGCTCTACCCGGAGGCGAGCGAGGAGCGGTGCACGGCGGCGCTCGTCCTCGAGGTCGACCCGGTGCGGCTGGCGCGGCGGCAGGGGCGCAAGGCGCCGGACTTCAGCCTGGCGCAGTACGTCAACGACCGCTCGTACGCCGCGTCCTCGCTGCTCGGTGTGGCGCTGGCGGACGTGTTCAGCACGGCGCGCTCCGGCACCTGCAAGGCCGACCAGGCGCTCGCGGACAGCGCGATCCCGTTGGAGATCCGGATCCCGGTGCTGCCCTGCCGGGGCGGCGCGGAGATCGCGCACCGGGTGTTCGGGCCGCTGGGCTGGGAGGTGAGCGCGGAGCCGATCGTGCTCGACGAGGCCTTCCCGGAGTGGGGCGACTCGCGGTACGTGCGGCTCACGCTGACCGGTGAGCTGCGGCTGGCCGACGCGCTGAGCCAGCTGCACGTGCTGCTGCCGGTGCTCGACGAGTCCAAGCACTACTGGCAGGGCCCGGACGAGGTCGACAAGCTGCTGCGCTCCGGCGGCGAGTGGCTGGCCGGCCACCCGGACCGGACCCTGATCACCCGGCGATATCTGGGCCGCAGGGGCGGGCTCACCCGGGTCGCGCTGGCGCGCCTCGCCGAGCTCGACGAGGCGGCGGAGGAGAGCCTGGAGCCGGCCGCGGAGGAGGAGGTGCTCCAGCCGGAGGAGCGGCGGGTGCCGCTCAACACCCAGCGCCATCGGGCGGTGCTGCAAGTCCTGGCCGAGCTCGAGGCGCGCACCGTGATCGACCTCGGCTGCGGGCCCGGCCAGCTCCTGGAGCGGCTGCTCAAGGAGCCCGGCCTGACGAAGGTCGCCGGGTGCGACGTGTCCGCCCGCTCCCTGCAGTACGCCGCCCGCCGGCTGCACGTCGACCGGATGAGCGAGCGGCAGGCCGAGCGGCTGGAGCTGTTCCAGGGGGCGCTCACCTACGAGGATCCCCGCTTCGCCGGGTACGACGCGGCGGTGCTGATGGAGGTCGTCGAGCACGTCGACCCGCCGCGCCTGGAGGCGTTGGAGCGGGTGGTGTTCGGCGCGGCACGGCCCGGAGCGGTCGTCGTGACCACGCCGAACCGGGAGTACAACGCGCTCTACGAGGGGCTGACCGGGATGCGCCACCCGGACCACCGCTTCGAGTGGGACCGCGCCGAGTTCGCCGCCTGGTGCGAGCGGGTCGCGACCACCCACGGGTACGTCGTCGAGCGGCGCGGCGTCGGCGAGCCGGACGAGACCCACGGAACGCCCACCCAGCTGGCGATCTTCACCCGGAACGAGGACAGGAAGGAGGCGAGGGCCGATGCCTGAGCTCGGCATCCCCACGATGGGCCTGGTCGTGCTGGTCGGTGTGTCCGGCAGCGGCAAGTCGACCTTCGCTCGCCAGCACTTCAAGCCGACCGAGGTGGTCTCCAGCGACTTCTGCCGCGGCCTGGTCGCCGACGACGAGAACGACCAGTCGGCGACTCCCGACGCCTTCGACGTCCTCCACTACATCGTCGGCACCCGCCTGCGCCGCGGCCTGCTGACGGTGGTCGACGCGACCAACGTCCAACAGACCGCGCGCGCCTCGCTGGTCCGGCTCGCGAAGAGCCACGACGTCATGGTCGACGCGATCGTGCTCGACGTACCCGAGCGGGTGGCGGTGGACCGCAACGCGGCCCGGCCCGACCGCGCCTTCGGCCGCCACGTCGTCACCCGCCAGCACCGCGACCTCAAGCGCTCGCTGGGCCGGCTGCGCAAGGAGGGCTTCCGCCGGGTCCACGTCCTGCGCGGCGTCGACGAGGTCGCCGCGGCCACGATCGTGCGCGAGCGCTCGTGGAACGACCGTCGTGACGTCACCGGTCCGTTCGACCTGATCGGCGACGTGCACGGCTGCGTGTCCGAGCTGCGCAGCCTGCTCACCGAGCTGGGCTGGAGACTGGAGTACGACGACGCCGGCGTCGCGGTCGGCGCCACCCACCCCGAGGGCCGGCAGGCCGTCTTCGTCGGCGACCTCGTCGACCGCGGCCCGGACACGCCCGGCGTGCTCCGCCTCGTCATGGGGATGGTCGCCGCCGGCACCGCGCTGTGCGTCTCGGGCAACCACGAGGCCAAGCTGGTGCGGGCGCTCAAGGGCGCCAACGTCAAGGTCTCGCACGGACTGGCCGAGTCGCTCGAGCAGCTGGCGGCGCAGCCGGACGACCTCCGCGCGCGAGCGCTGGCGTTCATGGACGGGCTGATCAGTCACTACGTCCTCGACGGCGGCCGGCTGGTGGTCGCGCACGCCGGGCTCAAGGAGGCCTACCACGGCCGCGCGTCGGGCCGGGTGCGCTCCTTCGCGCTCTACGGCGACACGACGGGGGAGACCGACGAGTACGGCCTGCCGGTGCGCTATCCGTGGGCGAAGGAGTACCGCGGCGAGGCGATGGTCGTCTACGGCCACACCCCGGTCCCCACCGCCGAGTGGGTCAACAACACCATCTGCCTCGACACCGGCGTCGTGTTCGGGGGCGCCCTCACCGCGCTGCGCTACCCGGAGCGGGAGATCGTGGCGGTCCCGGCCGAGCAGCAGTGGTACGAGCCGGCCCGCCCGCTCGCCCCGGCGACCGACGAGCGGGAGCCGTCGGTCCTTGCCATCGACGACGTGGCCGGGACCCGGTGGATCGAGTCGCCGCACGCGGGCAAGGTCAAGATCCCCGAGGAGAACGCCGCCGCCGCGCTGGAGGTGATGAGCCGGTTCGCGGTCGACCCGCGCTGGCTGGTCCACCTGCCGCCGACCATGTCGCCGGTCGCGACCTCCTCGCTCGACGGCTTCCTGGAGCACCCCGCCGAGGCCTTCGAGGAGTACGCCGGCTGGGGCGTCACCCACGTCGTGTGCGAGGAGAAGCACATGGGCTCACGCGCGATCGCGGTCCTGGCCCGGGACGCCGGGGTGGCGGAGCGCCGGTTCGGGGTCGCCGACGGCACGACCGGCGCCGTCTACACCCGCACCGGACGGCCCTTCTTCGCCGACACCGCCGAGCTGGTCGACCGGCTGCGCGCGGCCGCGGCGCCGCTGTTCGCCTCGCTCGACACCGACTGGCTGGCGCTGGACTGCGAGCTGCTGCCCTGGTCGGCCAAGGCGCTGGACCTGATCCGGAGCCAGTACGCCGCCGTGGGCGCCGCCGCGCGCGAGGTGCTGCCCGAGGCGGCGGCCGTGCTCGCGCAGGCCGGCGCACGGGGAGTCGACGTCGCCGCCCTGGCCGACCGGGTGGAGCGCCGGCGGGTCAACGCGGCCGCTTTCCGGGACGCGTACGCGTCGTACTGCCGGCCGACGGAGGGCCTCGACGGCGTGACCGTGGCGCCCTTCCAGGTGCTCGCCGCCGAGGGCCGGGCGCTCGCCCACACCGAGCCGCACCCCTGGCACCTCGCGGCGCTGGCGCGGATGGAGGGCGGCCTGGTCACGCCCACCCGGCACCGGCTCGTCGACCTCTCCTCGGCCGCCGAGCGCGAGGCCGCCATCCGGTGGTGGCTCGAGCTGACCGCCTCCGGCGGCGAGGGCATGGTCGTCAAGCCGGCCCACCTCGTCGAGGGGCGGGTGCAGCCGGGGCTGAAGGTGCGCGGGCGGGAGTACCTGCGGATCATCTACGGCCCCGACTACACCGACTCCCTCGACGTGCTGCGGCAGCGCCACCTCGGGAGGAAGCGGCAGCTGGCGCTGCGCGAGCACGGCCTGGGCCTCGACGCGCTCGACGCGTTCGTGGGGAACGAGCCGCTGTGGAAGGTGCACCAGGCGGTGTTCGCCGTGCTCGCGCTGGAGTCGGAGCCGGTCGACCCGCGCCTGTGAGAGCGCGGCTCACGCCTCGTGGACGACCTGCCCGCCCAGCACGGTCAGCACCGGCGTGACGGCGTGCAGGTCCTCGTCGGGCACCGCCATCAGGTCCTCGGCGACGACGCACAGGTCGGCGAGCCGGCCGGGCTCGACGGTGCCCTTGTCGTGCTCGGCGTGGTCCTGCCAGGCGGGGGCCGCGGTCCAGGCGCGGATCGCCTGCTCGCGGGTCAGCCGCTCGGCGGGGCCGCAGGGGCCGGTGCCGCCGCGGGGGACGCGGGTGACGAGCATCTGCAGGGCGAGACGCCAGTTCGGGTCGGTGATCGGGGCGTCGGAGGCGTCGCACACGACGACGCCGGCGTCGGCCATCGAGCGGGCGGGCATCATCCGGTGCCACTGGTCCTCGTCGATGACGCCGACCAGCCCGCCGGCGGCCTGCCACTTCACCAGCGCGTTGACGTTGGCGAGGATGCCGTGCTCGGCCATCGCGGCGACCGCGGTGGGCGAGGGCAGGTTGGCGTGGATCAGCACGTGTCGGGCGTCCGGCCAGGGATCCTCGGTCAGCGCGGCGACCAGCGCCTCGACCGCCGTGTCGCAGGCCCGGTCGCCGGTGGCGTGCACCTGCACCTGGAACCGGTGCTGGTGCAGCAGCCGGACCAGGGCGTGCAGGGCGGCGACCCGCTCGGCGTCGTCGGCGCCCTCCGTGACGAGGGCGCCGCAGGTGCCCTCGTGGTGGTAGGGCAGCGACATCCAGGCGGTGCCGAGCGCGGCGACGCCGTCGGCGATCAGCTTGCAGCCGCCGATCCGGAGCAGGTCGTCGCCGAGCCCGGTGGTCGAGCCGACGTACCTCATCGCCTCCTCCAGCACGGCCAACGGCGTCTGCACCGACGGCCAGGTCCAGTGCAGCAGCGTGGTCAGCCGGGCCGTGAGTCGGTCCCCGCGGCGCAGTGCGACGTAGTCGCGCAGCATCTCCGGCGTGACGATCGGGTCGGTGACGCTGGTGACGCCGCGCCGGTTGAGCTCGGCGAGGGCGTCGACCACGGCCTGCTGCCGCTCGGCGGCGGTCGGCTCGGGGAGGACGCCGTCGAGCAGCTGGCGTGCGGTCTCCTTGAGTACGCCGGTCGGCTCACCGGTCGCGGGATCGCGGACCACCTCCCCGCCGGACGGGTCCGCGGTGGCGGCGGTGATCCCGGCGCGCCG